>CAYGAN010000435.1:0-1517 GCA_964347585.1 uncultured Planctomycetales bacterium | reverse complement strand
GAACTGGGCCTGGTTGACGAGGTCCGTTCGTTGCTGGCCGAGTCGAAGCCGCTCAGCAAACAGGCGCGCCAGGCACTCGGCTACGCCCAGATCATCGACCATCTGGAAAAGGGCACGCCGCTTGACGACGCGGTCGAGTCGATCAAGATCGGCACGCGCCGGTTCGCAAAGAGTCAGCGAACATGGTTCAGAAGTTTTCGCAGCGTGCAATGGATCGACGCAGCTGCGGATGACACGCTTGATCAGCTCGTCGGTCGGGTTCTGCGGCTGTTGGCGACGAGGGAAGGGCCCGGCTGACGTGACGGCATCGCGCGCAAGACGAACTATGCGCCAGATCAGCCTCTGGCTGGCACAGCGGACGATCAAGGCCATACGCCAAATTGACTCTCGCACGCCGGCGGGCCGGGCGAGCCCGTACGAGTGACACAGCCGACGGACCGACAGCGCCTTCTCTTCGGGTATTTCGGGCGCAGCAGCATTCAGATCATGCCCCAGCTCCGGCAACGCTAGCGCGTGGAGTAGGAGACGCTGGCGGCTGCATGTGCGAACGGAAAAAAGGGCTGGCCCCGTTACGCGGGCTGGCAGACTTGACTCGCCTGAAGCAGGCCGTTACCAAGTACGGATTAGCAAGCAGTTCGTTTTTGCGAGGGCATTGCCCGTCCGGACGGAGCGTCTTGTAAGCGAGCAAGTCTCATGGCCAAGGTACTGACGATCGATCACGACAAGTGCACGAGTTGTCGGCTGTGCGAGCTGGTCTGCTCGGAGCAGCACGTCGGGGCGTACCGCCCGTCCATGTCGCATGTGCGGGTGGCGATCTATCCCCAAGAGGCGATCTACTTCCCCGTTGTGTGCATGCAGTGCGAGGACGCGCCGTGTATGGCTGTGTGCCCCTCGGCAGCGCTGGTTCGGGACGCTGATACGAACGCAGTGCTCGTGCTGGAAGAACGGTGCGTGGGGTGTCGCGTGTGCGCGTTGGCCTGCCCGTTCGGGGCGATCAACTACTGGGGCGGCAAGGCGCGCAAGTGTGACCTCTGCGGCGGAGACCCGGAGTGCGTGCGGTTCTGCGTTCCCCAGGCGCTGCGATACGAGCCGGAAGAGCGCTCCACCGACACGTTGCGGCAGG
Organism: uncultured Planctomycetales bacterium; assembly: GCA_964347585.1. Classification (GTDB taxonomy): domain Bacteria; phylum Planctomycetota; class Phycisphaerae; order UBA1845; family CAYGAN01; genus CAYGAN01. Next base: position 394 of record CAYGAN010000435.1, on the reverse strand, counting down.
GGTTTGCTGACCGTCTTCGTGACGCGCTAAAGGAGGTCAGAGCGTGATGCATGCATACGCGGGAAAGACATTGCGGGTGGACTTGAGCCGCCAGCGCATCCGCGAAGAGCCGATTGATCTGGTGCTGGCCCGGCAATACATCGGCGGGCGGGGCCTCGCCACGAAGATCATGTACGACGAGGTCTCCCCGAAGCTCGATGCGCTCGCCGGCGGGAACAAGCTCGTCTTTGCGGCCGGACCGCTGACCGGCACGGCGGCGGCGTGCGGCGGGCGGTTCATGGCCGTCACGAAGGGCGCGCTGACCGGGGCGATCGCCTGCTCGAACGCGGGGGGCAATTTCGGGCCGGAGCGCAAGTTCGCCGGGTACGACCTGATCGTCATCGAGGGCGCCGCC
>CAYGAN010000434.1:0-1527 GCA_964347585.1 uncultured Planctomycetales bacterium | reverse complement strand
GTGGGCCGTCCCCCACCCTCGCTACGCGAGGATGGGGCACCCGCTGAGCCGCGACCGCGGAACGGCGATCGAGCAACGAAGGGTAGCCGAGCCGCGACTGTCAAGGAGCGGCCACACGTCAAGGACCGGTCACCTCAACCGACCGCAATATCGCCGCTCCATCACCGTCGGCACTCGCCAGCCATCACGGCATGGATAGGTCCACACCCTGATTCAGGCGTGCGCCGGTTGTCTCGGGGCGGGCACGCAGCGACGCGCCGCGGAGTCTCGGCATAGTATGTCTTCGAGCTCGACCAGTACGCTGGCGACCGTGATCTGCCGGATGCACAGCGGCTCGGGATGTATGCACCGCCAGTTGCACCCATAGCAGTCCATCGGCACGTGGACCACGCGGTGGCGGTGACGATCGCCCCAAGGATGGAACTGTCCGAAATGGCCACCGCCGACGATCGCAATGGTCGGCACGTTCTGCGCGACCCCCACGTGCAGCAGGGATGTGTCGTTGCCAACCAGCGCGTCCATCTCGCCGATCAGCGCGATACATTCAGCCAGAGACATCCTGCCGCAGAGGTTGCGCACCGCCAGGCGGCCGGCGAGTCGCTCGCAAAGGTACTCACCCAAGTGCCGCTCGCCCGCAACACCCAGCGCGACCGCTACGAGTTGCACGCGCCCCGCGATTCGATCGAGCAGCTCGGCGAAGCGCTCGACCGGCCACCGTTTGATCTCGTACATCGAGCCCGGCGCGACGCCTACCACCTTCGGGCGCGAGTGGCCAAGGAACTCAGCCTCCAGGCCCGGCGCCGCTCTTGCCGAGTGGTACTTTTCCCGAATGCTCTCGATCCGATCGCGGGCCCGGCGCTGCACGTCCGGCGGCGGGACGAGCCGTGGCGCAGTTGCTAGCCGAACGCACCGCTCATCGCCGCCAAGCGCGCGAATTAGTTCCCCATAACGATCCAGCTCGTGAGGCCGACTCGGGTCGGATTCGACAACTAGATCGAAGCTGCGAACCGATCGATCGCGCTGCGAGGCGAACTGGTTGTTCGTGTTGCCGCGGAAAGCGACACGCCGGCGGGCGCTGGCCTGCTGCAACAGGAAGTTGCCGACCGGCTCCCGCGCGTACGCGCCATAGACAGCCAGATCGTAATCATCCGCCATGAGCCGCAGCATCACCCGCAGCCGTTCTACCGGATCATAGCGAAGCCGCAGCGCCCCCCGCTTGGCCCCTTGGCAGACGAAAAGGCATTGATCGACCGGAAGCCCACAGCGAACCAGATCGGCGCACTCGCGCGGCACCATCAGCGTGATTCGCGCTTTTGGAAAGAGCTCTCGCAGCGCCCTCAGCGCGCCGGTGAACAAGACAAGATCACCCACCGCGTCGGTGCGAAGCACAAGCACCTTCTGCACGGGCCGCGAGAGCTGCTTGCGGGACCAGGCGATTGCGCGCCCGAGCGCCCAGCCCAGCGCGCCGGCCACTACCGACAGCCAGAATCGCAGCGCATGTTCGACTCGGCCCGTGCCCAGGCGAGC
>CAYGAN010000433.1:0-1551 GCA_964347585.1 uncultured Planctomycetales bacterium | reverse complement strand
CGAGCCGGTTATCTACGAGGGCTGCGGGGACTACAACTGGGACCATCCCGCCGACGCCTGGGAAGGTGTGTACTCGCAGCAGTTCGGCGAGAATTCGGGCGGGTGGACGGGTGGCATTTGCCAAGCCGTCTCGGTGACGCCGAGCAAAGAGTACCGGTTGGACGACTGGATGAAGTACGAAACCTACGGCGTGAATGCCGACGTCGGCTATCGCGTCGGCTACGACCTGAGCGGCCAGACGTCGAATCCGAATGCCGGGTCCATTGTCTGGACCGCGGACCTCATTGACGCTCAATCTCGCGAGACGGACTGGTGGTGTGGCCACGCACTTCTGCTCACGGCAACCGGTTCGCAGGTCTCGATATGGATCATGGTGGACGATCTCTCGCTGCGGGAGACGGCGTCTGCGGGAGAGCCATTCATCGGCCGATCCCCCGCAACGCTGTCACCCACAACCGAGCAGGGCACGAGCGCATCGAGTCAGACCTTCAGTGTTTGGAACAGCGGCGAGGGCAGCCTGAACTACTCGATCACGGACGACGTGACTTGGCTCGATGTCGATCCGCCAGCCGGCACGAGCAACGGCGAGACCGACACGATCACGGTCAACTATTCGACGGCCCCGCTTGGCGAGGGCACCTATCAGGCGACGATCACGATCACCGATCCGAACGCAACGAACAACCCGCAATACATTCAGGTGGAGCTCACCGTCGAGCCCGTGCCGCTCGTCCGGCCGCAACCCGGCACGCTCGTCTTCCAGGACGGAAGAAAGTATCCCGACCAGACAGTTTATGACGGGACGCGCGACGCCCACATCATCCAAGACCGGGCGCTCTACAACACGGGCGCCCACGATGTGCTCGAAGCCAGCCGCTACGATGGCAGCGAGTCCACCCACGACCGGAGCATCGTGATCAAGTTCACGGCCCTGGACACGAGCTGGGAGGCGGGCAAGTACCTCCAGCAGGCGAGTCTGACACTGGACTACTTCAACTCGCGGAACGATCCCGGCGGAGTTGCCAAGACGCTCTACGCCCACAAGCTGCTTCACGACTGGGGTGAAGGCACCAAGACGGGCATTGACGGCGAGTGGGCAGGCGCCAACGAAGTCTGCTGGACCAAGCCTTTCGGCGCCACCGGCGCGGATAATCCCAACTGGAACGGCACGTTGGACGCCCAGTACGCCGATCCGATCGCTTTTGACAGCGCCTCGCTGAGTTCTGGAGCCTACGGTGCGGTCAGCTTCGACGTAACCGCAGCCGTTCAGGAGCATCTGACGAATCCCAGCGAGAACTTCGGCTTCGTGATCCGTGAAGAAGCGGGCAGCGAAAGCACCGAGGACGGCACCCGCCAGTTCCACTCGCGCGAGGCGGCGACGCTCCTGCTTCGTCCGTCGTTGACGCTGACGTTCGTGGATCAGCCGCCGCCGGTGAACATCGAATCGATACAGACGATGGCCGACCACGGCGCCGCCAGCGAGCTGGGACTCAACGTGAACCTGACGGCCTCCACGCTGCCGGCAGACAGCCCGCTGGTGACCACCGAGAG
>CAYGAN010000432.1:156-1552 GCA_964347585.1 uncultured Planctomycetales bacterium | reverse complement strand
GTGTTAGAAAAAGGGAGCACTATACCTCCAGCTTCAGAAATAGGGAATTATGCGGAAGACTCTAACACACTGGATACTGTTGCTGATTTTGGTGGGTCCGGGGGCATGTTCACCTTCCCCGAGAATCACCGAGATGACCATACCACCCTCAGGTACGCCAGAACCCACAGCGCCGCCTCCGGTCACAGCCGATCCGACCGCCACATCGATGCCCACGCCAGCGCCGACGGCAACCCCCGCTCATTCCCCGGAGCCGACTGCCGAGCCAAGCCACGCGCCGCAGCCAACGGCTATGCCAGCTTCTCCACAGGCGGCCACACCAACCCACGCGCCGGAGCCGACGGTCACGCCAACCCCGCCACAGCCTACCGCCACCCTCACGCCGGCCGCAGATTCAGGCAGCCCAATCGCCACTTCGGAAAGCAGCGTCTCGCCGATTCAAATCGCCGAGCTGGGGACGGGCGCCGCCGTCCTGACCTTCAGCCCGGACGACACCCTGCTGGCCGTTGGGGCTCCGAGCTACGAAGTCCAGGCTTGGGACACCGGGTCATGGAGCCAGCGTTGGAGCGGGCCCCACGACGATTGGGTGCACAAAGTGGCCTTTCGTCCCGACGGTCAACGGTTATCAAGCGTCAGCTTCGATCACACAGCTCGCCTGTGGGACGTTGCCAGTGGGGAGCAGATCACCCAACTGGACTATGGACATTGGGTGTACGGTCTGGATTTCAGCGCCAATGGCCAATACTGGGCCACTGGTAGCCTGGACGGGATGGCCATCCTGGCCGACGCAACCAGCGGGGTGCCGATCAAAGAGTTTAAGCACGATCTGATGATCCACGACCTGGCCCTCAGCCCGGACGGTCCCTGGCTGGCCGTTATGACCACCGGCTCCTATGGGCCTGGCGTGGTCGTCGTGTGGGACATCTTCACCCAAGAGCAGCGAGTCCTGGCCGAGTACCAGGGGCCGGGCTATTCTAACGCCGCCTTCAGCCCCGATACCCAGTGGCTGGCGGCCGGGTTGGGCACCGGACCGGTCGCCGTCTGGCAGACAAAAATCTGGCCTGAGGTAGCCCGATTGGAACCCCCGCCCGGGATCGTCAACAAGCTGGTATTCAGCTCCGATGGTCAGTTGCTGGCAGGCATTGTCTCGCACGGCGAGACACAAACCAAGATCGTCGTTTGGGAAGTGCCGACCTGGCAGGTGGTATCAGAGATGCTGGCCGACGACGTCGTGTGGGACATCACCTTCAGCCCCGATGGCCGCTGGCTGGCCGCCGGCCTGGGGCAGGGGATCGAGCACCCACCGGCCAACGAAGGGCAGTTGTGGGACGTTGCCAGCGGTACGTTGGTGGCGCGTATGCCCCACCAGGGACAGGTGCTGACCGTCGCCTTCAGC
>CAYGAN010000432.1:0-146 GCA_964347585.1 uncultured Planctomycetales bacterium | reverse complement strand
ATCGTTGCTTACCTCATCTTCAGGCACGTTGGGCGCGATTATGAACGACGGGGAAGGCTCACCCCCTTTTCCAGCTTCTTGGAAGTCGTCATTTTCGCCTTGCACGGTATGGCTTCTTACCTTTTCCTCGACTCGGATTTGGGGCA
>CAYGAN010000431.1:968-1554 GCA_964347585.1 uncultured Planctomycetales bacterium | reverse complement strand
GTCCAAAGCCGCCGTCCCCGCTCAAGGCAGGCACAAGATCGCATCAATCTGAGAGGATCTCTCTTCCACGCAATCTTCTGCCCGCAGTGCCCACGGCTCAGTGCGATCGGGCGCGTGGGCGTGCGGCGTCGTTCGCTCGAACTTCAGCCCTCCACCTTCACCTTTCGTCCTTCGCCCCCTACGGCCACGTGTGCATGATCACGTGCCGGATCGGAGGCAGGTCCAAGCCGCCCGCCGCATGCAGGTCCGACTTAACCGGCCGCAGCGTGCCCCTCTGGTCGTACATCTCGATGGTGATCCGCAGCGCCCGTGGCCACGTCGGCTTGGGCTCGTTCCAATCGTCCGGCGTATTAGGAATACGATCTTGTCCCCACGGCAACGGACGGCGGAAATCGCCTTTGATCCACTCCCGGCGGGGCGGGACCTGGTTCTCGACCGGGGGACCCGGAGCTAGCCCTTGCGTATTGTAAGCTTGGAGGGGATCACGCCATTGGATCCCGGCCACCGTCAGCGCCTGGCTGATCTTGAAGGCGGAACCTTTACGATCAGCAACGGCGGGGTGTACGGTTCGGTGCTCAGCACGCCG
>CAYGAN010000431.1:0-958 GCA_964347585.1 uncultured Planctomycetales bacterium | reverse complement strand
AAGTGTACTCGACCTTGAAGCTCGCGCAGGCGGGCAGGAAGTAGTGCGCCAGACGCCGGGCCTGTTGCGGCGGCGGACCGGGGTCCAGCAGCGTCCGCGTCCCGGTCGGCGAGCCCGGCCAATAGTACCAGTGATCGTCGATGAGATCGTTGATCGCGGGGCGGAACGGCAGGGTGGCCATCTGGCTTGCGTAGTTGAAGAACAGCACGTCGCTCGTCGCGCTGAGAATGTCTGGGTGTATCGGAAACTCAGGGGGTGGGACGATATTAGGTAGATTCGGATCGGTCGTCAGGACCACACATCGCCTGGCCAGATGCCACTCCAGGCAGGTAAGGTCACTCGGTTTGTTGGGGTTGCTGGCGTCCTCAACGCGACGGATCGCCGACCAGTTGCCGACTGCGTCGATGCTGCCGACGTCGGCATGACCATAAACGACCTGGACGGGTCCGGAGAAAGTCACGGGGTTGGCTGGGTTGGGCTGCTGCCAGGCGTAGGGCTGAACTGTTCGGTTCGTGAAGAACATCAGTACGTCAGCCCGATACAGGTCGGAGTTAGACACGGGACTGAGTGTCCGGAAAGAAGCACGGTCCGCCGCATCTCTGTACGCTAGGACCTCCGTCGCGTGGATGGCCATACAGCTGTTGGCCGGATCGACCCCGGCCAGGTCCCTGCGGATCTGCTCGCTAACCATCCGCAGGTGACGGTACACGTCGGCGTTCGCCGCCGCGAGCGACGTGGCCCTGCCGGAAAGGGAGAACACTGTCGCGACCATCACGAGCACGCCGATCAGGACGGCCACTGCCACGATTAGCTCGGTCAGGGTGAAGGCTGAAGGCTGAAGGCTGAAGGCTGAAAGCCGGAGGCGCAAGGCCGAACGGCCCGGCCTCGCTGGTCGGGTAGGACTCAATCGGACTGTCTGTTCCGTGTGGTGCATGTCTTCTGTTTCCGCGCGTGCTAT
>CAYGAN010000430.1:334-1559 GCA_964347585.1 uncultured Planctomycetales bacterium | reverse complement strand
TTTGCCAGCTCCTGCATCGATGCCGACTCCGAAGAAGATGTGGCGCTAGTGAAGCGGCAAATCGACCGAGAACTGGAGGCTCTCGAGACGCTCGCCATCTCTGGCGCCTCCGCTTGGGCTGCCACCTTCGCGGCTGGAGTCCTCGATCCGCTGATCCTTCTTCCCTTCGGTCACGCCGCGACGGGCGTGAGGGCGGGAAGGACAGCCCTCATGACGGCGAAGCTTCCCGGCGTGCTTCGTGCTGGACTTACCACGGCTCGGGCTGGCGCGCTCGGAATCAGCGCGGCAGAGGCAGCCCTACACATGAGTCAGGAGACACGGACGCTTGGCGAGAGCGCTGCAAATCTCGCCGCTGGTACGTTTCTCTCAGGAGTCCTCGGGGCCGCTATCGGCCAACTCGATTCCTCGCTCACGAAGGCCGCGCTTGCCGACATCAAGCGTGAGTTCGGGGAGGTCCGCGGCGGAGTTGGCGCTGACCCGAACATTGCCACGATCTCAGCAGCCGAGGCCACGAGCGACAGCGCTGGAAAGAGCCATCACGCCGAGGTGCGGCTGAAGGGGACATTCGGCGCGGCTCGCGTCGTCGCCGCGATGCGTCTCAGCCCCTTCATCCGGCTCATGGTTAAGTCCCGCTCGAACACCCTCAAGAAGAACATCCCCGTCGAATCCCGCGTGCTCGCCTGGAACGCAGTCCGCGCGCAACTCATCGAAGCCCGGGATCAGATCTACACGCGGTATCGCTTCCGCGTCTCTGGAGAGCGTCCAGGCGGAAGATTCCGGCGCGCACAGATCGAGGCTCGGGACAGGCTCACCGGCCGAGAGCTTGGGGTGCTCTCGAGCCGTGAGTTCAACCAAGAGGTGAGTCGAGCACTCTCTACTGGCGACGTTCATCCGATTCCCGAAGTGAAGCAGATGGCAGAGCTTTACCGCACGAAGATCTACGATCCGCTCCTTGAGCAGATGATTGAACTTGGAATCCTGCCGGCTGAGATGGCGGAGAAGGGGGTTACGGGGGCCAGATCGTATCTCAGCCGCATCTACCTGAAGGACGTGATCCTTTCGTATGACCGAGAGTTCAAGATCCGAATCAAGGGTTGGCTCTCTACATTGATCGAGCAGGGCGAAACGGAGGCGATCGCGAAGAAGTACGCGAAGCAGATCGCTGATGGAAGCCTGACTCTGGACGACGCAATACAAGCAGAGATCGACCTCGCCGTACAAGACA
>CAYGAN010000430.1:0-324 GCA_964347585.1 uncultured Planctomycetales bacterium | reverse complement strand
GGTCTACTTCCTTGAGATGGATGCCGAGAAGATCATGGACCGCTACCTGCGGACGGTTGTTCCCGACATCGAGCTTGCCAGACGCCCGCACTTTGGCGACCCCGAAATGAGCAAGGCGCTCTCGGCCATCGAGGACGAGTACCGTGGCCTACGGGAGGCGACGACCGACCGGAAAGAGAAGCTCAGGCTCGCCCGTCAGATGGAGAAGGAACTCACTATCATGCGAGCACTGCGTGACCGCGTGCGTGGGACCTATGCCGTCAATACAGATAGCGCATTGTCCAGCTTCACGACGATGTTTCGCGTTGCCAGGGTGGCAAACAT
>CAYGAN010000429.1:562-1572 GCA_964347585.1 uncultured Planctomycetales bacterium | reverse complement strand
TAGCGCCTCGCCGTCGGGCAGAACACGTTGTTTGGCTATGACCCACCGGTCAACGCCCCACCACAGGCCGCAGGCCAAGACCAGGACGATGGCCGTCCACGCTGGATGAGGCACCCGCAGCAGCAAGATCACGGCCCCCAGCAGCAATAAGGCGCCAGCCGCCAGCGCCCGCCAGTCGCCCGGAACGACCTTCCGGTCTGAGCACGCCCACGATAGGATCTGCCCAACGAACGGATAAGTCCCTGTCACGATCCCGTTGACGAAGCCGGAGGTATCGCCGAAGACAATGGCCCGACCCTTGCCGACATCTTGCGCGGCCACCAACACCAGATCACCAACCTGCTCATGGGCATCGTACCGTGAGTTGCCCATGTAACCGCGGCCGCTGTTCATTTCGTCCCCGTGATCCGACCAGCCGACGCGGCCGACGACGATGGGCCTGGCTGGCCACTCAATAGAGAGCGACGCTCCGATCACGGAGCCAGCTTCGTTGGACCGATCACCGAGCCCCAAAGTCGCCGCATTTCTCGGGTAACTGTAGGTATGCAGCCACCCACCTACTTTGAAGTATGCCGAGTCAAAATTGAACTCGATGTTCGTCGGTCTGAGCAACTCGTTCAGAAGCCGCCGCTTCGTCTTGTTCCTATCGACGTGCATGGCCGTGTGATCGCCGAGCAGCACGAACGTCCCGCCGGCACGCACAAAATCCCATAGCGGGCCGATCGCATCCTCGGGCGGCTCGATTTGGCCTTCCGGCGAGATGTGGGGATTGATGACAACCAGGACCTTGGCATCCTGCAGCGTTGACTCGTCGATTCGATCGATGAACTTCGTCCTGCATCCCAGGCTCTCGGCGAACAGCGGCAGGTTGCCGAACATGCCGGCGCTCCTCGATCCATACTGTCCGTGTTGCGGACGCAGCCAGTTCAGAAACCCCTCCTGGTAGAATGCAACCAGCTGCCCCTTCGGCCGCGGAATCGGTCGCTGGACTATCAGCGTGCATACGGCCG
>CAYGAN010000429.1:0-552 GCA_964347585.1 uncultured Planctomycetales bacterium | reverse complement strand
AACCACGCACAGGCCCGCGGTCAGATGCTGCCACATCCGTGGGCTGCGCAGGGGCTTGGCAGGCTCACGTGACAAATAAGCGCCCGCAGCTACCGCCGACGGCACCAGCGTCAGCACCACCCAGACGAATGGCCAGTTCCAAGGCAGCGCGCTTTCCGCCGGATAGACGTACCAACGCTTCTGTTCGCCGCGGGCACGCAACTCATCAAGCGGGATAATCGAGTCCGCGTTAGGTACCCACGCCACCAAGGCGAGGTACACCAACTGGAGCGCTGCCAGAATCCCCACACAGCCGATCAGTGCAGCGAGCCCCCGCTCGCGGTTGCGAAGCCAGGCCAGCAACATGAACAACAAGACCAGCGCGGTCGTCGGCATGCCGAAGTAGGTCTGAGCCAACGATAGATCGCGGCCCAGCCAGGCGGATAGATTCGCCGAACCGACCAGCGCAGCGCGCTGCACCCACAGCCACACAAACGGCGAGACGCTGTACGCCAAGCCTATCAGCACATAAGCAAGAGCCGTCACCGACAGTACTTCGAGGTCCGGCGCTGG
>CAYGAN010000428.1:0-1583 GCA_964347585.1 uncultured Planctomycetales bacterium | reverse complement strand
TTCTGGTCGCGGTCATCGTGGTGTACGTGCTGTACAGGCGTAAGCAATACTAGTCGCCGGGATCAGCTCTCACGACCAGCAGGTCGTGACGTTCCGGTGCGGGATCCGGGCGGCAATCTGTCGGCCCCGTGCTGCCGGGGCCGATGTCTTGCGCCTCACGGGCGGGTCGGATCGTGCTCGAGGGGCTCGAGCGGACATTCGGCACATCGGGCGCGTGGTCGGCAATGTCTCTTGCCGACGGCGACCAACAAGGCGTGATATTCGTTGAACAGGGTTGTGTCGCACGGCAGGTTGCCCTCGAAGAGAGTCTTTATCTCATCGTAGTCAGCCGTCTCGTCGATCAAGCCATGGCGTCGAAGGATTCTGGCCGTGTAGGCGTCGACGACGAAGGTCGGCTTTCGTGCGGCGTACAGGATGATGGAGTCGGCGGTTTCGGGGCCGATGCCTGAGATGCTCAGCAATTGCTCGCGCAGGCAAGGCTGAGACTGATCAAAGGCCCGATCCAGGCTGCCGTTGAATCGGTCCCACAACCAGTTGACGAAGTTGCGGAGGCGCCTGCTCTTGACGCGGAAGTAACCTGCCGGGCGGATGAGCTCGGAAAGCTGGTCATCCGCCACGTCGCGTAAGCGGGCACAGTCGAGGCACCCGGCGCGCTTCAGGTTGTCAATAGCCCGCTCGACGTTCGCCCAGGCGGTGTTCTGGGTAAGGATCGCTCCGACGACAACCTCGAGGCGCGTCCGCGCCGGCCACCAGCGCTGCGGCCCGTATGCCGCTAGCATAACCTCGTAAATCTGCTTGAGAGTTTGAGCGGATTGAGTGCTCACAAGGTCAGTTCCGCCAGATTCCGCCAGCCAACCATCCTGGGGCAAAGGAGCGTCACTCGATTGAATGAGCGCCGTTAACACGCATAATCATAACGCGATGAAGCGTCAGCGATCTACCGGCAGCTCGCCGCCGGCTCGGCGATACTTCGACGACACGCAGCGCCCGCTGCACTGCCTGGCATTCCTGCTTCCGCTGGTCCTCCTTTATGAGTTCGGGACGTTCCTGACGGACCCGGCGGCGTCGATGGAGCAGCAGCAGCGGGTCGTAGCGTTTCAGATGTTGCGTTGGTTCATCGGCCTGTTCGGGACGACCAGCTTCTTTCTGCCGGGGCTGGCAGTTGTGGCGATCTTCTTGGCTTGGCATATCGTTTCGCGCGAGGAATGGCGTGTCGAGCGGTCCACGTTATTGGGTATGGTTGGTGAGAGCGTCTTGCTGGCGGTTCCCCTGCTGATGCTGGATCATGTGGTGAGCCTCATCGGCGACGGCGTTCGGGACGGCCAGCTACTCTCGCAGATCGTGTTGAGCATCGGCGCGGGCATCTACGAGGAGTTGGTCTTCCGTCTGATACTGATCTCGCTGTTGTCGCTGGTTTTTGTTGACATGTTCGGGCTGCCCAAGAGTGCCAGCTTGGTGGCCGTCATAATGCTGTCCGGTGCCGTGTTTTCTGCTCACCACCATTGGCCGCCAGCGAACGAACCGTTCGAGACCATCCCATTCCTGTTCCGAGCAGCCGCTGGCGTGTACCTGGCGGGCGTCTT
>CAYGAN010000427.1:1087-1626 GCA_964347585.1 uncultured Planctomycetales bacterium | reverse complement strand
ATGAGCTTTGCCGCCAACTTGGGATCGCCAAAGCGATCGCACAGCGTGGTCACGGATTCTTCGATCGAAAGGCCTTGGTCCGCCAGCTCGGCGAGCCCTTCTCGGAAATGGCTCTCCAACTCCGCGCGGACGTCGCGTTTCTCCGATCGCCAGAGCCGCGTGCGCCGGACCACGCGATCAATCAGATCGCCAATCGCCTGGGGTAACCCGTTGGTGGTCATATCAGCCTCGACGGCGCAGAATGCGCTTACTGGATTCGCGCTTGTGCCAACGCCACCGGAGACGCGTCGCTCACGAGTCGCCCGATTCCCCGGACCAACGCTTCCCACTGAGACAGGTCTCGCTCGAGCCGCCTCTTGCCCTTGCCGGTTAACCTGTAGTACTTGCGCTCTCGGCCGCTCTCGGCAGCCGCCCACTGGCCTTTGATGCAACCTTGGGCTTCGAGGTTGTAAAGCAGGGGATACATCGTGCTCTGGCCGAGCTTGAGCACGTCGTCGGACTGTTTGGCCACCTGCGTGACGAGTTCGTACCCGTACATG
>CAYGAN010000427.1:0-929 GCA_964347585.1 uncultured Planctomycetales bacterium | reverse complement strand
TAGTATGCCACGCATATCATTCCGGTCAAGCCCGGGGCCGCTTTTTTTCTCGGCTGCCGCACCTTTACCGGTTCGGCTGTTCTCTTGCGATGTTCATGTAGTAGAGCTTAATCAGTCGGTCGTAGCGGGCCGGGAAGCTCCCGCGGAATGCCTGGCGGACTTCCTCGCGCTTTCGCGGCGGCAGGTTCCACGCCCACCCCGCGCCGATGCGCGGAAGTTTGCCGACCTTTGAGGCCAAGCCCATCTGGGCTTGCTGGCCCATCGCCATCCCCGGCGGGGCATACTGGCCGAGCAGCTTTTGGAGGATCACGATCATGATTCGAAGCGCGTCGCCCATGCAGTCCAGCGCTTCGGTCTGTTCGATCACCGCCTCGGCGAGCTGCTCGGACCGCAATCCCTTCGCCGCGCGCTGCATCGCCCCGCGGGAATCGTCGAGCAGGGCGCCAGCCTTGTCCTCACCCTGAATGACGGCGGGGCCGCCCATCTTGGCCGTCTGTTCGTCCGGCGCGACGTTGTGGGGAATGACTTCGGTGGCGATGAATTGATCCAGTTCATCCTGAGGTCGGGCGAGCTGAGGTCCGGCTTGAGGCTTGGGTTCGTCTCGTGCGGCAATCGTATCACCTTTCAGCTTCGTCTGGCGGGTGATCGCTGCGGTCAGTGCCCCCGTGGCTCGCAGCAATTTCATGATCTTCCTGCGGAGCCGCTCCAGCGCTGCCTTTGACATCCCGTGCGGGATGCCAATGCTCGAGCTCATCGCCAGCTGCGCTTCGGCCGTGTATTGGGCCAATCGTTCGAGAATGTCTTCCCAGGCTTTGCGCAGGGCGACGGCTGCCCGGGTCAATCGTTCTGCTGCCTCGTTCGCGGGCTCAACCGCCTCCGCCGTGCGCCCGTCTTGTAGCGCCTCCCCGGACTGCTTGAGCACGTCACCA
>CAYGAN010000426.1:0-1635 GCA_964347585.1 uncultured Planctomycetales bacterium | reverse complement strand
TGCGTACTTCCCTTTGTTGACGCGTGAACTCCACCAGCCGACCAAATGCATCCGCCAGCTTGCCTGATGACTCCCCTGCAGCGACCACCGATCGAAACACGACGTTGAACACCTCGTCGCGCGACTCAAGGGCCGCGGTCATCGATGCTCCTTGCTCGACCGTTTCGCGAAGGTCATGAACAACTTGACGCCACGTTGCCTTTCCGCTCTGCCGTTCGACCGCGCTGAGTGCTGCAACGACAGGCGTGCCCGATTTCAGGAGCATCGACATCTGTTGCGTGAAGGCCACCAGGTCCCGCGAGGTCCCCGCGGGACTGACGCGCTCCCACAGCGTCATCTTCTCTTCCTGCTGGACGCCGCCGGCTTGCGAGAGCCTTGTCACGAACAGCCCACGAGACCTCGCCACTTCAGCCGCTTCCTGCAGCGTTGGCGCTTCGACTACGTCCGTGACCGTAGCCCCCTGCGGATCCAACCCCTGAAAACGGAACTGCACAGCTTTGAGCCCCCAGCTCAGACCTTCGCGCCGGATTTCGCCGCCGGCGCCGACGCCGCGCCATCCTCGCCGCCCCGGTCCGCCTGAGGCGATGCGAGCGGGCCATTCCAGCGATTCCCCTGGGCGGGATCTTCCGCCTGTTCGGCCGTTCTTTCGGCACGGATGGTTGCTTCCTGTTCGCTATACGTGACCCGAAGTACTTCCTCGATGGTCGACAGCCCCTGCTCCACCAAGCCAAGCCCCTCGTCGCGCAGCGGGCACCACCCCTTTGTTCTTAGATACGCACGGATCGCCTGCTCGTCCGCATGCCCGTGGATCAGCTCGCACAGCCCGTCATCGATGGTCATGATTTCGAAGATCGCTCTTCGCCCGCGAAACCCGGTGTCGTGGCACTGCTGGCAGCCCTCTCCCCGATAGAATACTCGGTTCGGGTCCCTCAGTCGGCCGGCCGCCGACATCACCGCAGGCGAGGGAAAATACGTCGTCCGACAGTTCGGACAGATGGTTCGCGCCAGTCGCTGGGCTACCACGCCGTTCAGCGCCGACGCGACCAAGTACGGTTCAAGCTCCATGTCGAACAGGCGAACCAGCGCACCGGGAGTATCATTCGTGTGCAGCGTGGAAAGCACCAGATGGCCCGTCAGAGCGGCCTGCATCGCCACGCGTGCGGTCTCTTTGTCGCGGATCTCTCCCACCATCACAACGTCCGGGTCTTGTCGCAGAATCGATCGCAGCGCGCGCGGGAACGTCAGACCGATCGCCTCGTGGACCTGAATCTGGTTGACCAATTCCAACTGGTATTCGACGGGATCCTCGACCGTCACGATGTTGCGCTCTTCCGAGCGCAGCAATTCCAGAGCTGCATAGAGAGTGGTCGTCTTGCCACTGCCCGTCGGTCCGGTCACGAGCACCAGTCCATGCGGTTTGAGCAGCATCCGACGCAGCGCGCGCACTTGCTCGGCCGTCAGACCGAGGGACTGCAGGTCCAGTTGTAAGCTGTGCTTGTCGAGAATGCGCAACACGACGCTTTCACCGTAAAGCGTCGGCACCGTGGAAATACGAAGGTCCACATCCTTTCCGGCCACCTTGATCTTAAACCTGCCATCCTGGGGAAGTCGCCGCTCTGCGATATTCAACTGGGC
>CAYGAN010000425.1:0-1646 GCA_964347585.1 uncultured Planctomycetales bacterium | reverse complement strand
CACTACGCTACGATCCTCGTTATGTTCGGCAGGGGTGTGTTCGTGCACCCAGAATACCTGTTCTGCTGGGAACGAGCCGCTGGCGTCGCCCTACCGCCTGGCCGCAGTCGCGAGGCCGGATGCGAGATACGCATTGTACACGCTTCGGGCCGGCTCACCTCGCATCGGATCCCAGTACTCGCGGTAACCCCAGGTGATGATCGTGTCTGCAAACCGGCGCGCGAATCGTGCCTTTCGACGGAGCTTCTCGGCCGGCACGGGTCGCCACGACGAGCGCGTCTTGGGATCGTTGACGTGCGTCTTGGCGCCGAAGCGGCTGACGTAGTCCTCGTAGCCTTCTGCGTATAACTCCCCGGTCTCAACGTTGCCCCACAAGGTCTTGCCGGCCCGATCGCACGCGCGCTTCATCGCCTCGAAGAACGGGCGGCGATCTTCGAGCGTGTAGAAGCTCAGGTGCTCGCCGCTGTCCTGCAGGGCCACCACGTCAATCTCGGTCCGGCGCACCAGCTCGTACCAGAACCGCTCGTACTCGGCCGGCTCAACGAACCGGAAATCGCCGAGATACCCGTGGCGATCCAGGATGAAGAACGGCGAGATGAGGACCTTCTTATCCGGCGTGTGTTGCTTGCAGAGCTTCGATAGCTGCCCGTACAGCTTCACCATAAACGCAGTCTTGTCGTCCCACGTTATGTAGATCTCATGAGGAATGTACCAGCCGCCAAGGTTGGGATGACCCCCGCAGCGCGCCGTCAGGAGAGCAAGCACCTTCTTGTTCGTCTCGATCTCTTCGACCAGGTCCCACCGGGCGAACCATTGCCAGTGGGCCCAGATGGCTGGATAGACCAGCATGTCCGTCGGCTCGCAGGCTGTCATCAAGCGATCGAAGGCTTGGATCGACTCATTCTGCTGCCCGGCGGCGACCCCGTAAGCCGGCCCCGAGACGATCACGTGCTCAAAGCCCGCCCGTTGCATGAACGCCACTTCCTGCCGCCACTCATCAAGCGACCAGCGCGCTGCCGTCTCGTCGATCCAGTAGAAGCAGCCGTCGAGCCCGCTGTCCGGCGTCTGGCAGGCAGCGAGAAACGGCGCCACAACAGCGGATACGCTCAGCGCAAGAAGACGCACAGCATTGCCGGACAAGCCGGCAGTGGCACTCGGGAGGGAACCACGGACTCTGCCGGCCGGCCGAGGCGCTCCGAGCCACGGCCCGCGTCCAGCAATCTGCCCACGATCCTTGAAACGGTTACCGACTTCCACGGACTTTGAGATAACTCCTCTTCGCTATAATACCAGAACTAGGTCCGTCCGGGCGTTTCAGGACCCGATACAGTGCTTACACGGCGAGGTGGTCGCGTGGGCAAGATCACGCGGGCTGGGTTTTCCGCAAGCGGGGGCCACGGCGATCAATCCGTTGATTGACCTGTCACCACGCACGCCGCACTGGCAGTTTGTCTGCCAGTGTTCTTGCGGGGCTTCACTTCGGCAGCGGCCAGGAGCAGGAACCGGGCCTGTGGCACAGATGTCCAATAACAGTAGGATCGCATTAGGGACCGCTCAGACTCGTCGCTTATCTGAAGGGCTGAGCGATTGCCACAAGGGCCTGGCACCGCGCCTGCTAATCAGGCAATGATCGGGAGGACGACTCA
>CAYGAN010000424.1:1373-1660 GCA_964347585.1 uncultured Planctomycetales bacterium | reverse complement strand
CCAGCGCCGAAGGAGCGTTCCGGGATCGTCAGTTTCCTCGATGGTCACGCGGACAGCCGCTTGCAGATTGGCCATCAGCAGCGCCGCCGCAATCCCCTCACCGGTCACGTCAGCCATGATGCACCAAACCCGGCCGTCCCCGGTCTCGATTACGTCGTAATAGTCTCCGCTGACGCGGTCGCCGGGTTCGTTAAGTGCGGCGATCTTCAGCTCGGGGCGGTCCGGTAAGTCGGTGGGGAACAACTCAGTCTGAATCGTGCGGGCCAGGTCGATGTCGTGATTAAGAC
>CAYGAN010000424.1:443-1363 GCA_964347585.1 uncultured Planctomycetales bacterium | reverse complement strand
GCTGCACGGGATTGCCCGCGACGTGGACGTCGCCTTCGCCGTCCGGACGCGGCACGGCGATCACCATCTGGTGTGCCTCGACGTGCGGATCGCGCGCTCGGGGGCCTGGCAGTACGCCGGGGCCGAGAGGTGGGCCAACGGGATCGCGACGTCGTCGTAGGACCCCTTCCCCGAACCCTGGGCAAGGACGGTGATGGTGTGGACCGTGTTCGCCAGCCCGTGCACCAGAATACCCCAGGCGAGCAGGCTGCCGGCATTGGTCAGCCCGATGCTGACCTGCTGGGCGATCCCGGCCAGGAAGTCGATGTCTTCGGCTGCGTATGAGGCTGAGGTGCTGACCTGATCACCGTATATTACCCCCAGGATTTCATCCTGATGGATCAGTGGCACACACATCGCCGACCGGATTCCATGTTGCACCATGCTCACGGTAGGATCGGTGGTAGCGGTATCGTCTTCGTTGAAGATGGCCCGCTCGCCACGCTCGAGGGCCCGGACCAGCAACGTACGGCTGATGGTCAGTTCGCCTTCCGCGCCGCGCAAGTTGCGAACCACAGGCCAGTCCAGCCCGCGCGGGACGCGCTGGCGTACGCCGATGGCACCTCGTTCAAAACCCAAGGTCTCGAAGCAGATGTCCATGGCGTTTTCGAGCAAGCTGTCCCGGCTTTGCAGCGTGGTGAGTCGCTCGCTGAGTTCGTAGATCATCTGTAGGCGCTGTTGCGAGAGGGCCAGTCGCCTCTCCCTACTGATGTAGCGGGTGGCGTGGCTTACGGTCGCATCCTCTGAGATTACGACGGAGCCGGCCGTCGACCCCGCCGACTCGGTGTAGACGGCCACGGTGGATCCGATCTGAACCTGATCACCGTTTTTGAGAAGCTTGGACGTACAGGGGGCACCGTTGACCAGCGTGCCGTTCTTGC
>CAYGAN010000424.1:0-433 GCA_964347585.1 uncultured Planctomycetales bacterium | reverse complement strand
ACGCCGCGAGGCACTGGGATCGTCGAGCGGGATCTCGCAACTGCTGTCCCGGCCGATGACGATCGGACTAGCCCCAAGGGCCCGCCGGATCTCCCGCCCGTCGGAGAGTGTAATGATCAGCTCAACCATCTCGCCCACATCTCATCCCCAAACCGGCCTAGCCGTAACGACCCACCTCGATATGATACCCGCCCGGTTAGCGGGATGGTAGGGCAAAGACGTTGGATTCCAGTGCGCCCGGACGGGTGCATCCCAATTCGAGTGTCATAGGTCCCGACGTATCCCGACGCACCCCGATGTGCATCGGGACAGGCGTCGGGAGAATTGCCCGTGGGAGCCGATTGCACGGGCAGGCTGCCGCTTGCCCATGCTACCCGCCCGCTGTATCTCACCCGTCCGTAGCTGTTGCGTCCGTGGCCGCGTCATCCGCGTT
>CAYGAN010000423.1:1373-1665 GCA_964347585.1 uncultured Planctomycetales bacterium | reverse complement strand
CCGGCGATGCCGGCGAGCAGTGGATCGACGGGGTACGATTCCTGCTCTTTAGCAGGCCTCAGTGTCGGCTCGAGCGACTGGCTGCAGCTCGTTGGCTTGTGCGGATCGGCCAGCAAGTGCGTGCCGACGTCTATCATTGTCATGACCCGGACTCGGCCATGGCAGGACTCATCATCCGCTCCCGGCGGCGATGCCAAGTCATTTTCGATTGCCACGAGCTATACCACCAGCAATTCGCGGCTCGGTTTCCTGGCGGCCTTACGCCTACGTGTGAGAAGCTATTCGGCGCGAT
>CAYGAN010000423.1:0-1363 GCA_964347585.1 uncultured Planctomycetales bacterium | reverse complement strand
GGGCCCCTTCCGCACGCAGCTTGGCCCGTCGCGCCTGGCTCGCCCGCGAGTCCTTCTCGTACTCCTCTTTGTTCCACGGCGTGGGCAGCGACATCGTGCTGATCTATAACGCCCCCGCGCCCGAAATGTATCTTGACCTGGCGCCCGCCCTTCCCGACGACGGTGCCCCCCGCGCGGTCTATGTAGGCAACGCCTCGTTCCATCGCGGTTTCCGAGAGCTGGCTGAAGCGTGCCGTCTCGCGAGGAAAAGATTCCCCACACTCAAATACTACATCATAGGCGATGTGCCGGCGGCCGAAGCTGCTTGGTTGAACGAGTTTCGCAGAACCCACAGCCTCGCCGACGCTATCGTTGCTGTCGGCCGAGTCCAGCTGCGGAAGCTCGGTGCATATCTGCGGCACGCGCACGTCGGACTCATGGGCTTGCAGCGGAACCCCAATACCGAGCTGGCCCTGGCGGGGAAAGCGTTTGACTACATGGCCTGCGGCCTGCCGATGGTCGCTTCCGACTTCGGGGCGACACGCCAGCTCGTCGAACGGTGCTGTTGTGGGGTCTTTGCCGATACGAGTAGCCCCGAATCCATCCGTCGCGGTATCGAGAGTATCCTGGGCAACCCCGAACTGGCCAAGCGGCTCGGCGAGGCAGGCTTGGCGGCTTCGGCCGAAGTGTACGGTTGGAGACGAATGGAAGAACGCCTGTTCGCGCTGTACGACCGCTTGGCCGACAGAAAGCCCGGTGCGCGCTGAACAGCCTGCTCGAAGCGCGAGTGCCGGTCCGGTGGCGCCGATGATCGCCCTGATTCTGGGAGACTATCTTAACGCGTTGGGCCTCATGTGGAGCCTTGGCCCGCACGGCATTGCTTGCCACGTTGCCTCCAATTCGCGCGGCATGGCGACCTGGTCCTCGTACGTACGCAGGTTTCACCGGTTGCCGGACCCGGTCGCGCACCTGGACGGCGCCGCGCAGGCGCTGGTCCGGCTCTGTCGTCGGCTTGCGGATCGGGCTATGGTCCTACCGACGAACGAGACATGGCTTGCGGTGATGATCCGCGCGCGCGACGAACTGCAGAGATGCGCGGTGGTTCCCTTCTGCCCCCATGACGCGCTGGCTCGGTGGCGTGATCCCAAGAGCCTCTGCGAGGTCTGTGCGAAGCTCGGGGTCCCTTATCCTGACAGCAAGCGCGTGCAATGCGACGCCGTGTCGCCGGAGACGTTGGCTAAGACCCTTGAGAGGATCGAGTTCCCCGTGATCGTCAAGCCGTCGGATACACGCCGATTCCTGAAGATCCAAAACATGCAGAACGTCGTCTTCGGGTCACGCGAACAGCTCACCGCATGGTACCGGCTGCGACACGCGGCACTCA
>CAYGAN010000422.1:0-1678 GCA_964347585.1 uncultured Planctomycetales bacterium | reverse complement strand
TCGCCGTACTCATTCAGGCTTCGGATGATCGGATGCACCTGCAGGAACTCGAACGCTTCCTGTTTCGGGGCGTCCCGTTTGATCAGTTCACGAAGCACGCGAAGCCGATACGCCGCGTGCGAGTGGGCGACCTCACAGGCCCTTTCGATGGCTCCGGTCGGATGCCGGTTCGCCAGGGCGATCAGCCCCTGGAGGACGCGGACGCCCTGAATGCCTCGCGTCTGTATCATGGTCTCGGCCCACTGCTGCGTGTGCGGGCCTATCAGGCTGGCCTTCTGCAGTAGCCAGGCGGCTCCACGCTCGATGCCGCTGGTCTTCTCTGCAGGGACGTGCAGCGAGTTGGTCCGGAAGCGGCCGGGGGTATGCTTGAGATGGAAGGCGATCTGCTGGAGCCGCTGGTCGAAGATGCGGACTGTGCGACTGTCCCAGCGGACCCAGACCTTGCGGCTGACGAACTCGGGCGGCGCGGAGTAGTATGCGTTGTCCACAGCGACGTGACCGTCGCGATGGACGATCCGTTCGGCTTCGTGGAAGAAGGGGAAGTGGGCCACCGGCAAGGGCAAGAGGGCCGCCCGTTCCACCTCTTCGAAGACCTTGCCGACCTGCTGTCGCGTGGTGCCGTGGATCCGCGTATCCGCGACCGTGGTTTCCCAGTGCAGCAAATGCCGGTTCTCGTCGGCGAGGCTGGCGAAGACCTTGTCCTTCAACCCGTTCTCCTGGACGTAGTCGACGCCGCGTTCGACCTTGCCCTTGTGTCGTGGGGTATACGGCTTCGTGGGCAGGATCACGGTCCCGTAGTGCTCGCAGAAGGCCTGGATCTTCGGGTTGAGCTCGGGATCGTGCCAATCCGCCTTGCGCACCGCCGCCTTGAGATTGTCCACGACCAGCGTCTTGGGCACGCCGCCAAAGTGCCAGAAGGCGTTCTCCAGGCAGCGGATGAAGTGCTCCGTGTCCTGCCTCCAGACGACTTCGGCGTAGCCCTTGCGAGAATGGCTCAGGACGATACGGAACAGCGACGGCCGTCTTCGCCTGCCGTCCGGCCCGGCGACGGGCGCCCCCTTGCCGAAATCGACCTGGGCCTCGGCGCCCGGCTCGCACTCCATCCGGCGAAAGGGCAGCGGTTGGGCGTGGACGAGGCGTCGGGCAAACCGCTTGACGCTGTCGTAGCTGCCCTCGAAGCCGTGCTCGCTCCGCAGGTCCTGCCAGATGCGTTGGCACGAGAGCCCCTTCTGCAGACCGTCCTCGATGAACTCGCGGAAGGGCGCGCAGCGGCTGGCTGGCCCGGCCGACCCGACGGGCGGGTTTGGCCGGTTTTGCCCGCCCGACCCGGCGGGCAGGTTTGGCCGGTTTGGACCACCGGCCTCGCCCGACAGGCCGGCCCCGTCGACCCCGGCCTCAGCCAGACGCACGTACCGGGCCACCGTCTCCCGGTGGAGGCCCAGCTCCCGGCCGATCCGCCGAAACGACCAGTGTCGCGCCCGGAGCGTCAGAATCGCGTGTACTTCGGCCATTTTGAGTCGGTTCGCCATCGTCTGCCTCCTTCAGCCAATCACTGGCTGGGAAGGCCATACGGCGAACCGTGGTCTCCTCAAAGTGGCCGGTTTTCACCCGCCCCCTACTGGCCGGTTTTACCCGCCCGATGACAAAACACCCCGGCCGAGGCAGGCACGTTGATTGC
>CAYGAN010000421.1:1365-1680 GCA_964347585.1 uncultured Planctomycetales bacterium | reverse complement strand
ACGGACCTCTCCCGCACGGCCGGCGGGTTGCCAGGGGTAGACCTGCTCTGGCGAATCGCGTCTTACTCGACCCTGAACTACACGTTCCGGAACGCGGAATCGATCACCTCCAGCGTGTATCGGGCGGGCGACTTCGAGGTCGTCTGGGGCCCCAACGGTACCATCGCGTCCGTCACGGACCTCACGCACCATGTGCCGGTCCAGTTCCATGAGGGTATTCGGGCGAGTTGGGGCTTTCTGACCGACGCGTCGTTCGTGGGCGTCACCGAATTGGACACGGACGACGAGAACAACGGCCTGCTCACGTGGGCCGAC
>CAYGAN010000421.1:285-1355 GCA_964347585.1 uncultured Planctomycetales bacterium | reverse complement strand
TTTCCGACGGGACATCGGACTTTGCCAATGCAGATCTTCTCACGGCTGACGGCGACGGGTTCATCTTCTATCTGAACGGGCATTTCTTCATGATGCGGATGACGGCCCTGCCGTCTGACGGAACCGTATGGAAGGTGCGGTTCTTCGCGGGCTACATTCGCGGCACTCCGGACGCCGATGACTACGAGTTCGGTTCGGTGGTGCGGCCGCCTGCAGTACCGGGGCTCACCGCCCGGATAACGTACACGGGTGCGGCGGTCGATCCGACCCTGGCGGGAGATACGATTCTTGCACGGGTCCACACCGTGCCTGACCCGTACTACGTGACGACCGGCATGGAGATCACGCCGGGTCTCAAGGTGCTCAAGTTCGTGAACCTGCCCGAGCGGGCGATCGTCCGGATTTACTCCTTGAGCGGCGTGTTGGTTGATGTGGTTGAACACAACGACCCGGCCCTTGGTGGCGAGGCCACCTGGGATGCCCGTAACAGGAACAACCAGTTCGTCGCGAGCGGCGTCTATTTCTACCATGTGGAGACGCCGACCGGCGAGGAGAAGATCGGGCGGTTCACCGTCATCAACAGCGGCAGCCTGGTGGTGACCAAATAGTGATCGGATACGCGCGGGCGGGGCGTCGGCCCCGCCCGCCACTCGGAGGCAGATTATGAGCAGACTACTTCGTCGCGCCTCGGTCGGTGCCGCCATCCTTGGGCTTGTCGCTGTCGGCGCGGTGCGTGCTCAGACGGAGCCGGTTCCCGGCATCGACAACACGGCGTTCGGGACGACGTCAGCCGAGTTCCTGCTGCTCGGCGCGGGCGCGCGCGGTGCCGCCCTGGGCAACTCGTTTGCGGCGCTGGCGACCGACCCCACCGCACTGTACTGGAACCCGGCCGGCTTGGCCGAGATGCCGCGTCCCGGCGTGACCATCTCGACCTACGATTACCTGGCCGACACGCGCTACTCGTGGGGCGGTCTCGCGTTCCCCTTCGGCGGTGGCCAGAGCGCCATCGGCATACAGATCGGGACGTTCGGGTTTTCCGACCACCCGGTGTACACGCTGAACGACCCGGA
>CAYGAN010000421.1:0-218 GCA_964347585.1 uncultured Planctomycetales bacterium | reverse complement strand
GCATCACCGGGAAGTTCATCAGCGACCGGCTGGGCAAGACCGATGCCACGGCAATAGCCGTTGATTTTGGCACCAGTTTCCACGCGCTGATCGGCGGCAGGCCGATCCGGGCGTCGTTCGTGGTCGCGAACCTGGGAAGCGGGCTGCAGCACACTGGCGTCGGCCTCGACGTCAACGTCGAGCGGCAGCCACCGCCCGGCCAGCAGCAGATTCCGCAG
>CAYGAN010000420.1:0-1726 GCA_964347585.1 uncultured Planctomycetales bacterium | reverse complement strand
GTACGTCAGCCAGCCGATCGGATTGTTCGCGGACGGTCTGCATGCGATCGACCCCGCCACGCTCGCCCTGGATACTTCGCAGATGGTCGGTGAGTCGAACACGTCCGTTGCTGTAGGCCTGCCGGAGGACTGCACTGACGGCAGCGAATTGCCGACGGTGGCCGGCACGTCGCTTTCAGTCTTCTATACGACAGTGATCCGAAACGACGTGCGGGTCTATCTCGAGCGCGACGGCCGGCTCTACGTCGGGCCGGACGTTGAACTCTTCGAGCCCGATGACCCCGGCATACCCACCTATCCCCGTAGCGTCACGCTCGAGATGCGCGGTGGCGAAGGCGGAGACATCGTGGCCGTGCAGTATATCCCCGACTTCTTCGGCACGATGGAACCGGTCGCGCCGACGACGGCCGTGACATCGCTCGTCCCCCTGGTCAACGCGGGTGGGTCCTATTTCACGCAGGCGCAAGTCACCGAGAACGGGCTCAGCCCGCCGACGGCGCCGGAGATGATGCTGGACACGGGCGCGCAAGTCAGCGTGATCGGCCTCGGCCCCGGAGGTTGGCTCGGGCTGAATCCCAGCAATCCCGACTTTACGGTCGATATCGAGGGCGTCGGCGGCGTGCTTGAAGACGTGCCGGGCTTCTTTATCGACGAGCTGACGATCCCGGCAATAGGCGGACTGTTGCAGTACACGCAGGTGCCGATGATCCTGCTCGACATCGATTCGGTGGAAGGCGGCAAGTTGGACGGCATATTGGGAATGAACCTGTTCACCGATCGCAACCTGGTCCTGCACGGTGACATGGACTCGCCCAAGCTGGAAATCTCTGACCCCCTCGGTTTCGACATCTGCGATCTGGACGTGGACGGGGACGTCGATACGGTTGACTACGACACGTTCGAGGCCGCCTTTACGGGCGCGGGCGGATCAGCGATCAACCCGTATGCCGACTTCGACGGCGACGGGGACGTCGATCTGATCGACTTCGCCACGCTGCAACTCCATCACCAGCCGTCGCCGTAGGCACCACCCGATCAGGCTGACAAGGCCGAAACGAATGCCGGCGACTTTGGCGGGTTCAGACAGGTCCGCACTCGCTCGGGCCCACTTGCTGCCGCACCCGAGCTCGATCCGCTACCACGCCGAGTGATACAATGACGCCGAACGAGCAACCTCGAGACCCGGAGGCAGGGCTTTGGCTGAGGCGCCCAGATTCGCGTGCGATGCAATGTGCGGGGGCTTGGCGCGCTGGCTTCGCGCGCTGGGCTACGATGCCGCATACACCGAGGGCATCGGCGATCGCGAGCTGATCGAACAGGCCCGCACGGAGGGTCGGATAGTGATCTCAGCCGATGGCAAGCTGTTCGAGCGACGCATCATCACGACCGGGCAGGTCCGCGCCCTGCGCCTGCCCCGCGGCATGAAGCTAATGGACCAGCTCCGGTACGTGGTTGAGGCGTTGCATCTCGAGCCGTTGGAGCCGCGATGTACGCAGTGCAACGGGCATCTGGTGCCGGCTCGGCGCGACGAGGTGGCCGACGTCGTGCCGGCCAAGTCGCTCGTCTGGGCCAGCGAGTTCTTTCGCTGTGACTGCTGCGGCCAGCCGTACTGGGACGGCACGCACTGGCGACGAATCGAGGCGGTGCGCCGCCGACTCGTCGCGCACAAACGACAGCCGGGAAGCTGAATACAACATGCTCTGCCGAGCGGACCATTTCGGCTAGC
>CAYGAN010000419.1:1164-1728 GCA_964347585.1 uncultured Planctomycetales bacterium | reverse complement strand
GAGTTGCTGGCGCAATTGGGAGAACCGACGGAAGCAAAGAAATGGCTTGCTGCCTCCTTAGACAAGACAATCAGGCTTCAGTTGAACCCGCCCGCGGAACTGCGAGCGATGTCTGCCCTTGCAGGACCTGAGTGGCTAAGAACAGGGCGCTAACGCCGCCAACGGACTGCCCCTATCTGAGGCGGCAGCAGAAGATGAAAGGTATATACGAGGCGATCACCGGTGAACACGACTGTGAACATCGCGTCATTGATCATCGTCGCGTTCTCCACGGGATGTTTGGATCCATATCGCCGCATCCGCGAATTACGAGAGCTGAAAACAGTCTTTAGCCCTTCAAAACGCTGCTCGAACCCCACGAGCAAACTGCGTCGATGCATGGCGGGTGTGCGGTCCTTGAAGCGCGGCAGCTCGTTGACCGCAAAGACGTGTTTGGCAACCGGCTGAAAGGTGACAGGCGGACAGTACTTCTTATCGACCGTGATGACATCCTCGCCAGTCAAAACTCTCATAATACTCGCCTTGAGTTGGCTGCTGGTATCGATCTCTCCGGAGAGGTTGACC
>CAYGAN010000419.1:0-1154 GCA_964347585.1 uncultured Planctomycetales bacterium | reverse complement strand
CGTTGGTGGTCTGGAGCCCGGCCGACACGGTCGGAGAGCCGACGAGCGCGCGGAGGACGTGTAGCAAGACACTCTTGCCGTTGGCACCTCTGCCGACGAGCAGCAGGAAAAGCGGAAGGAATACGAGGACTGTAAGGCAGTACCCGAACCACTGCTGCAACGTCTTGGCTTTGTCGGGTACGAGCCTCAACAGGGCAAACTCGCCTTGTAGCGTCCGGCCCCCGTGCCGGACGTAGACAGTCCGCACGACTCCCGTGAGCAGGCCCCGATAGCGGTAATTCCCCATACAAAGGCACACCAGCCCCGACCGGCGATGACACCGGCGCTTGCGGTCCGCATGCCGGCAGGCGAAAATGCCGCTGTTTACGCGTGCTATTGAAGCTCCAGGGCCGCTACCGATGACCAATGATCCTGATACCGCCGCTGCCGTGGCCGCCCGGCTGGACGAACATCTGGCCGTTCATCCCCAGTTCGCCGAACCCATCTATCGTGAGCTGTTGATGGCCCTGCATCGTTGCAGCGTCGCCAGCATAGACAGCATTCACGACGAGGCCCACCAGCGGGCCGGCCTGGCTGTCGGCGAGATCGCCGACGACCCCAACCTGCCCGGACGAGATCGCTGGGACGAGGCCGGACGCCAGCTCGTCGAGCAGATAACACGCGAATAGGTCTGCCAGTATTTCACCGTGGCCGACGTCGACGATCTCATGAACCTTACGCTCAAGCGCGAGGAGATCCACAACCTCGAGATCGCCGCCAACCTTGCCAATATCTCCTTCCGTGAGCTGGCCGACCTGGTGCAGAGGTTCTGCAAGCTCCCGCTCGGTGAGACGCAACTGGCTCCTGCTGAAGTCGTCGGAACCCGCGTCGCCCTTACCCGCCACCTAGTCAGCGATCAACTGGAGTTCATCGGGATCGCCAAGAATCACCTCAAGATACGCGACTTTGACGACCTTACCCGACGTATGATAGGAAGCGACACCGGCATGGGACGAATCGGCGGTAAGGCCGGTGGCATGCTTCTGGCCCATCGCATTCTCGCCGCCGCCGAGAAGGATCAGCAGCCCTATCTCCCGGTGGTTATCCCCGATTCGTATTACCTGCGCAGCGACGTCATCGAGGAATTCCTCAGGCTCAACCGCCTCGACGAGTAC
>CAYGAN010000418.1:0-1756 GCA_964347585.1 uncultured Planctomycetales bacterium | reverse complement strand
GTGCTTCGAGGTGTCGAGGACATCAAAGCGTACCGGGCGGGTCTCAACAACACGACGACCGCCAGGGACCTGGGCGTCATGTCTAGCGCGATCGCCGAGCATCGCGCGGCGAGCCTTGAGTCGTGCCGAGAGATGATTGCCATCCTCGCACGCCAGCAGTTCAACGAGGGCATCCCTGCGGGCCTTCCGGCTGGCACGCAGGTCGCGCACAAGACCGGATCGATAACCGAGATCCGGCACGATGGCGGCGTCGTGTACCTGGAAGACGACGCCGCGTACGTGCTCGTGGTGCTGACGAAAGGCATCGCGGACTCCGCAGTCGCTGATCAGCTGATCGCGGACATCTCGAGGATCGTCTACGAGGCGGTCACGGGGCCGTCTGCTTGAGCTCCAACTCAACCCTCGAGCTCCAGCTCAACCGAGACCGATGATCAGCCCGGCGAGCACCGCAACGTTGCTCGCCACGAGCGACCAGCCCATGCGGCGCAGGTTGCGAGGGTGGATGCCCATCACAGCGAAGATCAGGGCGACAAGCGCTGTGGGCACGACGGCGACGACGGCGAGGGCCGGCAGGTCGCTGGTGAGTGCCGCGGCGATGGCGAGGATAATCACCGCGGCGCAGAGCATCGGCGCGACCCAGGTAGGCCACTGAGGTGCGGCAGCTCGCTTCGTTCTCGCGATGATCGCGCGTACCGTGAGCGTGCCGAGTGCGAAGGCGATGGCCCAGACGGCGGCGGCGCCAATGGTGACTTGGATGCTCGCGCCGCCGGCGACGGCGACGGGGATCATGGTGCTAGAGAGAGTGGTGGCCACCAGCAGCTCGCCCACGGCGGTCTTCTCCCGGCGCGTGAATATCAGCGGGATGAGCAGCACGCCCAGTGAGAGGGGGATCAGCGTGGCCAGGCGCGCGGCTGCAGGTGCCAGCCACAGCCCTGCCGCGCCGGTCGCCAGGCTGATGGCGGCCAGCAGGATGGCGCGGCGCCGGGCTTGCCGTCCCGTCTCGCGCCGCGCGCGTCCACCGCGCCCGCCAGTGAGCACCATGGCCGGCTCGTGGGCCAGAAAGATGCAGATGATCGCTACGAGCAGCAGGATCGGCGCGGGACTGAACGCGCCGAGGGCCAGAGCTGTCATCAGCGGAAAGGCGATCTGCGCGTAGGCCCCGTGCTCCCGGGGCATCAAGGATTGGCGGCTTCCCACTCGTCTCTTCCTCCAGCTGTCGACGTTCTCGTGCGCGGTGTCAAGTGCGCGCCGGCGATGCAGGCTGGGCCGCGCTCCGCCCGGCCGGGCGATGAAAGCGTGCATAGTGTGATGAGGATACCGTCAGCGGCAAGCCCGAGTTCCACCCAAGACCCAAGCGAGCCGCTCGGTGGTGAGCCTATCGACATTCGGCGCGCATTCGAGGGCGGAGTTCGGCGCAACGACGCCGCGGGCGGCTTCGCGTGGCGCTTGAGCTCGTGCTGCAGCCGACGATGCAAGACGGGCTTCCGAGGCAGTCGCTTCGGAAGCCCGCTCTCGTGTAAAGGAGGACCTCAGCCGCTAGCGGGCGCTGCGGCCAAACGGAATGAGGAATCCGGCGGACAGATACGTGGTGCGCGTCCTGACGGACTCCACGTAGTCCGTGGTCTCGCTGAGATTCGTCAGACCCATGTTGAAGAAGGCATCCAGCAACAGCGAGCCGGGGCCGAGGGGCAGCGTGAGCCCGCCACCGAACATGACCCCGGAATCGGACCCTCTCGGTCTGGGGCCCTCCTCCGTA
>CAYGAN010000417.1:614-1765 GCA_964347585.1 uncultured Planctomycetales bacterium | reverse complement strand
GTGGATGCCCGTGGGGGTCGGGTTATCCTCGTGCGTGCAGTGTAGCTGGACGTACACGCTCAGTTGCCAGTTTGCCGCTGTGGTGCTTTCGTTCCAGTCGGTCGTCCCCACCACTTGGCCGAGGTAGAAGTCCATCATCAGGCCGTTGGTGATCTTTCCGCCGAAGTGGGTTCCGAAAGGCGTGATAACGTCGAACGGGTTACTGTTGTCCAAGGGCGGATTGTCGGGTCCTTCGCCGCTGACGTGGACGATCTCCCAACCGTCGTAGGAGCCGCCGTTGTCCTCGAAGCTGGGGTTGTCCACGCCGGGGACGGGAGGCGGCAGGATCGTGTAGCTCCAGCTATCGCCCTCAAAGGGCGTGCCCCCGAGGTCCTGGATGTTCCCGGCGGCCAGAACAACGTTTACGAGGCCCTGGCCGGGTTCGGCAAAGCCGGTGAAGAGGTACGGGCCCTCGTCGCTACCCGTGACGTCCGCGGCGGGCGAGCCGTTCACTGTCAGATCACCGGCGGCCACGCCTGTCACCGCCTCGGAGAAGGTCACGCTGACCGATGTCAAGCTGTTGAGCGACGAGTTACGCGGCGGGGATTCACTGGCTACGGTTGGCGGGGACGGCGTGAGGGTAATCGGCTTGGTCTTGCTGTACGGTCCACCATCAGCGGTGATCGTGAGCGTGACCTGGTAGGTATCATAATCGCCATAGGTGTGAACGGGATTCGGGTCGGTCCCGTGCGGCGTGCCGTCGCCGAAGTCCCAATCCCAGGCCGTGATGTTCTGGGCGGTTGACGCGTCATGAAACTGAACGGTCAGTGGCGGGTCGCTCGGCAGAGGCCCGGTCGTAAAGTCCGCGCCGGGACCGGCGGACTCGACGTACTGAAAGGTATTGAGACTGTAGGCCTCGGCCTCGAATGAGAGGTGCTGGCGCTCAAGTTGGGCCTGGGTAACAAGCTTCCGGCCGGTCACGACGTCGATGATCTCGTCGCCAATGGGTACGGGCTCGGCGAAGTGGAGGGTGATTATGCGGGCTGTGTCCGTATCGTTTATGACCGCGAGTCGATCGTCGTGCCAGCGGGCGACCACCTCATTCATCGTGGGCTCAATCGTGCCGTCGAACGGCTGGGGATCGACTGCGGGCAAGGCACGGAAGGCCTGGG
>CAYGAN010000417.1:0-604 GCA_964347585.1 uncultured Planctomycetales bacterium | reverse complement strand
AACGGACATGACCGCACCACGGAAGAACGGTCGGCCAGGGGCCGCCGGTGTATTCGTGCGGAAACCATTGGGCTCCCAGCCGAACTCGACGTACGGGTTGAAGGCTTCCTCCCAATAGACCTGATACATCTCAGCTGCCCGACCCTCAGCCGTTCGGTACAGCTCGGCCAGGCCCGGCGCGTAGTGGAACAGCCGGTAGTTGTCGTGATTCGTGCCGTGTGGCGGCGCCCAGCGGGTACCGACGAAGAACCGATCCTGGGCGACCATCATGCCGCGCGAGACCACGATGCCCGTGTCGCCAGCAAACATGTCCGGGTCGTATCCGTGGTGGCGAAGCAGGTTGTAGGGCGTCTCGCCCTGGGCCCATTCGATGTTCGTACCGGGCATCTCGGAGGGCAAGTCGCACTGCAGGTAGAAGATCCAGTCGGAGCGATGGGTTTTGAGCAAATCACGACACGCCAGCCAGAATGCGCGGGTTCTCTGACATCGCCAGTTGATCCAGGCTTCCCATTGGCTGGGCCGGGCCTGAAGCCAGTTGTACGCGGTGGAAGGCGGCGAGGTCGGCACGCCGCTGCCCGTGTCGTTCTTGAATTCCTGGAGGTCC
>CAYGAN010000416.1:0-1804 GCA_964347585.1 uncultured Planctomycetales bacterium | reverse complement strand
ACCACGGAAAGCCGTGAGGCAGGCATCACCAAGCTGGTGATCGACTGCGACGGCGACGTGACCTTGCCCAGCCCGCCCGAGGACCTCGTCGAGTCAATCGTTGGCGTAAACAACGGCGATGTGACGGCCAACGTCCTCAGCGTAACGGCCGTCGCGGATGTGATCACGATCAGCCTGAATCCGCTCCCCGATCAGGACACCTACTCCGTCGCGCTCTCCGACTCAGCCATCGCCGGTGACAACGACTTTCTGGTCCGCGCGCTCCAAGGCGAAGTGGACAACGCCGGGACGTCCTCCCAGGTGGTCAACGCGCTGGACCTGAGCGACGTTCGGATCCACTTCGAGGCTGACGTGACGGTCGGTGACAACGCCAAGTACGACATCATCTCGGACGGTTCGATCAACGCGCTAGACCTGTCCGAATGCCGGCTTCAGTTCACGCACACAGCCCCGTGATGGGCAGGGGAGATTTGCCTCGGCCGTTGTGCACGTTGCCGAACACAGCGGCGCGCGAATCCTTGCCGAGGGCGGCAATACGTGTTCTAATGGATCAGCACTCGGGGGCGGAGCATACCAATGGCCACAAGGTTAAGATTACCGTGCTTAGCTGCGTGCGTGGTTGCGTGTCAGAGTGGATGTCTGATTCCGCTCCCGCAGTTCGGTGCCGACACCGTGCAATGGGTAACCCGCGCGCGGGCGAGCGCGGATGATACAACTCCGATGGGCTTCAAAGAAACGTTCTTCAGGCAATACACGGACCGATTCGTCATTCAGGGCCATGGGACCTTTCCGAGAGAGCACGAGACGTGGATCTACTGGCATTTGCTTTTCAGCACGGCCCATCCGTGGCCGGACTACTGGCGGCACATTCGGATAACCTGTTTCGCAAGCGAGGAAACCGAATCGCCTCAGATCTGTCTCGTCCAAATGCTACTCGAGGAAGGCTGGCCAGAGCCGACTTTCCCGGCGGTTCTCGAGGCCTACCAAGGCGAGGCACGCCTGCAATTCCGATTCACTCCCCGAACCGTTTCTACCGAGCTCTTGGACGTAGAGCTGACTCGCGTTGGAAAGCCGGAAGACATATTGTGGATCTCCGGCGACGTTGTCGGCAGGCGGCGGCATGAGCCGTCCGACTTCTTGGACTTGAGCGTGCAGGAGTTCGACAAGCAGTGGGACGAAGCAACGCGCTGAAAGGTCTGGCGCAGGAAGCTGGGCATGGTTGCGGAGGTCCGGCAGGGCGCCCACGATGCTTCGGTCTCTTACGGCGGTTGGTAGCGCTGAGCTGGCCGATCCATCGCTGAGGGCCATCAAGCAGTTCCCCCACACCCTTCGTTCCTGCTTCGGTTACAAGCTGGCCCGTCGGGCCGTAACAGCGATGCTCAACATCGGCAAGCCACCGGCAGTAGGCTTTCAGCCGACGGGCGACTTGGCCAGCTGCCAATGCAGCTTACGTCGGCTCGCCACAAACGCGCCAAGTTCCCGCTGCTGGCCCCCGGTGGTCTGTTGGGGATGCGACGGCGGCCGGCTAGGTCTGTGCCCATCGGCCGTGGGCCTCGCGGAGCATCCGGCGAATCGGCAGCGCCCTTGAGCATGCGCTTTCGCATCGCCCGCAATCCAGACATGAAGCCACCGTCGTATCTCGCTCGAGTGCGCGATAAGCCTTGCCCACCCAGTCCGAAAGGGCATCCTCAGCGGCGTAGTAGGTCATGCACCGCATGATCTCCTGCACAGCCACGCCGCCCGGGCAGTCGCTGCACCGCCCGCACATTGCGCACGCCTGAGGATCATCCACCCCTTGAACATC
>CAYGAN010000415.1:1364-1832 GCA_964347585.1 uncultured Planctomycetales bacterium | reverse complement strand
TCCGGCTTGGCCACGTCCGATCGCTCTGCCCTGTCCGACTCTCACCTCCCCGAACTGATCTCGGCACGGATTCGACCCCACTCCGCCGGCGGGATCCGTTGGAACGCCGCAACAATCTGAGGGTCGAAGTGGCTCACGATACCTTTTTCGATCTCGCGGCGTGCGCTCTCACACGAGTCAGGCCGCCGATACGGTCGGGCCGTCGTTAGGGCATCGTAGACGTCTGCGACAGCAAAGATTCTTGCGCCCAATGGAATCTCTTCGCCCTCTAGACTGCAGGGATACCCTCCGCCGTCGAATCGCTCGTGATGACAGTGGACGATGTCTATGGCGCGTTGCAGGAAGGGCACCGACGCGAGGATTTGTTTCCCGAGTTCAGGGTGCTTTCGAATGAAGTGCCACTCGTCATCCGTGAGACGGCCCGGTTTAAGCAGGATCGAATCGGGGACGCCAATCTTCCCAATGTCG
>CAYGAN010000415.1:1053-1354 GCA_964347585.1 uncultured Planctomycetales bacterium | reverse complement strand
CGCAGACGCGCTCCGAGTGACGCTCGGTATCGTGTTCCCGCGCGTCCAAAGCCGCTACCAGTGCCTTGGCCGTGCCTCTGTAGGCGGCGGCAAGTTCGCCCAGTGCTCGCTTCTCCCGCGCAACGAGTATCCCGGCCACCGTTGCAGCCAAGGCAATCGTCACGATTTCACCGAGCTGGTTGATGTTCTCGGTGCGCTGTCCGCCCCATTGGAGAGCCACATGGGAGATGTAGAGCAACGCAACTGTGCCGGCCGTGACCAGCGCCCCCCGAAGGTTGAACCACACGGCTGCGAGTACGAC
>CAYGAN010000415.1:0-1043 GCA_964347585.1 uncultured Planctomycetales bacterium | reverse complement strand
CGGCGGGATTGGCCGGGCAGTCGGGGACTCCGCGCGTAGCAAAACGGAGATCGAACATGATCGTCAGACTATCCGATGTGCCCGCCAGCGAGCGGCACCTTCTGTTCTGCAGCAAGCTAATGCCGCGTCGGCGATCGAGGTGGCACGGGCGGCGCTCCGTTCCGCCCAGCAAGCCCCTCCCAGCGACCGACACCCACGCGGACGAATCGCCGAAGGTTGAACCACACGGCTGCGAGTACGACCGGCATGATGTAGAGTTTGCGTAGCGCGACGTGAACAACGTGCTCAAGAGCACCGTCGCGTGGCATCCACCAGTGTGCGCTGGTGACCGCTAGCAGCAGGGCTACCACCACCGCAATGCGGAGGCGTCGATTCCCCGGCACGTCTGCAGTGGGTAACAACGTCTGGTTCATTTCAGGCCCCCGGGCGTTCTTCCGGCAGAGCTACATGGGTGTGAGCCGTGCCCGGGCCACGTCGCTCAGACCAAACGTCCGCGTCCTCGGCTGCAGATGTACCGCGCGGCTCGGTGATGATCCCGATAGCGAGCCGAGCGCCCCGCTGACCGACTGATTGACTGCGACGACCCCGTTGCCCCGTTAGTTGCGGTACCGGGTTTCACCGGACGACTCGCGCTGGAGCGGGCATTCGGACGCTCCTCTGAGGCGCCAGCGGCCTGAGGAGCTATTTCGGCCGACGCTATTGCTGACAACAACTCTTCTCGGCGCACGGGCCAACGGAGAAGACTGCTGACGCCCAATTGGCGAATAATCCTAGCGTCGCGGGACGAGGTCGATTCCAAGACCACTACGACAGGGACTCGCACGCCGTGAAGCCGGAGCCACTTAAGCACGGCGATCGCATATGCGTCCCGGGCAGCGCTTTTTACCAGCACCATGTCCAGGCGTCGCCTTCGCAGGACTCTGAAGGCGGAAAACACATTGTGAACCGCCAACACCCAGTACCGGGTTTCTAGCAGCGAGCGCAGTTCCCGTCGCGTCTTTCTCCGACGATCGACGACAAGCAGCGTCCCCATTTGGCCGCCT
>CAYGAN010000414.1:0-1862 GCA_964347585.1 uncultured Planctomycetales bacterium | reverse complement strand
ACTAAACAACTCCACACAATAGGGAACGTGATCTCATGCGGCCCTCTTGGGCTCGTAAACATGTCGTTCGACCTCAAAGGGCGTTCGGGCTTCCAGCCAGTCGAAGACAAGCTCCAACAGTTCGTCCAGGTCCTGACATTGGTGGTTGCGTGTGATCTGCTCGTGCAGGTGCCACCAAACCCGCTCGATCGGGTTGGACTTCGGGTCATACTTGGGCAGGAAGTGCAGCGCGATGCGGTGGCCCCACGCGGCCAGGTACTGTTGGACCCTCCGGCAGCGATCTGGATCGTGAAAGCTCGCGTTGTCACAGATCACGTGAATCTTGCGGTAACGCCGCAGCTGATGCCGAAGCTCCTGCAGATGCCGCACAAACAAGACGTTGCTTCGCCCCTCGCCCGCCCGCCCCTCGGTGACGATCAGCTCGCCTGTACGCCAATTCAGCGAGCCGGCCAGATACCGCTTCTGGTTCGTCCCCGGCGTCTCGACCTGCGCCTGCTGACCCCGGAACATCCACATCGCCCCGATCTTCGGATTCGTGTTGATGTCGACTTCGTCTTGGAACACGGCGATCTCGTCCGGGGCCAGATTCGCCAGCAAACGCCGCAGTCTCCGCAGCTTCTCCTCTCGCTGCGGATCCTTCGGCTTCAGCACCGGCCGGGGCCGACGCCAGACCAGCTGCTCGGAGTGCAGCCATCGTCGGACGGTCTCCCGGCTGACCTGGACATGGTAGATCTGCGCCAACAGGACCACCAACGTCCCGCAGCACCAGCGGCTACGCAGAAAGCCGAAATCCCGCGGCGTCTGCTCTGTGACCCATCCGACAACCATCGCGAGCAGCCACTGGCTGAAACCACCCTGCCGGCCTCGCCGCTCATCCAGCAACGCCTGCACGCCGCCACGCTCGAACCGGCCCTTCCAGCGGGCAATCGTCCGCGTGCTGCAAAACAATGTCCCCGCGATCAGGCTCCACGAGTGCCCCGCGGCCAGCAGCTTCGGCGTGTATCAGGAAGTGACGGTCGAGCCGGGCAAGACATATCGGGCCGACATGTACTGGAAGGGAGAGAAGCTCGGCACGAAGAACTGGTGGGAAGTCATTGTGCTCGACGGACCATGGGATCCCGTGCAGGCGGATTCGGGCGATCCCGTCACGCAGGTACAACCCAACTACATGTATGCCTATGACGACGACGCCTACGGACTACCGGGTGGGATTGGTGCAACCTTCGGTTGGATCTGGGGCCATGAACAGTATGCGCCTCCGAAGGATCAAGTCGATTCGAACAACCGCAAGAGCACGGCTGACGGCGACCGCACGTTGACTCGAGAGATATTCCTGGAGACGGTACGGAAGCGAACGGGCGTGTCTGTACACATGAGCAAGACCATTGGCGGAGCGCGCAGGCTAACGATCAGCCCTGACCATTCGGCGAGCAAGACGCGCCCGAGGCTCTGTGTATCGGCGATCTGGACGGCCTCGCGACCAAGATTACGCGCTGAACCCACTGAAATAGTTGCCTGAGTATTGTGAGACAGGATGCTTTGGCGGCGCGACCTAAGCGTCTCCTTGCGAGGATTCTCAGCCGTATGTCGCGCCACCCACCGCAACACCTATGCTGAGCATGCCCCCAGCGCTCCCCCCAACGCGATTGTCTTGTCACCGCCGCCCCGTCCTTGACATCCCTCCCACAGCAGCCCAGCGACAATACTTCCGGGACGGCCAACACACCAACCACGCTGCGTCCAACGACGTGACGCCGAGACCCACGCCGCTTACGGGGCCGTGTGCGTGAACATGATGCGGCATTGTGAAAGATCCAGCGCGTTGATCGCCCCATCCAAGACGATGTCGTACTTGGCGTTGT
>CAYGAN010000413.1:561-1871 GCA_964347585.1 uncultured Planctomycetales bacterium | reverse complement strand
GGCGGTCCTCGCCGGCAGCGACGCTGCGAGCGAAACAACACGTCGTTCAAAAACTGATGCCGATCGCTCAGGAAGCTGGTCGGCTCAGGGTGCTGATCCAGTTGGAGGTCAATTTCCGCCCGGAGGGACAACTGCGTGGCTGGTTCCCTCAGGCCTTGCAGCGGCAGGCTATCCGCCGCGTTCAGCAGCAGCTGGCGTCCGGCATTCCCGCAAGCCGCGGACAGGTGATGCGCAGCTACCGCGCCCTGCCACTGCTGCTGCTGGAAGTGACCGCGGAGGGGCTGACGGACCTGGTCTCGAATCCATTGGTGAGCCACATTCAGCTTGACGACCCTACCGTGCTGTTGATGCGCGTGCGCGCGGTCAACACGTCGGACGCGACGGCGGGAACGGCCACGTTGGTGTTAAGTTCCCACCCGGATGGCGGCGAGAAGCTCATTGTTGTGAACGATCATGCGTTCGGTCAATCGCAGGGCGATCCGCGATTCCGTTACTTGGTCAACACAGGCGGCCGTGGCCGCACCGTCGCGCGAGGTGGCGGCACCCGGTGGTCGCTTGAGCTGGCCCCGGGGGAATCGCATGACCTGTACTTCGCAATTCCGTCGATCACCCTGATCGGGGAGCATGAGATCGAAGCCCTTGGCGAGCGGGATTTCGAGGATGTCGACCGGCGCGTTTGCGAATTCTGGCGCCGCCTGACCGCCCAAGGCACACAAATCAACACCCCGGAGCCTTGGCTCAACGGTTTTTACAGGTCCCACCTGCGGCACCTGCTGGTGAACTGCTTCCGCGAAATCGGCTCCGACCGCCTGCACGCTCACGTCGGAACGTTCGGCTACGGCGTTTATCCCGACGAGTCGTGCATGATGATCAGCGACCTGGACCGGCGCGGACGTCACGAGGAAGCGAGACGATGCCTCGAGTCATTCCTGCACTACCAGGGCACGGCCCCGATGCCTGGGAACTTTCAGACCACAGAAGGCTTGTTCTACGGCGCCGGTGGACACGAGACGGGAGGCTACAACAAGAGCCACGGCTGGGTCATGTGGTGCATGGCCGAGCACTGGTGGTTCACGCGCGACCGAGAATGGATGGCACGAGCCGCACCCAAACTCGTCAAGGCTTGCGAGTGGGTCGTCCGTGAGCGTCAGGCAACGATGAGCAACAACGAGGATGGGACTCGGCCGATCCAGTACGGGTTCCTGCCCGCCGGATCCCTGGAAGACGTAACGGACTACTGGTACTGGCTGGCAACGAATGCCCCTACTGCATGGCGGTTCGAGGCGCTGACCGATGCGCGCCGCGACTAC
>CAYGAN010000413.1:0-551 GCA_964347585.1 uncultured Planctomycetales bacterium | reverse complement strand
TTACGCGCAGGCCGTGGTTGACAACGCGCGGGCTCTAGCCGATGCGCTGGCCGACTACGGTCACCCAGAGGCATCACGCCTCCGCAAGGAGGCAAGAGCCTTTCGCTACGACCTGATCCGCGGGTTCACGGAGTCGCGCGTCCGCGCGCCGGTGGTTCGGCTGCGCGACGCAACGTACGTGCCGAAGTATCCGTCGCGGCTATACGAGCGTGGGCGGTGCCACGGCTGGCTACGCGAGACCCTTGAGGGTGCGATCCATCTGCTGATCGTCGGCCTGCTGGAACCCGATTCGCCAGAGGCGAAGTGGATCCTTGAGGACTTCGAGGACAACCTCTACATCTCCGACGACTACGGCTATTCGATCCCGGCCTTCGACCGGTTCTGGTTGTCTCGCGGCGGATTCTCGATGCAAGCGAACCTGCTCGGCGGCCCCCTGCCCTACCTCTACCGTGACGAGATCAAGCATTTCCTGCGAGCCTATTTCAACTCCTTCGCTTCTGCCTTCTATCCCGAGATCCGCATGTGCAACGAGCACTCGCTGCCGGAACTCG
>CAYGAN010000412.1:0-1943 GCA_964347585.1 uncultured Planctomycetales bacterium | reverse complement strand
GACAGCTTGCACGGTCCGTGGCGGCGGGAGGCATCCGGCGCTCCTGTGTCAAAGGCCGCAGCCAGAAGTAGGAAAGCACGATAAAGCCTCCGGGCAAGCCACTGACTATCGGCACAGCCACAGGACATCAAAATAGTTGGCAAAATAGGACGTTAGACTTGACATATTTGAGTTTTTGGTGTACTCTGTTTTGTAAAGTTCAATGCGGAGCCATGGCCGAGCAACCGATCGGAAATGATTGTCCCTACTGTGGGTCTGCCATGACAGTGGCGAAGATGGTGTGCCACGGCTGCGGCGTGGGTATCGAAGGGCCGTTTGCGATGGCGCGCCTTGGGAATCTTCCGGTCGAGCACCAGCGGTTCATCGAAATGTTCGTCCTGGCCAGCGGGAGCCTCAAGGAGATTGCCGAACAGACAGGGGTCTCATATCCGACGGTCCGCTCACGGCTGGACAAGGTGATCGAGGCGCTCCGAACCGAAATCGGCAAGAAGAGGCGGATCAAGGGCACGGTGCTCGACGCCGCCGGTGAAGGCAAGATGACCCCACAGGACGCAGCGCGCCTTATCAAGGCGATTTAGGGTGAAAGCGCATGCGGGTTGGTAAGGGCTCGCGAGCCAACTCAATCAAAGCCGCCCCATCGGTGACGCCCGACGAAGAGGCGCTGCTGGATGAAGCGATCGACCGAGCCGACCAGCGCCTGGTGGCGTCGCTAGAAACGGAGGAACTGCGCCGTCGTCGGCGCCGCCGATGGTCGCTCGGAGGTGTCGGGATGATTCTGCTCATTGCAGGAATTGTTGCAGGACTGATGATTTCGAGTGCGGGCGTGAGTCCGGCTGATGCCGAGAGGGCCGCGGCGCTCAGCGCGGAAGCTTCGCAGTTGTGGCACGCTGGCCGGTGGGCCGAAGCCGAGGCGAAGTTCGAGGCCGCCGTCAAGCTTAACCCCGAGTCGGTCAACGCGTGGAACGGTCTGGGCTGGAGCCGGTTCAACGGGGGCGACGCCACGGGCGCGGAGCAAGCGTTCAAACGATGTATCGAGTTGCACGCCACACAACTCGCCGCCGCCAACAACGGACTGGGCCAGATCTACTTCTTCCGGCGCCAGTACGAAGAGGCGGAAAAGTACCTCTTGAAAGCCGCACCACTGGCCCCCGCCTCGTGGTGGGCACTGGGCAAGATGTACCTGCTTCAGGGCAAGTACGAAGAGGCAGCGAAGTGGTGGCAGAAGGTGGCCAATCAGCAGCCCGGCGACGAACTGGTCAAGAAGCTGCTCGCTGCCGCGAAGGCAGAGAAACTCGACGCGGACCTGCGCCGACTCATCGAGCCGCCTGAGCCAACGGCCTCGTCCGAGGCAACGAGGCGTGGCTGGTCCTTGCTGAATCGCGGCATGATCGAGCACGCGATGAAGGAGTTTCGCGAAACACTCAAGAAGAACCCGAACGAAACTGAAGCACACAACGGATTGGGCTTCTGCCTGGTCAACAGCGGCAGGTTCCCCGAGGCAAAGGAGCACTTCGAGAAATGCCTGCAGCTTCAGCCGGGGCACGCGGGCGCGATGAACGGCCTGGCGCAATGCCTCAAAGCCGAAGGTAAAGTCGCTCAGGCTATCGAACTCTGGGAGAAGGCGGTCAAACAGCACCCGAGCGCCGACGCCGCAATGGTGGGCCTGGCGTGGACGTACTTGGAGCAGGGCAAGTACGACAAGGCGCTCAAGTACTTCGAGCAGTTGGCCAAGATGATGCCGGACAACCCGACGATCAAAGACGGCCTCCAGCGTGCTCGCAAGGGGCTAAAGACAAAGAAGTAGGCGTGATCATCCCCGTCGCGAGACGGCCCGGGACACCCCAAATCAACCGCGATCGGTAGGTGCGCGACAGCGTAACAGCCTCACGCAGTTTGGGCTCAGGGCGCCCGTCCAGCTCAACGAGATGCTCAAGACCGTCTAT
>CAYGAN010000411.1:0-1966 GCA_964347585.1 uncultured Planctomycetales bacterium | reverse complement strand
GCTTTGGCCGAGCGCTTGGTCTGACCTTCACCGTTCACGGTGATGCAGTTGACGCTTTTCGTATGCCACATCCAATTCTTGTGATGAGCGCTGCCGTAACGATCTCGCCTGCCGCTCCGGATCAATAGCCGCTCCCCGAATGCGTAGAGAAGAAATGAGTTATTCGCCTCGTACCCGTGGCTCTGCGTGCCGAACGGGCTCGATTTGAAGATAATCTGCACGTTGTTCTTCGCATCGAGCAAGTTCGTGTTGAGGACGGCTTGGCCCGTGCCACGAAAACACCGTGAGGCCGGCAGGTCCGTCGGCGCCTTCGGCTCGACCTTCGGCAGGGCCCTACGGACGAGGCCGATATAGCCGGGCTCCGGCTCGCCTCCGCCGTGGGCGTCAACATACCATTGCCAGTAAGGATTGTTCGCCTGGGCAGCGAATATCCGCATGAGCGCCACGTTACCCGCCGAGTCGAGCCGCGCAGTCAGGTCGCCGAACCCGCCTCCTTTCGTTCCCGGCGGCTGGAGGTACATCGGATAGTAGCCGACCTCTGCAAAATACGGCTTCGCAAAGGCGTCGATGTCCATGGCGACGCGCATCACGTCCGCCCACCACAGAAAGCGGCCAATGTAGCTGCGCCAATAAGCCATCCCTTCGTGCCACCCGCCGTCGTCGTCGCGCCACACCGGGTACGCGTTGTAGAACACGTTCATCGCATACCAGAGCCAGTCCGCCGCTTCGGGCACCTCGTCGAGGCACGCGATGCCCACTTCGCCGAGGAAGTGCCACATGCGGTTGGCGTGGCTGCTGTAGGGACGCCAGATGTGCCTGGGGTGCAGGCGGCTATACAACTGCTGACCACGGGCCTTCAGGACTTGCCGGCAAATCTGACGCTCCTCGTCAGTGAGCATGCCGTGAAGGAACGTGTACGTCCGCGCGAAGTGATAGGCATAGGGCATGCCCGCTTCGTCGTTGTAGCGCAGATTGGTCGAGCCCTTGGGATCCCACTTCGCTGCGTCCAGCAGCAAACGCTTCGCCAACCGCCCATATCGTTCGTTGCCGTCGAGGAGTCGGGCGAACGCCAGGGTGGCTGCCCCGTTGAGCACCCTGACGGTGTACACGCGGTTGCGCCACCACATCCTGCGGTATTCCTCACACCACGGCGTCATGTCAGGCGGATACTTCGGCGGCTCGGCGGTCGGCGGGGGATTATTGACCAGCTCATCGCAGCTGCGAACAAGCGCCGCATACCGGTCAGCCAGGTCCGTCTTGGCCAGCTCGCGGAGCCGAGGCAACTGTTCGGGCCTGACAAAGAGGCGGGGGTGCGACTTTGGGATGCGGGCGAGCAGCTTGTCCCGCGGCGGCATCGGCAATGGCTGCGCGCTCGGCTCGATCACGAAGCTGCGAACAGTACTCCAGGTGGAACGCTCCCCCGCATCGTTGACGCCTCGGAAGCGCCAGAACCATCGCCCAGCCTCCAACGTCCGCGACGGGCAGTGGCAGCACAGGGCCAGTTGGCTCGCCTCGTACTCGGGGCGGCTCAGCTTTGGCTCGCGCCCGATCTGCAGCTGATAGGTCTTCGCCTGCTTCTGGGGGCGCCACACAAACCCTGGCGGGGTGATTCTGACGTGTGAGCCATCCGCCGGTCGGAAGCCCCATTCACCCGGCGAAGCCGGCTTTTCTTCCAGCGCCCAGCGAGTCTCGCCAGCGGTCCGACCGGTGAACACTACCGAGACGACAACTACCATCGGCAGACACATTGCCCATGACATACTGACGTCTCCGCCGAAAACGTTCTCACGCCTCTTCAAGGCCAAGTCGAGCAATGAAAACCTTCGCTCGGCCACCTACCACGTTTGGCTGCAAAAGGCAAACCCTGGCACCCCCGCTTGGCACCACGCACGCCTCTTAGCCCGGATTGCTCGCTACGTGATCTGTTCGGCGACGCTGTTGCAGGTCAGCTCTGGGTATGGCTCGG
>CAYGAN010000410.1:1618-1970 GCA_964347585.1 uncultured Planctomycetales bacterium | reverse complement strand
CTTCGATGAAAACCAGGCGTCGCCGGAACCCCTCACGCTGGGATAGCTGGACGACCTGGCGGATCAGCTCCTTGCCTGCATCGTCTTGGGGGTGGGCTTTGCCGGCGAAGATGATCTGCACCGGC
This sequence comes from uncultured Planctomycetales bacterium, assembly GCA_964347585.1. GTDB lineage: Bacteria > Planctomycetota > Phycisphaerae > UBA1845 > CAYGAN01 > CAYGAN01. The sequence goes on along the minus strand of CAYGAN010000410.1, from coordinate 1,845 downwards.
CGTTGCGTATCGTTGAGGATGGGTGCCAGCCGCTCAGGATCACGCAGCAGCAGCGTGGCTCGCTTGTACGTGGCGAAGCGGCGGGCAAAGCCAATGGTCAGCGCCTCGGGGTCCAGCACCTCGTTGGCGGCCTCGATCTGAGCCTGGGGTGCGCCACACCGCTCCAGCTGGCTCCGCAAGCGGCGGCGGACGAAGCCCACCATCCGCTCCCGTCGCCGCTCGTGGGT
>CAYGAN010000410.1:1312-1608 GCA_964347585.1 uncultured Planctomycetales bacterium | reverse complement strand
CCCGCTGCCATACCGTCTGGTCGGCCGGCTCCTCCCGCCAACGCGGTCCCAGGTAGCGATCGTAGAGCTGGTTCATCTCAAGGGAGATCCATGAACGGAAGTGGACGCCGTTGGTCACGTGGCCGATGGGGACTTCATCCCCCGGCACCCCCGGCCAGAGCCCCTGCCACATCCGCCGGCTGACCTGGCCGTGCAGCCGGCTAACCCCATTGCTGTGGGCGGCCAGGCGCAGGGCAAGGATGGTCATGCAGAAAGGCTCGGGATCGTCGGCTGGGTTAGGGCGCCCCAGGCCTAGG
>CAYGAN010000410.1:898-1302 GCA_964347585.1 uncultured Planctomycetales bacterium | reverse complement strand
GGGCTCGACCCCAGCCTCGATGTCCCGGCGAATGACTGCCCGAAGTTCGTCAACATTGGTGCGCCAGTCGGCGTCGACGGGAATGGCGCGCAGCGCGTCCTTCCCGAGGCCCAGGGTCTCCAGTGCCCGATAGCCACCGATACCCAGCATACTCTCCTGTTTGATGCGCATCTCCGGATCGCCGCCATACAGTTGATCGGTGATGTCTCGGTCCACGGAGTTGTTGGCCGGGATGTTGGTATCCAGCAGATAGAGGGGCACACGGCCCACCTGTGCCCGCCATACCTGGGCGACGACTTGTCGGCCGGGGTAAGAGACTTCAACAGTGAGCGGTGCCCCGTCCGGCCGGCGCTCCAAGGTCAAGGGCAGATTGTGGAAGTCGTTGTCCTCGTAGGCTTCCTGCT
>CAYGAN010000410.1:472-819 GCA_964347585.1 uncultured Planctomycetales bacterium | reverse complement strand
AAGTAGGCGACCAAGGGACCTTTGGTGGTGCCATGGGCTCGGCGGAACCAGGTGGAGTCATTAGCTAGATAAGCATCGAAATCTCGGGCGATGCGGTTCAGGTAGGCCAGGAACCCTTCGTCGGCCTCGGCAGCCTCCAGTTGCTCCTGGTCAATCCTTCCCAGCATGAGGACCGGATTGTGCCCCGTTGTTTCCCACAAGTCGTCGTCCAGCCGGCGGAACAGTTCGATGGTATCGTGGTTCCAGGCCCAGCGCAGGTTGTGGGCCAACTCCCGCAGGCGCTCCAGCGGGGCCGGCAGGGACGGAATAACGGTAAAAGTACGAATTGGTTTCATCATGCTACGTGA
>CAYGAN010000410.1:0-462 GCA_964347585.1 uncultured Planctomycetales bacterium | reverse complement strand
TCTAAGAGCATTTCTGACGGAAAAACTTACCGGGTCGGGCTATATCAGGTCGCGCTGCCCAACGGCAAGCCCATTGGCTTTGGCGATGCAATGACAACATCGTGCACCGGTCTTGTTCGGAGAGCAGACGGGCGGTTGAGCTGTATGACACCCTGCTCACAGGCGGCCAGAGCGATCTTGCTGAGCAACACGTTCAACACGGCGTCCCATGTCAATTGGGCAGCCACCTGCCGGGCCGCTTGCCGCATGGCCAGCGAGCGTTCTGGACGATCGCGCAGGTTCAGGATGTGGAGCACGATTTGATCGGGGTTGTCCGTGTCCAGCATCAGCGCACCGTGGCCGACGACCGAGTAATCCTCGCCCGTGGAGCCAGTGAAGACAATGCCGCCCGCTGCCATGGCCTCCAGTCCCACCAGACCAAAGGGCTCGTGGTTGCTGTTGGCCAGCACGGCGTCGGCAGCA
>CAYGAN010000409.1:578-1989 GCA_964347585.1 uncultured Planctomycetales bacterium | reverse complement strand
CGCCCATCAGAGCACTACCCTACCCAGAAGGACGCCGCCGCAGCGAGAGCCTCTACACGCGGGCGTTCATGTACGAGCCGCCGCACTGCTTCGACAACCCGGAGGAGAACAAGAAGTACGAGTACTGGACCATCTTCGTCTGCGACGTTCAGGGCGAAGAGACCTACCGCAGCGTTCACTGGCACTGGACGAAGCCCGAGGAGCTGCCGGACGGGTTCACCATCAGTACTCTCGCGGAGGACTACCACCGAGCATACTGCAACTGGTTCCGGGCGCTGACGATGCGCGACTTCTACCGGACCGCGCTGCTCGAAGCCATCTCCATACATCTAGGCGAGCCCACCGTCGGTGAAACTGTCGTCCTTCGGATCAACGGCCGGCGCCACATCATCCAGGCGGAGAAAGAGAAGGACGCGATCCGCTGGAGCATGATCGCCAAAGAGCCCATCAAGATTGTCGAGATAGCACCATGACCGAAGAACAGCTCGAAAACTACGCCTGGAGCATTCTAGGCGACTACGCGGACGTCATCCGGCTGAGCTACGAGGCTGAGGACGACGACCCGCGGCACCTGGCCTACACCGACACGAGCGACGACCAGATCACCATCGTGATCAGCCCCCGGCTCGCCCGCTTCAAGCAGGACAAGATCGACGGCGTGCTCTACCACGAGCTGGGCCACATCCTCGATCATCTTCACGACTATCCAGCGATCGAGGAAGAAGACCCAGAGCGCCGGGCCGACGCGATCGTCAAGTACTGCTACGGCGTGCGCATCTACTACGGACGCCGGGACTTGATCCAGACGCTCGACCCCAAAGAGGGCGTCTGGCCACGACCGGAAGGACTCACATGATGATCAAGCTCGACGCGAACGAGACCGTGAACGCGGCCGAGATCGATCGAGTGTTGCAGCAGGCGCGCGTTGCTCTGGACAAGAACCCGACCGGATGGCGTGCGCTCGGACTCGTGCTCATCCGCCAGAACGAGAAGAAGCCCGACCCGGACATCGAGATCCGGTTCAGGACGGACGGCTTCTACACGACGACGGTCCTGCTGCTCGGCGCGCTGGACGTGCTGAAGGATCACGTCATCTCGGGCATGAGAGGACTCTACAAATGATCGCCGACGTCAAAGCCATCGCCGAGCAGCTCTGGGCCGACGTCGTTTGCTTCTTCAAGGGGCACGACTGGTTCGAGTTCCCGCCCAAAGAGATCGCGCCGCGTGACCCGGACCTCGCCAACGTTGCCGAGGCGGTCAACGCGATCATCCGGGATCTCCGGCAGAACGGCGTTACCCGCTTCTGCAAGCGATGCAGGAACATGAAGTCACGGCAGCGGGCACTACCTACAAGCTGGAGGAACCCTTCTTTGTCCTGGCCACCCAGAACCCGATCGAACAGGAAGGCACC
>CAYGAN010000409.1:0-568 GCA_964347585.1 uncultured Planctomycetales bacterium | reverse complement strand
ATTCGCCATACGATCGAGGCGTTCCCGGCGGCGACCCAGTACCGCATTCCCGCCGAGCCCGGCGTCGCGTCGCTCGCCTGGGGGATCGCGAATGAGCTGCTGCCGGATGAGACCTACCTGTTCCATCCTCGCACGCGGCAGTTCGTGAGCAACCGGTTCTGGAAGGAGTCGGGGCTGAACCGAAACACGGTCGACGCCGAGGCGATCCTCGTCGAGTTCGAGTGGCCACCAAGCCAACCCGAACCGGGCCGGCGTCGAGACGAGTTGTTGATCGGTGGCTTCGGGATCAACTACCCAGGGCACTTCAACGACTTCTTCGCGGCACCAGCCGACCTAGTGTTCATTTTTGGTCCTGGACTGCCCGACCTGAAACGAATCGAAAAGGCCGCAACGGCATTCGGGGTGCCGTTCAAGCGGTACCCGTTGGAGCGAGGCTAAGCAATGACTGATCCAGTGAAGGAACCACTCGTGGAAGACCTACTCGCCGAGCGTCGTGATCTACAGAACCGGTGCGACCAGCTCCTCGCCGAGTGCCAACACCTCGAACGCGAACGGGACGAGCGACAAG
>CAYGAN010000408.1:1660-2016 GCA_964347585.1 uncultured Planctomycetales bacterium | reverse complement strand
GGACGATTTTCGACGAGATCTGGCGTACCTATCCGAGAAAGGCTATGTGCGGCGAATCGTGGCGGACAGGGAAGGCGATGGCAAGGCGACGCCGTGGCGGAAGCGGTGGTTTCGCCTGACAACGGCCGGAGTGGAAGTGGCGGACCACTGTGTAGAGGATCCTGCACTGGAAGTGTGAGCAAGAAGCCAAACGATCGGCCGGCCACAACAGAGGTACTGAATGGATCGCTCGACGCTAAGGGCCCCAGGAGCAGCGGCAACGCCTGTCAGCCACTCGGGTCACGGGCACACGATGAATGACTCCGAGACTGGTGAGGACCGACGACCGAGCGCATCGGCAGGTGCCGCGTCATTAG
>CAYGAN010000408.1:353-1610 GCA_964347585.1 uncultured Planctomycetales bacterium | reverse complement strand
TCGGCCGGCACGGGGTCGAGTATGCAGTCTCCCAACGGTACTACCGGACCGCGAGGAAGCGAGAGAAGCGGAGTAGTTGCACATCGAGACCGTCTCCTCAGCAAGACAAGAAGGTGCTCGAGGCTATTCCCTACGAAAGGCGAATGGAGATCAATGATCGGATTGTGAACGCCCGACCTGGGGCGGCCCCGATGAAAGAGGTCTATCGAAATCTCGATTTGCGTAATCTGTACGGGCTTACGTGGCGCACATTCGAGCGATACGCGGGGCAGATCAGAGAACATTCGGCGCTTTACGGCCTCGGCTGTATGGGCAGGGAGATCCTAGCCGTCCTGACATCGAAAGGCGTGGACCGGGAGAGCGTCGAGAAGTCTCAGGATCTGGCACAGCTCATGCTGGTGAGCCGCCTAATCGGGTGCCTGTTGCGGCCCGCAGACGGACCAGAGCCAGGGCTGACGACTCGCGAGCTTTGCGAGTTGGCGAGAGCTTTCGCAGCCCAGCGCAAGGTCGCCGTCGCGGCGGTGAAACAACGGTGCGAGAACAGCAGAGATCGCGGAACCTCCGACAATCTAGAGGAGGAACTTGGGAGCGACACGGGGAGGCTGCCAGCGCGCTTCAGGGAGATCGTAAGACAGGTTTATGGGGTGGAGCTACAGGCTGATGTCGAACATCAGCCGGACAACGCGGAAGCCGGCGATCAAGACGCGGAACCAACGGAAACAAGAAGCAGCCTGAAGACGGCGAAACGATCCTTCGCGAAAGCACCGCACAGGCGGGATGACGAAGCAGCACAGCAGCGTACACAGGCAGGAGCCTTCCGCAAGACGTCAAGTCGAGCGCCGGCAAATGCAAGCCCTCTTCAGTCTGTCAGCAGGAAGCAGCAGCAGGATTAGGTCGTGCCTCTGCCAACACTTGGCGGCAGGGCTACCACTCCGCCGGTGCCCCATCCTCGCGGAGCGAGGGTGGGGGACGGACTCGTCGCGAGGCCGCCGCTCCCTCACGGTCGCGGCTCGGATTGGCATGGTCGCGGCTCGGATTGGCATGGTCGCGGCTCAGATGCTTGCGGGAGTCGCTGGACCGAGAATCCCGTCTCGGTCCTCCTGTCCTTTCTACGGCGCCGTGTGCGTGAACTGGATCCGGCAGTAGGACAGGTCCAGGGCGTTGATCGCACCGTCCGACACCATGTCGTACTTGGCATTGTTGCCAACCGTCACGTCGGCCGTGAAGTTTATGCGGACGGCACTCAGGTCCAATGCA
>CAYGAN010000408.1:0-265 GCA_964347585.1 uncultured Planctomycetales bacterium | reverse complement strand
CGATGAGCCACCGCCGTTGTCCACCTCACCCTGAAGCGCCCGGATTAGGAAGTCGTTGTCGCCGGCGATCACCGAAGCGGTCAGCGTGACCGTGTAGGTGTCCTGATCCGGCAGGGGGTTCAGGCTGATCGTGATGACGTCGGCTGCGGCCGTCACGCTGAGCACGTTGGCCGTCACGTCGCCGTTGTTGGCTCCGACGATCGACTCGACGAGACTCTCCGGCGGGTCGGTTAAGCTCACGTGCCCATTGCAGTAGATCACGAGC
>CAYGAN010000407.1:663-2026 GCA_964347585.1 uncultured Planctomycetales bacterium | reverse complement strand
GACTGACCGCAGAAGAGAGAATTGAGAAGACAGTCGTCATGACGGGTTGTGCGACACCCGGAAACCATGAAGATGGCGTTGAGCGTTGATCAGCTCACGCAGAGCGTGCAGGTGCGAGGTCGGTCTTTCAGTGGCGCTTGGCGCCCGCAAGACAGTCTGACCCGGACATCGATCCGTACCTGAGACTGTTGCCCCCGTGGGGGCATCATGCTGCGTTTGGTGCCCTTGGGGAGCACGCGGAGCAGAATGCTCGCTTAACGATGTCCCCCCTCGCGCTCGGCGGAGAGGAGGCCGTTCGATGGATGTGATCCACCGTTGTTGCGCGGGGTTGGATGTACACAAGAGTAGCGTGCAGGCTTGCGTTCGTCGGATCGATGAGACGGGGCAGGTAAGTAGTGAGGTTCGGGAGTATGGGACGATGACGGGCGACATTCTGACGCTTGGCGATTGGCTGGCTTCCGAAGGAGTCGTGCAGGTCGCCATGGAGTCCACGGGTGTGTTCTGGAAACCGATCTGGAATCTACTGGAGGACCGGTTTGAACTGATGCTCTGCAATGCCCGCGACATCAAGCAGGTCCCGGGCCGGAAGACGGACGTGAAGGACTGCCAGTGGCTGGCACAGTTGCTGCAGTACGGGCTTCTCCGCGCAAGTTTCGTCCCTCCCAAGCCCTTGCGGGAACTCCGCGATCTGACGCGCCATCGGGTACAGTTGATCCACGAGACGACTCGGGTGGCGAACCGCATCGAGAAGGTGTTGGAGGGCGCCAACATCAAGCTCGGCTCGGTGGCGTCGAAAGTGCTATGCAAGTCGGGCCGAGCGATGATCGAGGCGATGATCGAGGGCGAGGAGGACCCCGAGAAGCTCGCAGAGCTTGCCGAACGCCGGCTGCGAGCGAAGATCCCAGAGCTGCGGCGCGCCTTGCGCGGCGGCGTGACCGAGCACCATCGGTTCATGCTCAAGATGTTGTTCCGACATCTGGCCGAACTCGAAGAGATGATCGCAGACATCAACACCCGGATTGAGGCGGTCATGGAGTCGGCAGGCCTGAACCGCTCCTCGGAGCAGGAGCGGCGCCCCCCCTTTCCGGAGGCGATCGATCTATTGACCACGATCCCCGGTGTCGATCGCCGCACGGCGGAGGCCGTACTGGCCGAGATCGGGACAGACATGTCACGCTTCCCCAGCGCGCAGCACTTGGCGTCCTGGGCGGGGCTGTGTCCAGGCAACAACAAGAGTGCCGGCAAACGCAAGAGCGGACGAACGCGTCATGGCAATCGTTGGATCAAACAGGCCTTTGTTCAGGCGGCCTGGTCGGCCCAACGGGCCAACTGTTCGCTTTTCCGCCCGTTCATTACGGCCGAT
>CAYGAN010000407.1:0-653 GCA_964347585.1 uncultured Planctomycetales bacterium | reverse complement strand
ATGGCGACCGCTGGCTACGCCGGGCCCTGGGCCAAGCAGCGTGGGCTGCTTCGCGCACCAAAGACACCTTCCTGTCTGCTCGGTTCAAGCGCCTCGCCCGCCGACGAGGACAGAAGCGTGCTGTCATCGCTATCGCCCACTCAATACTCACCGCTACCTACCACATGCTCAAGAGACGACAACCCTACGCCGAACTCGGCGCCCACCACTTCCAGCAGATGGCCCCCAAGCGCCTCAAAAACTACTACATCCGCCAACTCGAGGCCATGGGGCTGTCCGTAACCATCCACACCGAAGACCAGGCTGCCTAGCCCCAATCTTCGGAGCAGAAGGACAGCCACGGCAAACGACCGGGAACGACGAGGGCGACGCCGAACGGCGCAGGACGGGAGATCCGGCAGAGGACGAAGGCGCTACCCGGCGCCAAGCAGTCTTTCGTAGGTCTGCCACTCACCCTTGTCTGTGTACGCAGACCCGGCCTGGGACTTGCTCGATACCCAGATCTGCGTGGTGGGAGGCGCAGAGGCTCGCAGGCACAGGCGGATGACGTTCTGGTGGAGCTGCTGCCGGTCCTCGAGCAGCTCCCCCGCCCCTGCGCCGGGCGCCGCGCCCTCGTGGATCGTTACGTGCAGCCGGACAGTGCTCCAGGCCAC
>CAYGAN010000406.1:0-2029 GCA_964347585.1 uncultured Planctomycetales bacterium | reverse complement strand
TCTGCACGAACTTGCTCGGATCATAGGCCGACATGTAGGAGAGATCGCAGGCGCCCGGATGCAGGTCCTTCTCCACCACGTTGTTGCATTGCGCGTCGAGCGGAAAGAACTGGAAAGCGACGTTCATCTTTCCCTCGAACTCCTGCTTGAGCTGCACGAGCTGGTCGTAGAAATAGGCGCAGTCGGGGCAGAGAAAATCACCGTACTCGATGACACGGATGGGCGCGTCCTCGAACCGCTCGGTCGAGCGCACGGCCCAGTACGGAGAGATGACGCTTGGCGTCGGGACCTCTGGCAGACTGAAGTATTGCTCGACCACACGGGCAGCCGAGCCACCGGTCAGAGCATCCTTCTTCGTCTCATGAAACAGGGCGAAGCCGTAAGCGCCAGCCAACATGACGACCGCGTACGTCGCGAGGTGCTTCGGTGACGGATTGAACCACCTCGAGATGAATCCCCGCTTCCCCTTGTCGATCCCGTATTTCCAGAACAGGCCAAAGCTCGCCAACGCGAACACGTAGTAACCCACACATAGCAGGCAAAGACTCCTGATGTACAGCACCGAATACAGAGACAGGCCCACTACACCGATCGCGTTGAACAACGCGATCGTCTTGTTCGTCCGCTCGAAGCTCGCAGACGGAAACACGGCGCCCAGTGAGACCAGCGCGCCCACGAACAGGCCGAAGTATCCCAGCGGCACTCCACGGAGTTCCGAGATCAGTGCGAACGCCGAGCTGTCACAGTTGAAGAACGCGCTGATATCGCAGAACGATCCCTCCCAGATCGACGCCGGGTAGTTGGCATCGAAGAAGTGCTTGATGGTCAGGATCGACGCAGCGATCATGCCTAGCCCCGTGATGAAGCTCAGAGATCGGGGCCAGGGATTACCTTCCACGGTCAACGAATCATGCATACGACCTCTCATAACGGCTGCGAGAACTGAAACCGACGACATATATGGACATCGCAAGATGGCTGGCGCCACCAGCGGCCACAAGGCTCATAGATACTGGATGAACTCGATCGGCGCGCCGTCCTCCACGATGAACGCGACACGCATGCCCTCCGCCGGACTGTTCGGCTCGATCAGCACCTCTTTCCCGGCCAGCTCGGCCTCCAGATCATCGACCTCGAAGGCCACATGCGGGACCGTCTTCACCAGCTCCGGCAGCGGGCTGTCCGGCTTGTACTGCTCAAGGTAGGTCTCGTCGGGCCGCTCGCTGTTCGTCGGAATGCCGATATGGTGGTATCTACGCACGCCCAATGCCTCGCTTCCACTGACTGTGGCCCAACATAGTAGCCCAAGGCGGCCTATCCGTGCCCGCACTGCCCTGCGGCCCAGGCCTCGCCCACGGCCGCGCCGCCTGACACCGGCGGCTGGCTGTGCCCGCGGAAAGTCGCCAAGATAGGCCCGGCCGACGTCCGGACGCCAGCGCTGAGCCCGATCCCGGCCCCACTCTTTTGCAAAGCCCTCTTCCCCGCTAGGTTCGGGTACCGCTAGCCCTGACCAAGATGCGAGTCCGAACGCCTGCCCGCCGAAACGCCGCCGGCGCGTAGCCGCGACGTGCTACGCCGAGAAGGCCCGGGTCATCGCGCCGATTGATTCAAGAGAAAGCAGTCACGTTCCCGAGAGAGGACCATGGTCAGTCACGAGCCACATAAGATCAAGACCGTCAGATTGCTCTCTTTCCCGTCGTTCGAAGAACGCAAGAAGCACCTCGCCGACGCCGACTTCAACGTCTGGTACCTTACACCGACCCAGGTCACCTTCGACATGTGCTCACTGGGCACCAGCGCGCTGAGCCAGGAGCAGCTCGCCGGCCAGCTGATCGGCGACGAGGCCTACGCCGGCTCCCGCAACTTCGAGGCGCTGGAGAAGGCGGTCCACGAAGTGCTCGGCCATACCTACGTCTGCCCGACCCACAACAACCTCGGGTCGGTCAAGCTGGTCATCATCACCATGGTGCCGTGGGGATCCGTCGTGCCGAGGATCGCCCTCACCAAGCTCGACGTGCTCGATAACCTG
>CAYGAN010000405.1:0-2034 GCA_964347585.1 uncultured Planctomycetales bacterium | reverse complement strand
TGTCGGATCATGTTCACGCACACAGCCCCGTAGAAAGGGACCGAGGCAGACACCTCGGCCCGGACAGCGGAGCGGTGTGCGCCGGCGGGCAATGCGTCGCGAATCCGCGCCGCCGAGCAGTCGGCGAAAATGACGGACAGCATCGCCGCGCAGGGAGATGACTCAGCGCGGTTCGCAGTTGATGTGTCCGGGGGCAGGAGTGAACAGGTATGTGCAGGGAATACGGGACAATTCTGACGTGCGGGTTGGTCTGCCTCCTGGCAGGCCAGGTTAGCTGGTCGGCTCAGCCGACGAACGTCATCATCTTCATCGGTGACGGCATGGGGTTCGAGCAGGTGGAGGCTGGGGGGATGTACGTCTATGGCTACGACTACGGCACCGGGGGCAACGTTCTTTCGTTCGAGACCCTTCCCAATCAAGCCGAGCTAACGACATATTCAGCTGACTCTTCAGTTACCGACTCGGCTGCGGCTGCGACGGCCATTGCGACGGGCGTTAAGGTCAACAACGGCGTGATCAGCATGGCGATTCCCGGCGACTGGAGCGACCTAGAAACGCTACTGGAGTACTACAAGGCCCGGGACCGCAGTACCGGGCTGGTTACCACGACGTACATGTCGCACGCCACGCCGGCGGCTTTCGGCGCGCATGAAACCAGTCGGGACAACTATCCGTCCATCGTAGGCGACTATCTGGCCGACTCGCGGCCCAATATTCTGTTCGGCGGGGCAAAACACATAGATTCCGGATCGGCGAGCGCAGTCGGGTACACGGTCGTAACCGACCGCGCGAGTATGCAGGCATTGAACACAGACATCGAGACTATGGTCTCCGGGCAGTTCGGCAGCGATCACCTGCCGTATGAGTTCGACGGCTTGGGCGCGTTGCCGCACCTGTCGGAAATGACGACCACCGCGTTGGACATTCTGGATAATGATCCGGAAGGCTTCTTTCTGATGGTTGAGGGCGGACGGATCGACCACGCTTGCCACGACAATCACATCGAGCGGTGTATCCGGGAGGTGGCAGAGTTCTCCAACGCCGTACAGATCATCATCGACTGGGCCACCGGACGTACCGACACGCTCATCATCGTGACCGCGGACCACGAGACAGGTGGGCTGACAGTGTTGGGTAACAACGGAGCGGGTAAGGCCCCGGACGTATCGTGGTCCACGACCGGGCATACCGCAGCCAATGTTCCGATTTATGCCTGGGGCGTTAACGCGGGGATGGTCTCCGGCGTGATGGACAACACGGACGTGTTCGAGGTGGCCACCGCCGGCGCGCCGCCGGAGATCGACCGGAGCCCGGGAACGCTGAGCACCACTACGATGGAGGGGGAGGACCCGCCCCATCAGTACTTCACGGTGGCCAACATCGGCGGCGGCACGCTGAGCTACACGATCACCGACGATAGGACGTGGATGTCGGTGAGCCCCGACCAGGGCACGTCCGTCGGAGACGTCGATACCATCACGGTGATCTATGACACCGTGAGTCTGTCCGCCGGGCAGTACTCCGGGACGATTACCATCAGCGATCCCAACGCAACGAACGATCCGCAGACGATCGCGGTGAACCTGACCGTCGAAGCGCCGCTCCTCGTGCGCCCCGAGCCGGGCACACTGATCTTCCAGGACGGCAGAGAATACCCCGACGAAACCGTTTACGCCGGCACTCAGGACGCCCACATTCTTCAAGAGCGTTCGCTGTACAACACCGGCGGCCATAATGTGCTGGAAGCGGCGCGAGAACTCGGCGCCGACGCGACGGAAGACCGCAGCAGCGTCGTCAAGTTCACCGCCCTGGACACGAGCTGGGAGGCGGGCAAGGCTCTCCAACAGGCGGTCCTTGCGCTGGACTACTTCGACTCACGCGGCGATCCCGGCGGCGTCGCCAAGACGCTCTATATCCACAAGCTGCTTCACGACTGGGGGGAAGGCAGCAAGACGGGCATTGACGGCGAATGGGCCGGTGCCAACGAAGTCTGCTGGACCAAGCCTTTCGGCGCCACCGGCGCGGATAATCCCA
>CAYGAN010000404.1:0-2045 GCA_964347585.1 uncultured Planctomycetales bacterium | reverse complement strand
CGACGATATTCTAAAGCGCACGGGTGTTACAGAAGGTTACTGCCTCGTCCTTGGTGCGCGCAGCGGCGGGCTGATTAAGGAGCTGGCGAGCCGGTCGGCGCTGCACATCATCGCCCTCGATCCGGACGCGGAGAAGGTTCAAGCCCTTCGCAGGAGGCTGGACGACGCCGGTCTGTACGGCACGCGGACCTCGGTTCATGTCGGCGACGTTCTCTCCGTCCAATTGCCGCCTTACCTGGCCAGCCTGATTGTCTCGGCGGACCCGAATGCCGGCGGGTTGGACGGAGGCGTGGCCTTTGTCGAACGCGTTTTTCGAGCACTTCGGCCGTACGGCGGCGTGGCATGCCTTGCTCTGGCTCCCGGGGCGGCGGGCGAGACGCTCGCTGGCTGGGCTGCCGGGTTCGCTAGCGCCGAGGTCAGCAGATCCGGCACCTGGGCGCTGTTGAGACGCGTCGGCGCCCTGCCGGGATCTGCCGACTGGACCCACCAGTATGCCGATCCGGCCAACAGCGTCGTGTCCGGGGACGAGCTGGTCAGGGCGCCGCTGGGCCTGCTGTGGTTCGGCGGACCGTCCAACGCGAGGGTGCTGCCGCGCCACGGACATGGCCCGTCCCCACAGGTCGTCGGCGGACGTCTCTTTATCGAGGGGCCCGACATCATTCGCGCGGTGGACGTCTATACGGGCAGATTGCTGTGGGAAACGGAGCTGCCCGGTGTCGGCAAGTACTACAACTACACGAGTCATGAGCCCGGCGCCAATGCCATCGGCAGCAACTATGTCTCGGTGCATGACGGGGTTTACGTCGCCTACGGCAAGAAGTGCCTGCGACTCGACCCGGCAGCGGGCACCACACTCGGCGAGTTCACGTTGCCGGCATCCGCCAGAGATGATGCTCCACCGGAATGGGGTTACATCGGCGTGTGGAATGACCTTCTCATTGCCGGCGCCCGCCCCATGTCGTTCTGGGAACCCGACTTCGACGCGGACGAATTCCGCAAGGCAGACCCACAGCGAATCACAGCACTGGTTGCAGCAATCAAGACACTGCGAAACTTCGACGTCATCAAGAAGGCACAAAACGACAGCGACAAAGACTTCATCGTCAAGAATCTCAATAAGTTGCTGGCCGATGGTGCGATGGCAGCCAAGATCCCTCATGCCGTCCCACTCGAACGACATCGCGACGAGACGTGGTCGCGGCAGGCGGCAAGCTTGCATAAGCAGATCGACGCGTATCGGCAGACCGGCCCGGGCAAGAATGACGTCAGGCTAAGAGAGCTGAACCGGCGCCTTTTGGAACATTACTATCCTCTTCCGCGAAGAGGCAGGCCGACCCCCGGCCGGTGGGGCCTGGAGCGGACCGCCAGCAAACGGCTTGTTGCCATGAACCGCCACAACGGCGACGTGCTCTGGACTTTCGAAGCCGCTTACGCGCTCCGGCACAACGCGATCGTCATTGGCGACGGAAAGGTCTTCTGTATTGATCGCTTGCCCGATCCCGTCATCCAGCGCATGAAACGAAGGGGCCAGAGGCCCCCGAACGACGCGGAGCTCTTCGCGCTCGACGCTCGGACCGGTGAAGAGGTCTGGAGTACAACCGCGAACGTGTTCGGTACTTGGCTCGGTTATTCGGATGAGTACAGAATCCTACTGCAGGCAGGAAGCAAAGAACGTGATCGAGCGCGCGACGAGGTGGACCGGGGCATGGTCGCTTACGATAGTGCTGACGGTCGGGTGATCTGGGAAAGCGACGCGCAATATGGCGGGCCGGTCATGCTTCACCATGACACCGTCATCACGCAAGGCGGAGCGCTGAGCCTTGAGACCGGCAAGCAGAAGATGCGCGGACATCCGCTGACCGGAAGGATGATTCCCTGGCGATTCACTCGCCAATACGGCTGCAGTACGGCCATCGCCAGCGAGCATCTGCTGACGTTTCGCTCGGCCGCCGCGGGCTATTATGACTTGGCCGACGACGGAGGGACGGGAAACCTTGGCGGCTTCAAGTCCGGCTGCACGTCCAACCTGATCGTTGCCAACGGAG
>CAYGAN010000403.1:0-2049 GCA_964347585.1 uncultured Planctomycetales bacterium | reverse complement strand
TGCGGAAGTTCACGGTCTTGGACACAGCGTTGTCGGTGCCCTTCTGGAACTCCGCCTGCATGCGAATATGCCACTCGGGAGTGATGTCGTAAGCGGTGACGAAGAGGCGGCGAACATCCTCCGGCACCCCCTCCACGTCCGCCAGGGATTTGTGGTTCCCGATCTCCTCCATGAGCCCCTTTGAGTAGAACCCGCGCTCCCGCGCCACGCGCTCGAACCGCGGATGCACCTCGAGCAGCTCCTGACCATCCAGGATGCGACGAGTGAACACGATGGCGAACAGCGGCTCGATGCCGGACGAGCATCCCGAGATGATGGACAGCGTGCCGGTCGGAGCGATGGTGGTAACCGTGGCGTTGCGCACCCGAGGACCGGTGTCCCGGAAGATGCTCTTCTCGAAGTTGGGAAATGCCCCGCGCTCCCGCGCGACCTCGGCCGAGACCTCGCGCCCGCGCTCGTGGATGAACCTCATGACGCGGCCGGCCGCCTCCAGTCCGGCCTCAGAGTTGTACGGAATGCCAAGCTGAATCAGCATGTCGGCGAAACCCATCACCCCGAGACCGATCTTGCGATTGCCGCGCGCCATCCGGCCGATGGCTTCCATTGGGTAGTGGTTGACGTCAATGACGTTGTCGAGGAACCGCACGGCGGTCCGCACCGTCTGCCCGAGCCGCCTGAAGTCGATCTCCGGGGTGGGCCCGCGGACGACGAAGCGCGAGAGGTCCATCGAGCCGAGATTGCAGGCCTCATAGGGCAGAAGGGGCTGCTCGCCACATGGGTTCGTCGATTCGATCGCCCCCAGCTCCGGGGTGGGGTTCGCGGAGTCGAGCCGGTCCAGGAATACGATGCCGGGCTCTCCCGTGGCCCAGGCCCCTTCGACGATGAGGTCGAAGACCTCCCTCGCACGGATCCGTCGGACGACCTTTCCCGTGCGGGGGTTGACCAGGTCGTACTCGGAGTCCTCCTGCACGGCGTGCACGAAATCCTCGGTGAGCCCCACGGAGATGTTGAAGTTCGTCAGGACTGAAGTGTCGCGCTTCACCGTGATGAACTCGAGAATGTCCGGATGGTCGACACGAAGGATGGCCATGTTCGCGCCGCGCCGCGTCCCGCCCTGCTTGACCGCCTCGGTGGCGGAGTTGAAGACCTTCATGAACGAGATCGGCCCGGAGGCGATGCCGCCGGTGCTGCGAACCAGATCGCCCTTGGGGCGAAGGCGCGAGAACGAGAAGCCGGTGCCGCCGCCCGACTGGTGGATGAGAGCGGTGCTCTTGATCGCCTCGAAGATGGAGTCCATGGAGTCCTCCACCGGAAGGACGAAGCACGCCGATAGCTGCTGGAGCTCCCGGCCCGCGTTCATCAGAGTGGGCGAGTTCGGGAGGAACTCCAGGCGCGCCATCGTCGTGTAGAACTCCCGCGCCTCGGCTTCCACGTCGGCCGCCGGATCGTAGCCTCGGCTCGCCGAGGCTACGTCCTGGGCCACGCGCCAGAACATCTCCCATGGCTCTTCGATCGGCAGCCCCTCTTCGTTCTTGCTAAGGTACCGCTTCCTCAATACTGTAAGAGCGTTCTCGGTGAACTGAGGCAGTGGAAGATCTGGTGGTAGGTTGGACACTACGATCGCTCCTTCATGTCGACGATTGGTCCTGTGAGTCGAAGAGGCCGGCCTGTCGGGGCCCCTCGCCCTGTGCCAGCGTGGGGGTCTTCCGCACCAGGGATTCTATCTCCTCCACGAAAGAATCCGCGTCGCGGAACTCCTTGTAGACAGAGGCGAATCGAACATAGGCCACCTCGTCCACCTCGCGAAGCCTGTCCATTACGAGAGTGCCGACGCGGCTTCCCGGCACCTCCTCCGCAAGTTCATCGCGTATCTCTCGCTCGACCGCGTCCGCGGCCCGCTCTATCACCTCCCTGCTGACCGGCCTCTTCTCGCATGCCTTCGTCATGCCGATGACGATCTTCTCGCGGTCGAACGCTTCCCGCCTGCCATCCTTCTTGATGACCATCAGCGGCAGCTCGCTCGGTCGCTCATAGGTGGTGAACCGTCGA
>CAYGAN010000402.1:0-2064 GCA_964347585.1 uncultured Planctomycetales bacterium | reverse complement strand
TCGTGTCCAGGGCCGTGAACTTGATCACGATGCTCCGGTCGTGGGTGGACTCGCTACCATCGTAGCGGGCGGCCTCGAGCGCCTCGTTTCCGCCCGTGTTGTAGAGCGGATGCTCCTGAAGAATGTGGGCGTCCTTCGTGCCGGTGTACACGGTCTGGTCCGGGTATTCCCTACCGTCCTGGAAGATCAATGTGCCGGGCTCGGGGCGCACCAAGTAGGGCTGCGGTCCGTAGATCTCGAACTCAGGGATTCGGGCGTAGTTGTCGGTCCCCGGATCGGTGATCCGCAGCCGGACGTATCGCAGTGGGTTCGCCGTCGGGTAGCTTCGGATGAAGACGTCATCGCGGAAGTAGTTGTTCGCCTGCGTTTCGATCGTCCAAGGTCCGGTCCACGCCGGGGCTGACTCAATGTAAAAGACGCCCGTGTTGTACGAGTCGGGCTCACCGGCGGCGCCGGCATGGCGAACGATGAAGCCGGTCACGTCCCTGACTTGGCCCAGATCGACCTTGAGCCAGTGCACCGAATACGTGTTCGCGCTGGTCCACTTGCTATCGACGGCCACGATCCCATCGACCGCCTTGGCGCCCGTGGTGCCCGCGTTGAGGTAGGAACTGACCTCCGTGCTCCTGCCGAGCGCCAGGTTGACTCCGCTCGGCGTCGCGCCGCTCATGCCGTCGTTCGGCAGGGGCCAGGTGTATTCGTATGTAAGCGCGGCATCGAGATCACTGAGGATCTGGCCCTTGTACGGATTGTCCGCCCCGTCGATGTTCCACCCGTCGCACCAGGCGCACCAACGGTACATGTTCACGCAGCGGTAGATCGGCTTGCCGGTGGCCGCGGCCGTCTGGTTCCAACCGTTGATCTCCGCGTAGATCTCCTGCATCCAGCCGGCCTCGTAGTGCTTGGACGGGTCCTCCGGGTGCCCGCCCTTCCAGTAGTACATCCCGTTGCACTCGGTTGCGTACAAAGGCAGGTGGTACAAGCTGGACGGGATGCCGAGGTTGACCCAGTCCTTATAGACGTAGAAGCTCCAGTACAGCCATTGCCCGTTGGCCTCTATCTGGTCCGTGCTGTGGATGTCGCTGTAGGCGTAGCCGCGCGAGTTGATGTGCAGGGCCATCCCGTCGATCCCACCGGTCGATTCGATCGCCGTGAGCATTTGGTTCATGTACTGGACCCAGTTGATCGGCACGCCGTCGTGGGTGTAGCCGCAGGCCGTCCCGGGCCCGTACGGTCCAGCCCAGGGGGCGAGCGCCTGGCTGCAGACCTTGTGCCTCGGCCGGACGGCCTTGATCGCGTTGTAACACTGCCGGAAGCAGTCCGCGTAGCTCTCCGGCGAGACGTAGCTCTTGTGCCCGCCGGACGGAGGCCACTCCACCGCCAGGTTCGTCTCGTTGCCGATCACCCAGATCTCGCAGCCCGGCGAGTTCTCCACGAAGTTCGCGCACCGCTGGGCGAAGTTGGCGTACTGATCGGGCAGCGGGATCGTGCCGGTCTCGCAATAGCCGTTGTTGATCCGGCAGACGACGGTGTGGCCCTGCGAGGCGAACCACGAGAAGTCGATGCCGCCATAGTCCGAAGGGTCGTGCCCGATTGCCACGGTCGCGGTGACCCAGCCGCCGCCAACCTGGGCCTTGATGTGATTGAGGTACTCGGTCGGCTGGGGGTCGTGGTCGTGAATACCGTAAGGCCACGGGCACTCTTGTGCGGCCGCGGCTGCGGCAAGGCCAAGAGCTGCAAAGAGCGGAAGTGTGATTCTCATTGCCTCGTCGCCCCTCTTCTTGCTCAGGCTTCCTTACTTCGTCGTTGGCCACAGGCGACCGGTGCGGGCATTAGACATTGTACCCGCCCCCGGGGCTTCGGCGTTGCTCGCGCGGGCCTTGAAGGGTCCCATAGGCCGACAGTCCGTCCCCCACCCTCGCTTCGCGAGGATGGGGCACCCGCCATAACGGATTGCCGGTTTTCACTGGACCGTGATTCCTATCTCGGTCCCGCCTGACGCAGCGCGATTCCCATCCGATCGTGAGTACCTCTGGGGACCGAGAACGGATTCTCGGTCCAGCG
>CAYGAN010000401.1:0-2089 GCA_964347585.1 uncultured Planctomycetales bacterium | reverse complement strand
CGCAAACGGGCGCGCCAACACGCGGAACGACCTAGCAGACCGTCACGGATGCCCAGATTTCGATCGCGCAAGTAGGTCCGAGGCGTAAGACTCGCAGCTGGCGAATGCATTTCAGACGATCTGCCGCGCGGTGAGTTGCTGCCCGACGTGGATCCTGTACCTAGTCTTCCCCGAAGATGACTATCGACGCATCGCGCGGTAGCGGTCGTTTCGGCGACGTAGGCTGGACGGGCGTGAGTTGGGAAACCTCAGACGAGCGTGGTAAGATGGAGACTGTCTCAGGGTCACGTCAGTGCGTCTCGCTATCGGGAGGTCGCCATGCGTGTTGCGAGACGCGATGCGCCGCGGACCATGTTACCCATGGTCGCGATAGTTCTGCTCGCAACTGGCGCGCCTGCTGCGGGCCAGATCACTAATCCTGACTTCGAAGCGAATGGCGGCGGGTGGGTCGGGGCGGCGGTTGGATGGACGGAGTTCGGGGGCAACAAATGGGAGGGCGTGTGGGACGCAGCGCGGGTTTGGACGCAGGGCGTCTCCGACATTCCAACCGACAACGGCATCTGCGGGGTTTATCAGGTAATTAGTGTCACTGCTGGGACGGCGTACCGGCTGGCAGTCTATACGCGCGTGACCGAGAGCGACCTCGACAGCGCCATCGGCGTCAGTCCTTCCGGCGGCACCAACCCCAATACGGCGACGTACGGCACAGTTACTTCCGCTACGTCGTGGACACAGGTGACGGTGGACTTCACCGCCTCCGCCGACAACGCCACGATCTTCCTGCGCGGCCGGAACCTACATACTTGGCTCGTCAATGGCTGGGTGGTGTTTGACGGCGTAACGATCGAAGAAACGGGCGGCCCGGGCAACCAGCCACCGACCGCGGTCGCGTCGGGCGACCCGCTGTCGGGCGACGCTCCCCTGACGGTGAACTTCGACGCAAGCGGCTCAAGTGACCCGGACCCCGGAGACACGCTTACGTACGACTGGGACTTCGGTGATGATACCACCGGCGAGGGGGTCACGACGAGTCACACGTACAGCGACCCGGATGTCTATACCGTCACACTCACCGTGGATGACGGCAACGGCGGGGCGGATACCGATACGTTGACCGTCAACGTCACTGACGGCGGGGGCCTTCCGCCCGGCATCGGGCCGAACCTTCTGAACAATCCGAGTTTCGAGGAGGGCTTTAGCGGCGGGCTGGCGACCGGCTGGCAGAGCTGGACGACGGCTGGCACCGGCTACTGGAAGCAGTCATCACGGCTCGGGCGGATCGGCTCAGGAATCTACTCCGGCACCAACGGGTTCAACCAGACTGTCCGGCTCAATCCTAAGACAGTCTTGCTGTCGGACTTGGCCCTCGGCCACGCGTCGGGTCTGCGCGCTGCACTGCCCGACGCGATCATCGTCGGCCGGCTGTACATCGACCATCTGGTTGGCACGTACCTGTCCGACCCGGAGTACTACGGCCGTGTGCACGCGGACAACTGCTACGCCCAGCACATCGACAAGGGCGGGGGCTTCAGCGCGTGGCAGGGATTCAACGAGCCTTACATGAATGATGTGGAAAACGTGCGCAAAGTCGGGCGGTTCGAAAAGGCCTTTACCGAGCGATGTCACGAGCTGGGGCTCAAGTCGTGCGCGTTCAACATCGCCGTGGGCAATCCGGCGCCGATCGAGAACATCCTGATCCAGGAGGTGGTGGATTGCATGGCCATCGCGGATTACGCGGGCTACCACGCCTACGGGGGGATCAACGATCAGCTCATGGTCGGGCCGGAGATGCCTTGGTTCTCTCTGCGGTGGCGCATGATAAAGGACCTCTACGACCAGTACGGCTACCGCATGCCGCCGATCATCTACACCGAGTGCACGACGTTCTATGCGTGGAAGGAAGGCTACGCAGACCCGTACTTCGAGCCGTGGCAGATTCGCGACGACCTGAACACCTTCGAAGGCCTGACCAAACAGGATGATCCGTGGTCGGTCGGCATGTGCATCTTCCTGGTTGGCTCCCAGTCATCGCAGTGGGACGGCTGGGAAGTCGCGAACGAGCCGGTCATCTACGAGGGCTGCGGGGACT
>CAYGAN010000400.1:1847-2104 GCA_964347585.1 uncultured Planctomycetales bacterium | reverse complement strand
GTCCTGGACCGTTGCATCGGCAGACCCATCGAGGCAGACCTGATCGCCCGTATCGAGCAACTTGAACGCATACTGAAGGAGTCTGAGGAATGAGCCTGAAACAGCGATTGGACCGACTGGAGCGCGAAGTCATGCGCAACAGGATTTGCGGCGTCTGTGGCGGATTCCGGGCGCTGCAGATAATGAAGGTATACGAAGGCGAGAAGGATCATACGATTCCTGGTCCATGACCCGGCTGTGGTCTAAAGACGATGGTT
>CAYGAN010000400.1:1557-1837 GCA_964347585.1 uncultured Planctomycetales bacterium | reverse complement strand
CGCTCCGTGGAATTCGAGCTTGAGCTTGCCGTCGAAACCCACCCGGAGAGCGTCTCTGCCGGCTTCACCCATTGCATCCCTGCCTTTCGCCGTCCCTGGCATCAAGAAGACCCTTCATTCATGCGGCCAAACGATCCCGCATTTTACACGAATTGGGGTGCCCATTTGGGAAATCCGAGCTAGAATCTCACAATAGTCACAGTGTTCAACGTCAACCAATTTGGCAATGAATGGGAGCGAATGCTATTGATCCTTGAATCGACAATGTAACACATCATAT
>CAYGAN010000400.1:0-1547 GCA_964347585.1 uncultured Planctomycetales bacterium | reverse complement strand
CCGGATACAGCCCCAAGCATCCACGCCAGAGCGCACATCAGATAAGAAAGAGCCCCAAGGTCCGCTACGCGATAGATACGCTGCTTCGATATTACCTGCGGCGTATGTTCTCGTGTTCGCAATAGACAGTCATTTACAAAATCTAACATTTGTTATTGATCCTTGAATCGACAATGTAACACATCATATTTCCAGCTTGGCGGCATGAAAGAACGACCGCAACAGTTCTGGACGCCGACGTGTCTGGTTGATGGACCAATCGAACTCCAACTCCAGGCCCAGCAGATCATCCGCAATGTAGTTGGCCAAGTCTCCATACTTCGTGTGGTTCCACACGTGTTCCACCGGGTTGAGGTCCGGGGCGTAAGGCGGCAGCCACTCAATCCAGAACCGCGAGTCACCGGCCAGCATCCTGGCCGCCTTGCGATGGACGGACCAACGGTCCATCACCACGATCAGCTTCCGTCCCAGCGACCGCTGTACATCACGCAGGAATGCTTCAACTTCCTCGGCCGTGATGTTCTCCTCGTGCACCGCGAAGTACAGGCCGATACGCTTCCTTCTAGCCGAAACGCTCAGACCGGCAATCACGCTCAGCCGGTCATGCCGGCCCCACGAATACATAACCGGCGTCTGCCCTTGTGGCGCCCAGGTTCGCCGCACCACTGGCTGAAGCATCAGGCCGGTCTCATCCGGCAACAGGATGCTTCGCCCGCTTCTTCGGGCGTTTTTTTATCCGCGGCCACTCCTGCTGACGCCAAGTCGCGATGGCCTGTTCGTTCCGTTCACGGGCGCGACGCTCGGGCTTCTGGCAACTCCAGCCCAGCGACCGCAGGATGTGCCATACCCCGCTGGGGTGGTACTCGATGCCGAATGTCACGGCGATCAGTTCTGCCACCCGCGCCAGTGTCCACAATTCCGTGGCGTACCCGTGCTTGCGGGGGCCTTGTAGGAGCAGGCCAACAAGACGCTTGCGTTGCGTGTCCGTCAGACGGCTTGTGCCGCCTGGGTGAGGCCTGGCTCTCAAGCCTTTCTGTCCGCCGGCCTCATACGCCTGCCGCCAGCGAGTCACAGATGCTCGCGACGTCCCTACGGCACGTGCTACCGTCGCTGGTCTGGCGCCTTGGTTCAGCAAGGCGATCGCTTGTCGCCGACGACGTTCCAATTCTTCCGCTGATCCCTTCGGTCTCATGGAACTTCCTTTCCAGTTACCGAAAGGATCATCGGCAATCTAAGGACTGTTACGTTAACGATTCAAAGTTCAATAGGGGGCACGAGCGTGTGCATCTACCATCCGGATGGCAGTGGAGGGATTCCTTCCAAAGTCGTCAAGGTAGCAGTCCGAGAGGAGTTGGTGTTGGGGTATTCTGAGGAGGAGCGTTTCGTCTCCTCCGAAAGAGTACCGGGCGTCAAAGGCTACTTTCTGCTGGATACGGCATCTGGGCACAAGCAGGTCGGTTTGACTAAGCAAGCGTGGCTCACGGCGCTGAAGAAACACGGTATCGAGAAAGAGCCTCGACTGCACGCTGCATCAACGCGCTTTGTCG
>CAYGAN010000399.1:0-2112 GCA_964347585.1 uncultured Planctomycetales bacterium | reverse complement strand
TGGCGAAGACTATGATTTCGGCATCCGCCAGGACTCACCCCTGTACCCCCTTGTTCATCTGTACCAAGGTCGGATGCTTGTCTGGTACGCCAACGAAATGGGCAGCGTCTGGTTCTATCCGGAAAAGCGACGGAAGTTCTTCGATCGCGCGCGATATCACTTCGGGCAGACCCTAAGGGCGTTTCCACGAAACCGAATCGCTCGTATGTATTTCGGTGAAAGAATCGCGCCGCAGAAAGAGTATGAGACCGTGCCGGAGGCTCCCGTTTGGGCCGTTCATCAGCGGGAATCGCTCGAACGGCTGGCCGACATCATCGAGTGGTGGATCGACCACCGCATGCAGGCCGACGGCGCCTTCGGAGGCGGCTGGGGCGATGATTGCGAGATGTGGCGTTCTTGGGTGCCGGTCCTCATCGGTTTTGACGATCCGAAGATCACGGGCGCCCAGGCTCGACTCTCGCACGCCATCATGAGTCAGCCGCACATGAAGGGCGGATACACGAGCCGCCTAGACGATGTCCAGCATACAGCCGAGAACTCCTCGGACTCATTGACACCCATGATGCACCTGGAGCCCGAGAACGCATCCTGGACTGCACGCGCGCTCCGCGTCGCCGAACTCATGGAAACGCTGTGGACCGGTATCAACGAGCGCGGGCACCTCCAGTTCAAGAGTACCTACTTCTCCGCAGATCGGGTTGACAGCAACCCACGACGGGCGTGTGACACGGTTTACCATCCCAGGGCGGCGCAACCGGCTCTGCTCTATTGGCAGCGAACTCATGACGCGCGGCTTACCAAGCTGTTCACCGCGTGGATGGACACGTGGGTGGACGCAACGGCAAGGCAGGAGCGGGGCAAACCTGCCGGAGTGATCCCCAGCGCCATTCGCTGGCCTGACGGTACGGTAGGAGGTGTCTCCGAGCCCTGGTGGGATCCTCGTAACCACCGTCAGCCTACCATCTATCGCTACCCGAGCGCCATGACGTTGATGACTCAGACGCTCTTACTGACTTATCACATCACCGGCGATTCCAAGTACCTGGAGCCCTTGAGGTCCATGGCGAGGATCCGCCTGAAGTACCTCAAAGCACCTCAGGCCGACCCCGAGCCTGGCGGCGAGGCGTGGTGTGCGGCAAGAATGCCGGGGCTGGGGGCGGCCCTTGCCAGGTACAAGCTTCTGAGCGGAAGCGATGAATTCGATGAGCTGCTCGAGGCCGAGCGGTCACCCTATGGTCTCTTTCGCATCCGTGGTGATCGAGAGCCTCTTCAGACTGCCTTGTCGAGAGCAGCTGAGGCTTTGCGCTATAACTTCCCAGGCTACACGAGCGAAGTCCGTTGGACAGATCGGGTGTTCACCTTCCCCAGGCTTTTCTCGGAGAACGCGATGTTCGAGGAGCCGGTGGCCGGCTTCTGGCGCCCGGACACGCACCTGCTGTATTCCACGGTAACCGGCGATCCCGGCGATGCAGGCTATTTCCCGCTTAACGCGGTTCGCTGGCTCACGTCACCGCGCCAGATGGCCGCTCTGGTCACCGACTCGGGAACGGATCGCTTCTCCGCCGATCTATTCCACTTCGGCAGTGAGAAACGCCTCATGGAGGCCGAACTCTATCTGTTGAAGTCAGGCCACTATGCCCTGTCTCTGACAGCTCACACAAGCGACGCGAAGCCGAGAATCCTTGTGCAGAAGGACTTGAAGGTCGATGGCCCGCGTACGCGTGTCTCCTTTACGTTGCCGCCTCGAATCCTATGTGTGCTCAGGATCTGTCGTCCGTGAGCGACCGTGCCGGACGCAAAGGCAAGGACGGAACGAACGTCAGCTATCCACGCTGACCAGGTACAGCTCGCCATGACCGGTCTCGGCCGAGTTGTACAGCACGTGCGTGCCTTTGCGATTCCAGACGCAGTGGGGGTGTGTGCCCTTGTGCGACATGTCGAACCGCTTCCGGAACGTCGCCACTCGCTCAATTCTCTGTTCTGTGACGTGGACCACGAAGACTCCGTCGGCGTCACTATCGGCGATCCTGCCCCCGCTCGGGTCCACGCATGGATGTGACCCCACGGGCTTGTCGATCACGACGCGCCTGTTGGAACCATCGAAATCGATCA
>CAYGAN010000398.1:0-2136 GCA_964347585.1 uncultured Planctomycetales bacterium | reverse complement strand
TGGCCGCAGGTCGGCCGACGTTACGTCGAGCTGTTCGACAGCGTCGTGCGCGGCGCGCGGCACACAGCTCTGCCGGCGTCCGCCTCAGCCGAGCCAACCGTCGCACGCAGGGCAACCCGGACGCCCCCCTTACGGCCCTCAGCGTGATCCGACCGGTCAGCCGGGGGCACGCCATCGGCCCGGCTTCATACCCCTTGCACCATGTGCCAGTCGTTCGCCAACTGCATAGGTCCACCGAGATGGGAAAGCGAAACACGCGGGGTGCCACTGGCAGCTTGTCTGCCAGTGTCTGCCCTCTTGATGGATCAACTTGACCGGGCAAGCCGCCCGTGGCACCTGTACTTGCCAATCGACCTGAACTCATTGAGGTCTGCGCCCGCTGCATGCTAGACGCGCTGCCGCACAGTCCCCACGTCGATAGGATCACCTCACCCGGTCATCCCTACGGGGATTGAGACGCGCGTTCCGGAACGACCCGGCTGATGCTTCCCGTGCCCCTTGCTTGCCGGTCATGCAGGGCATTCAGGGCGCAGCGCCTCGCGGAGGGGTCGGTGAACGTTGATATCGTAGTAGTTCGAGACGGCTGTGCCGGCCGGGACGAGCTTATCAATGAACTCACAATCCTCTTCGGTCAGGTGGATATCCAGGGCCTCCACAGCCGAGCGAACGTGCTCGACAGTACGGGCGCCGACGATTGGCGAGGTCACGCCGGGCCTACCCAGCAGCCACGCCAGTGCAAGCTGGGCCAAGCTGATCTGCTTGTCCTTGGCGAGCGGGAGCAACTGCTCGACGACCTCGATGGCAGCCTCCGTCAGGCGGTTCTCACGCAGCAGCGTGCTCGTCGCGGCCCGACTGGTCGCCGGGATGGGCTTATCCTTGCGATACTGGCCAGCCAGGATGCCGCTGCCAAGCGGCGCCCACGGGATCGTGGCGATGCCGAGCCGCTGGCAGACCCACAGCAGCTCGTTCTCCACGCTGCGATCGAGGATGTTGTACGGCGGCTGTTCGCAGACGATGCGCTCCCATCCGTGATGCTGGGCCAGCATGAGGGCTTCGGCCAGCACGGCCGGCGGCCACTTGCTCGTCCCGACGTAAAGAACCTTGCCCTGCCGAACCAGATCGTCCATCACGCGAAGGATCTCGTCGAGCGGCGTGGTCCGATCGAGCCAATGCAACTGGTACAGATCGATGCGATCCGTTCGCAGCCGGCGCAGGCTGTCCTCACACTGTTTGATGACGTGATAGCGACTGCTGCCCTGCATGTTCGGGCCCTGGCCCATTCGGCTGGTCACTTTGGTCGCCAGCACGACGCGATCGCGTCGGCCGGGCTCGGCCAAGGCCTTGCCGACGATCTCCTCCGACACGCCAAGCTGATAGACGTTCGCTGTGTCGAGAAAGTTGATCCCCAACTCCATCGCTTCGTGAATGACGCGAGTGGACTCGGCCTCATCCGCCCGACTGCCGAAGTTCATACACCCCAGACAGATTCGCGAAACCTGAACGCCACTTCGGCCGAGGTTGACATACTCCATCGTGCTGACCCCTTCGTCTGCCACGGAACGCTGTTGATGAAACACACCGTCGGGTCGCATTATACCCGCGAAGTACCTGCGGCGGACGAGGCCACGCATGACAAGGCAGTAAGCCGGAGAACCTGGGAGATGAACGCTGGGCGGCCCTCTACGCCCCACCCGCCAAGGGCGAGCCGTTCCAGCCGATGCCCTCGCGCCGCTATCTCGGTCGAATGTGAGCTTTGGACGATGCACACAAAAACAGAGAGCATGATCGGGCGGACAACAGAAATCCGCGCCGCTGCTCTCCGTTTACCGCGTGGTTCCCCCACCGGTAACCTTTCTTGCGAATCTGAGCCCGCGGCCGATTCGCAGGAAAGGCCACCGGCAAGAGCCGACCCACGCGACGGGATTCGCCTCCCCCGAACAAGGAAAAGCCGAATCCCGGGGTCTTTCCCGCGTACCCCTATCGATTAACCTTGTCTAATATACCACGCGAGCCGGGCTCGGGCAAGGAGGCGGGCGTCGAATCGCGCCGTTCTTCTTGCGACGGTCAGCGTGTTCGCAACCGACGGTTCATCGCGCGCGGTTCAGCACGGAGTGTTCACCGTAAGCGGTTCACCAT
>CAYGAN010000397.1:0-2140 GCA_964347585.1 uncultured Planctomycetales bacterium | reverse complement strand
TGCTGCCCGCGCGCAGGGCCACGGATGAAGGCGACCGCGCCGCGGCCCGTCTCGATCGTTGTAGGGGGGCGCGAACCGCAGGCCGCGTCGCCACCCGATAGCGTCTTCGGGAGTGCCATCAGTCGTCCCCAGAATGGCGCGCCTCATCCGGGTTGGTTGCGGGATCGCCTGCGCAGTGGCCACCGACAGCAAGCGCGCGGAATCGCCCTGGTGAGCGCCGTCGTCACTTCTCAGCGGGGCTGCTGGCTCCTGGGCTGCGGCGCTTGGACGAGCCGCAGGAACGCCGGACGATCAGCTCACCGCGGGTCAGCACGATGCGCGACGGTCGCGTCGGATCGGACAGTTGTGAGACCAACAACTCCGCCCCAGCCCTACCCAGCTCGGCGTAGGAGACGCGAATGGTGGTAAGCGGCGGGTCCAACAGCGCCGCGAAGGACAGATCACCGACGCCGACAACAGCGATGTCATCAGGAATACGCAAGCCCATGGCACGGGCGTGCTCGTACAAGATTCTGGCGGCATGGTCGCTGACGCACACGGCAGCTGTGATCGGCGGATTCGCACGTCGCCATTGCCGAAGGATCTCCGTGACGTCAAAGATGCCGCCGGGCGACGCCAACTCCTCCGGGGAGAGCGTCCGTACGTCGGGCGGGGATGCGCCCCGCGCGCGCGCTTCGGCCAGGACGCCGTTCTTGCGGTCCTCAACAGTGCACGACCACCGCCCATACAAGAAGCCGAGCCGGCGATGTCCCAAGCCCATTAGATGGCCAGCGAGGCACTGGCCTTGCCAATACCCATCGGGCACGACGGCGGAGATGCGCGGCTGACCGGACTCAGCAAAAGGCTGACGCCCGAGAGCGACGACATGCATACCTTTGTCGCGCAGCCCGCCATGGAACGCCCTATTCCAATCCACTAGGAAGCTGCCTTCCGTGGGCACAAAGGCCACGCCCAGGACGTTGTGCTGGACACAGCGGGCGACGCGTAAAGCGTAGGCCTCCGGGTCGCGATGCGCGTCACCGAACAGGACCGCATGGCCGAGGCGTGTGGCTTCCGACTCGAAGCCCCGAATGAGCTGGGCGTCGTCCTCGCCATCGCAGTCGGACGTGATCAGACCCAACAGGCCCCGCTTTGCGCGCCTGCGGGTCACAAAGGTACCGACCCGGGGGACGCGCTCGATCAGGCCTTCCCTCTCGAGGGTTTGTAGGGCCCTGAGTACCGGTGACAAGCTCACGCCGCACGACTTGGCGAGCTCACGCGCGCTCGGGATGCGCTCCCCAGGCAACCAGACTCCCTGAGCGATGTCCTCACGGAGTCTCTCCGAAACCGTCAGGCTCTTTCGGACTGCCACCGCTGCTCCCCTGATACTTGAGGGACCTTGCGGACCGGCGCTATTATCGACGAAAAGACGCGACCAGCCAGCCATCCGGCCAAACCAGCGACCTGGCGCGTGCGGTCCACGAATATCGCAGCAGCCCGCCCCGCTCCTGGCCAGCAATCGTGATCCTTGCCGCTTCCGCGGCCGATGGTGACGCTGTGCGCAATCAGAGCGTTGGGAGCTAAGACTTTGAGAAACGGAAGCTTACGGAGACAGGCCCGCCGCATGCTTCTGTGGGAACAAAAGCTGATGCAGTTGGCAGGCCGGGCTTGACATAGTGCACTCGTATCAGTAGCATATCAGCGGGATGGGCTAGATAGACCTATAAGCCCTATAGACCCTTCTCTTTTGGGAACGACGGGCGGGTGCCGAAAGGCGCTCGCCCGCCGTGTTTAAGGCGTACCCGCCACCGACGGACTCGAAGGCAAGTCCACGACGCCGCGACTGCACGCCATCAGGCGCCCTGCCGCGTACGCAAAATCGACAGAGGTAGAACCGCCTGGCGTACTTGGCATAGCGAAACCGCTGGGGTCTCGCCGTGGGCGGCGCCGCTGGAGCACCCCCCAGCTGCAACCGAACCCAAAACTTCCAATCGGACACTATGGAGGGCATGATGCCGACACGGGACTTGCGCGGGTATTATATGCGTCAGGGTTCTGCTCTCGGCGATAGCCATGCGAATCAACAACGTAGCGACAAGGAGACGACCCGTGGCCATGCGACGACGAGATTTTCTAGCGGCGGCGACAGTGGCAAGCGCTG
>CAYGAN010000396.1:0-2169 GCA_964347585.1 uncultured Planctomycetales bacterium | reverse complement strand
AGGCCCACTCAGATTGGTTACCGCCGTGATCGATTCGGCGGAGCCTGCGGTCTGCACTAACGGTAGCCCGACGCTTGGCGCAGGAAGAGATCTGCGTAGCGCCCGTTCGCGGCCATCAACTCCTCGTGGCTGCCTGACTCGGTGATGCGCCCGCCTTCAACCACGAAGATGCGATCGGCCATGCGCACCGTTGAGAAGCGGTGTGAGATCAGGATGGTTGTCTTGCCGTCCGTGAGTTCCTGGAACCGCCGGAAGATCTCGTACTCTTGTTTGGCGTCGAGCGAAGCGGTCGGCTCGTCCAGCACCAGAATCTGAGCTTCGCGCAGAAAGGCCCGCGCAAGGGCCACCTTCTGCCATTCGCCGACGGACAGCTCCTGGCCCTCGTCGAACCACTTTCCCAGGATGTTCTCCCAGCCGTGCTCAAGGCGCTCGATACAAGGCGTCGCGCCGCTGCGGTCGGCGGCGGCTCGTATGCGCGCCATGTCGTTGACGTACTCAAGTTGGCCGAAGCCGATGTTCTCGCGAGCGGTCATCTGATACCGAGCGAAATCCTGGAAGATGATGCCGATATGCCTCTGCCAGGCGGCTGGGTCGAGATCGCGCAGGTCGATCCCGTCCACGGTGATCCGGCCGTTCTTGGGGTCGTAGAGTCGGGCCAACAACTTTATCAACGTGGTCTTGCCGGCTCCGTTCTCGCCGACAAAGGCAACTCGCTCGCCCGGTCCGATCTCCAGAGAGACATCGTGCAGAACGTCCTCCGTTCCGGCCGGGTAGCGAAACCCTACCGATTCAAAGCGCAGGCCCTCGCGGATCGCCGCGGGCACCGCGACCGGCGCGGCCGGAGCGACGACCTCGGGTTGCTGTGCCAAGTACTCGAAGAGGTTATTCAAGTAGAGGTTGTCTTCGTAGATCCCCGCCAACGACCGGAAGATCGCATCTACCGAGCCGACGGCGCGTTCCATGGCTTGTGTGTACATGAACAGGCTTCCGATGGTTACAGCCGGGTCGGTGATAGTGCGATAGATCGCAAAGACGTAGAACCCTACGCCACCCACAGCCTGCAATAGGATCGTCCCAAACTCCGCCAAGCGGCGTTTTGCCGCCAGCCGACGATCCTGCCGGTAGAATTGCCAGAATACCTCCAGCCACCGAGGGGTCAGATAGCTGGCCAGCCCGAACAGACGCACCTCCTTGGCCGCGGAGTCAGACGTCATCAGATGCTGGTAGTACCGCATCCGCCGCTCTTCCGGCGTTCGCTCAGTCCTGATCACCCACCCGAGCTGGCCGTACTTGGCCTGGGCCAGCAGGCCGGGCAATGTCAGGATCAATACGTAGGGGATGACCCACCACGCGAGCATAGCCAGCACCGTCACCTACCCGCAGAGCGTAGCCAGGTCCCGCGCCCCGTGCGTGATTGACGCCAGGATGGAGTATGATCGAAATCCTGCCTCCTGCTGGGCCCGCTGGAGCTTGTCATAGAAGCTGGGTGTTTCGAAGAACGCGACGTCCAGCGTCGCAGCGCGATCTAGGACCCGGCTTTGGACGTGCTGTTGCAGTCGGCGGCGCAGCAGATCCTCAAGGAAACGGCTGAGATGGGTCAGCGCGTGTTGCAGCAGCGTGACGCCGAGCCCGACGGCCAGGAAGAGGACCACGATCGGGCGGCCGGCGAGCGCATCTCCCTGTAGCCATAGGACGACGCCGTCGATGACTTTCTTGCCGCAGTACAGGTATAGGGCGGGGAGTGGGCCAACGGCGACGGTGAGGATGGGGAACAGGACTGCGGCGGTCGGATGTGCGCGCCAAACAAGGGCGATGACACGGGGCGTCTGTCGTATCGCGCTGAACCATTCGGCAGGGCGTCGGCCAAACGATTGCTTCTCTTGTCCGTCTTGCGAAGCGTCGCGAACCATGTGTTCCTTGCGACCTCTCGTTCGGCGCGTATTCAAGTATCCCCGGTCCCGAGGCTCCTCGCCAGGAAAAGACGGGTGCCGGGGCAAGCCCAGCGAGGTCCCGCCACCCGGGGCTATTGACCGGACTGTAATTAGCCTCAGGGTGCTGGATCATCATACCGAGGGGGATCGCGCCGCGGTCGTTGGACCAGACGTTTGCGCGGGTGCCCCATCCTCGCGGAGCGAGGGTGGGGGACGGACTCGTCGGGAGGCCGCCGCT
>CAYGAN010000395.1:1903-2226 GCA_964347585.1 uncultured Planctomycetales bacterium | reverse complement strand
ACATCGCCAGGCACGGCGGCGAACACGAGGCCGCCTTCGAGATCTGCGACCGCCTGGCCCCCGACCGCGACGACATGGTGGAGAAGGGGGTCGGCTGGTTGCTGAAAGAGATCTCCCGGACTCGGCCGCAGGAAGTCGCTGCCTACCTGATCGATAACATCGACGGTCTCTCCCGCATCACCGTCCGTTATGCCTGCGAGAAGCTTCCGCCGAGGCTGCGGGCGCGGGTGATGAAAGCATAGTTTTGGTTTCCAGACGACATTCAACAGTCGACAGCCGACTATCGAGTTCCGGCTCTGTTTCAACGAGCGACTCTCAACGTT
>CAYGAN010000395.1:436-1838 GCA_964347585.1 uncultured Planctomycetales bacterium | reverse complement strand
GCTGTCGAATGTCCAAAATATCCGGCCCCAGCCACTCATCCTTCCCGCCGATACACTATCTGTCCCTCCACAATCGTCAGATCGACTTGTGCACTCTCGATCTCGACCGGGTCGATCGTGAAGATATCGTCCGAGAGCACGACTAGATCGGCGTACTTACCGGGCGCAAGCTCTCCCAACACTTCATCCAAGAAGCTCGCGTAGGCGTTGCCTGCGGTGTAGGCAGTTACCGCTTCCGCGACGTTGATCTTCTCCTCAGGCACCCAACCATCGGGGTTAGCGCCGTCGATCGTGCGGCGCGTGACCGCGGCGTAGATCCCCAGCAGCGGATCGATGGGCGCCACGGTCCAATCGCTGCCGAAGGAGAGCTTCGCACCGGTGTCGATCAGGCTGCGGAACGCGTACGTCGTCTTGATCCGCTCGGGCCCGATCCGCTTCTCCGCCCAGCGCCCGTCGTCGATGGCGTGATACGGCTGCATCGAGGCGATAACTGCGTCCTCGGCGATCCGCGGAATCGCCTCGCGGCTCAAGTGCTGTGTGTGCTCGATCCGGAAACGCCGATCGCGCGAGCCGTTCGCAGCGCGAGCCCTCTGATAGGCATCCAGCAGCCAATCGATGGCACGGTCACCGATGGCATGGACGATGATCTGTAGACCGGCCGAGTCACCGGCGACCATCAAGCCCTCCAGGTCCAGCGTGTCGGTGACCACCAGGCCGGCGGTGCCCGGCTCATCATCATAAGGTTCGTAGAACCAGGCCGTGGTCGAGCCCAGTGAGCCGTCCACGAACCCCTTCGCTCCACCCCAGAACAAGCGGTGATCGCCGCCACCCTCGCTCGACACCAACTCCGCCAGGCGCTCCCAGGTGGCGATTGGCACCACGCTGTACACGCGGATAGCCAGCTCGCCGCGAGCATGGGCGCGGCGGTACGTCTCGAGGTTCGCCCACGTGCCCATGTCCGTGATCATGGTCACGCCCCGCGCCGCTGCGTGCTCGACGGCCGCCTGCAACGCGCGGTCCTGCGCTTCCTCGGATGGCGACGGCATGACTCGATATACGAGAGACTGCGCAGCGTCCTTGAGGATCCCGGTCGGACGGCCGTCGGCGTAGCGCACGATCGTGCCGCCGGGCGGGTCCGGCGTCTCCGCCGTGACACCGGCCAGCTCCAACGCGCGACTGTTGGCCAGGCCCATGTGGCCATCCAGGCGACTGACGAACACGGGGCTCTCCGGCGTCAGCGAATCGATCCAATCGCGCCGCGGCAGCTCTCCGCCCCACAGCTCGTGGTCCCACTGACCGCCGGTCACCCAGTCACCCGGATGCGCGGCCGCGAACTCGCCGATTCGGCGGGCGAACTCATCCGGCGTCGCCGCGTCGCGCAGCTGCACCCCGGCCAGCTCGA
>CAYGAN010000395.1:0-426 GCA_964347585.1 uncultured Planctomycetales bacterium | reverse complement strand
CCAGGGACGACACGGCGCCCCGCAAGAGCGATACGCTCGGTTGACGGACCGGCCAGCGCCTCGATCTCCGCATCGCTTCCCACCGCCAGCACCTTGCCGTCCGCAACAGCAATTGCTGTTGGCGCTTCCGCACCGGTCACAGGTGCCTCGGGCCCGTACCAGATCCTGCCGCCCGTGAGTATCACGTCCGCCTCCTGACCCGGTCGTTCGCAGCCAGCCGAAGTCAACACAGCAGCCAACAGCGAGAGCACACTCGCACGCACGATCGACGACATGATGACCTCCCGGCCGTTGCGGCGCACGGCCTCAACAACGCCACCGATTCGCTTCCGAAAACCGTGGAGTGGTGGACAGTAACCTGCGCCTGCCGCAGGCGCCACCGCTTGACCCCGGCTTGACCGACCGTGGCCAGTTTTCAGGCGAAGG
>CAYGAN010000394.1:0-2230 GCA_964347585.1 uncultured Planctomycetales bacterium | reverse complement strand
GCCAGCATCGTGTAGATGATCGGCCGGCTCAGCTCGCGAAATCGACCGAGCAGCCGCAGCGTATCCGGCAACACGACGTCCGCGTACCGCTGGCGCGAATACTCGTTTGTGAAGCCGTACTTCGGCAGGATGCAGAAGTTCTGGAAATCGTTGAGGACCAGCCCGAGTCGCTGCTTGTCCAGCCAACTGCTGATGGCGATGCCCTTGGGGCCGTCTTCGTCGATCAGATAAGGAAAGCCCGGCGTGTTCATAAGCCCGGCAAGCCTTTATTGTACGATGGGTCGGTCACGACCCATCGCACTGGCCCGGCCGAGTCGGGGGATGGGTCGATGACGACCCATCCTACATATTCTCTGTCGCCACGCGCACGATCTCGTCGAAGCTGTCCGGCTGGATGGGATCGTCAAGGGCGGCCTTGTTGCGGCGAACAGCACCACAGCGCGTGCATTCGTGCACAATCATCCATCCACGCCTGGCGTCTTGCTGAACGGCCACCGGGACCATCATCCCGCCGCAGCGTGACGCGCGGTCACCGGGCACCTCGTCCAGATGTTCCGACCACAAGCATTGCGGACAGTGATTTCGGCATGAGCCGTTCGCCGGCGGGCGTACTCCGGTTCCGCAATGCGCACAAATAAACTCCTCGTTCCGAACACGTCGGAACCTCTTCTTTGCGCTCGCCACCGCCAATCTCCTTGAATGTGGGTTGAGACCACATCAAGGGATTGGGTTCGGTTTGCTCTTGACGCCGCGCCCTAGGCACAGGCGTTCGACGGGCTTTGCTGCAGCAGTGCCAGGTTCACCGCCGTTCCTCTGGGGTCAGCGATTACTTCCGGTTCCGGCTTCACGGCGGCCTGTCACATCCGCCGATCCGGACTGAGACCGGGTTTGATACGCTTCTGTCCCGGCCATTGTGAGGCGGCTGCCCTTGCTCAACCGGCCACCTCCCACCGGTATGGGTGCTTGCCGCATCACCGTCGGCGCGTCCTCCCCAACCGATCAGCGGAGGCGAGCACGCGTAAGATGTTTCACGATCATGTTCCTCCTTTTGCTCTCGATGCGAGAGGCTGCTTTGCCTGCAAGTAGCAGGGCCGGTCCCGACTACATTTCTTATGCACTCTACGTGGCTGCGCCTCGCTTGCCGGTTCCGTCCGACCGCTCATGGCTTTGAGCGGCCACGCAGCAGCGTCTCGGCGTTGTAGCGATCGAAGCGGCTCAGATACAGACCTGCAACGCAGATAAGCGCGTACGTGTAGTTGTCCGCTGCGGTGTCGTAGTTCTTAGCTACGGCCATGCCGAACGACAGCGTGATGACAAACAGCGTGGTGACGATCCAGCCGATTCTGAGCCGCAGGCCCGTGACCAGCCACAGGACGATCAGCGACTCGATGAACGGCGTTGCGTATCCGTGAATCGTGACAAGGAAGTCGGGCAGCCAACTGCCTTCGAACGTTTTTTGGAAATACTCGACCGTGCGGCGGATGCCTGCGCCTCCATCCTTGAGCTTGCCGACCGCGGCCGAGAGAAACAGCGAGGCGATCGCCAGTCGCAGCAGGAGCGAAGCCCACGCTCCGAGGCTCTGTCGCTGTGAATCGTGTTCGTTCGGCATGGCAGGCTCCTTGGCAGGGGTGCCAAAGTGTTGCGCGGCGGGCCGGCCGGTCGACCTGCAGCGCAGGTCGGATTCTCTCAATGAAAGCTATAACGCGAACCAGGAACAGGCGCCCAGCCCATAGGACCCCAGCCTGTAATATGACTCGTGCATTGTACACGACGGTGCTTGGGTTGCCCACGTTGGCGATCACATGATATGCTCCCGCACGATGACGAGTTATGGGAGGCTGACCCATGTGGACAGCGTCTGTTGCTGCCGCGTTCGTTGTGTCGGCGTCGAGTCTTGCTGATGCTCCGCGTCCGGCTGCGCTTACTCGCGGTCACTATCGGGTGTTGCCGGGAGAACCGCGCGCTGCCCCGCCGTTCCACGCCGTGGACGTCACTTACGGGCAGCCGCAACGCATCAAGCAAGGGGAATTCCCGTCCTGGCAGCTCGAGGTCCGGCGGGAAGACGATCCCAACGCTGAGCCTTTATTTCAGCTTCGGGCTGTTACCTCGCGCGATCCGCTCGCCGATTCATCGGAGCCGCTCGAGTTCCTGCGGTATCAGCTCAGGATTCCGGAGACGCGCGAGGTGCTGGAATACCGGAACGTCCACACCGATAGGCCTCTTCTGCCCG
>CAYGAN010000393.1:1165-2233 GCA_964347585.1 uncultured Planctomycetales bacterium | reverse complement strand
CCCCGTAACATCTCACCGTGACCATGGCCTCAAGCGACTGTCACGCCAGAGATCAAGGGAATTGTGAGCGATCAATCCCCGGGACGAGCCGAAGAGCATTCTGAGAGAAGTGGCTCCGCAAGAAGGCGAACCCATCGTGAATGCGAGCGTGGACAAGTTTTACGGCACTGAACTTGAGGCGTTCCTCAGGATGAAAGGCGTCAAGAGCGTGCTCATCGTGGGCACAGCTGCGGAGGGAGCAGTGCTTCATACGGCGACCGCGGCCGCCATACGCGGCTTCGACGTGGTGGTGCCCGTTGACTGCATGTCGTCGAGTGAGATGTACGCCGAGCAGTACACCGCTTGGCACCTGGTCAATGCCCCGGGCTCCCGGCGTCGTACGACCCTTACCAAAAGCGAGATGATCCGGATGGGCAGATAGTGCCGGGCAAGGCGGATCGAGCCGCCTCCGCCCGAAGGCACCGCCATGAAAATGTGCATCTCGCTTGACCACACTCACCTGACGGCACGCAGTGGAGGTGGGAAGTGGACTGGAGAGAAGAGTAAAGCCAGTCGCCTTCAACGGGCGGCGGTTTAACGTTGGCGCAGCGGCGGCAGGACTGAGCGGATCATTCTCGTTTGCGAAGGGCCGCCGCAGGATTACTGAACACACGGCCTGGGGACGTTCTGGCAGGTCACGTCAACTCAGCGGCTATGGATCCCGCATCGCGCCGGGCTAATGAAACTCCAGCTGATCGTAGCCCTCGATCTGAAACGGCGATAGACGCCACATCCCGCCGACGGAATCATAGTATGGCTCAGTAATGGCCCTCTTGACGGCTGCCTCATCGCAGACGGACGGGTCGTAGGTGATCCTCGCTTCCGCGGCGTCCGATGCGGGCCATGCTTCCAGCTTGATGTAACCCGCTATCTGGAATGCGTCATCGCGCTCAAGGTAATAGGTCAATAACTTGCACCTACCCCGACAGGTGAGACTGTGGATTCTGAGCTGGGTAACGGCTGTGACCGATGGCTCCTCGCCACGCACTTTGGTGAACGATGGCAAGGGCAAGAGGTAGCTGGCCGCCA
>CAYGAN010000393.1:0-1109 GCA_964347585.1 uncultured Planctomycetales bacterium | reverse complement strand
CCTGCTTAACGCTGTTAACTTGAATACTCATCGGGCACGCTGCCGCGCATTCGCCACAGTCACCGCACGTCTCCTCGTGGCGCTTGATGCGTGCGAGTCCAACGCGCGACAACGGGTTGAGCACGGCCGCAAGCGGGCAGAGCCATCGGCAGAACGGCATGACTACGGCCGTCGACCCGACGACGATCAGCCCCAGCACCAGGTATGCCCAGATGGTAATGTCCGGGCCGTGGCGGCTGATCAGGGCGTAGCAAGGGTCGAATCCCCTGAAGACCAACTCTGCCGCGCGGTAAGTTAGCAGCAGAATGATCGCGAGTACCGGGTACTTCAACAGCGCCAATGCCCGATCGTACCGGTAGGGCACTTTCAACGCCGCAAGGCCGAGCCGAGCCGCACCTCGTTGCAGCCACTCCGAGACAGTCCCGATCGGACACATGTACGCGCAGAACGCCCGGCGAAGCACCACGGTGATGACGAGGATGCCAGCAAGGATGTACAGGTTGGACACGCTGAGAGAGCAGATCAGGTTGCCCTCTGAGGCGTACGTATAGGCTGCCTCGACACCCCCGAACGGACACCACAGCTCCGCGTCCGCGCGAAACACAAAGACGCCGGCGAGCGTCAGACCTAGGAAACTGAATTGGACGACGCGCCGCATTTTCTTCATTCAAACCCGAACTCGTTAAAGGTGAGCTCTTGCCTGCAGATCCCAGAGACCGTTGCTCCCTGGGAACCGGTCGGTGCTCCGCAGCAAGCTGCTATGGCTTGGTCTCAGCCTGCTTGCATGGTCGCTTGTCCCGATTGGCAGACCCCGCGGTGCAGCTGCTTCGCATCGGGCATCTTCCGCATCCCGTGCCGGCGCTACACTCAGACTCCTTGATCTTGGACTGGGTCGCCAGGGCCCCGGCGAAGCCAGCTGTGCCCGCCAGTGTGCGCAAATCCTTGCACGCCTTGGCGTCGGCCTTGACCGCCGCGAGCCGACTGGGCGATGTGAGTTCAAAGGACCGTGAGAGCGCTTCGGATGCCCCTTTCGAGTCGCCGATCAGGGCTCGCAGGCATGCGAACTCGTAGAGCGATCGCGGCCCCGCGTCGTTCGTGACGGCCGTCTT
>CAYGAN010000392.1:0-2250 GCA_964347585.1 uncultured Planctomycetales bacterium | reverse complement strand
CCGTGTCAATCAAGGCCCGTCCGCCCGGCTTGAGGCCCCGCGCGATGCCTCGCAGGGTCTGCATGTTGTCGTCATGTGAGAACAGGCCGAACGTATTGCCCCACAGGATCGCCGCGTCGAACTCTTCCTTGAACGTAGTGCGGGTCATGTCGCCACGGATGAATCGCACGGCGACAGAGGCGTCAGCGGCCTTGCGACGAGCGACCTCCAAGAACGGCTCGGAGATGTCCAGGCCGGTGACCTCGTATCCGCGGCGAGCCAGCTCGACTGAGTGGTGACCCAGACCGCAGCCGAGGTCCAAGACCTTCGCACCTTCAGCCAGTTCGAGCGTCTGGGCCATGAATCCGACGGCCGAGCGGATTGCCCAGTCCGGCGGCGTGCCCTCGAACTTCCAGTACACCATGTCGCTGTACGCTCCCTCCCACCATCGATCATGATCACAGTTCACAATGACACCTCCGTTTGAAAGTGGCGTTCTTCCTTGGGCTCCGCCCATCGCGAAGCCGGGCATAAGAAAAGCGGCGGACGTGACCTTCGCGTCCGCGGCTGCTGCGTAAAACGAAAGCGGCCGCCCCGCATGGGACGGCCGCTTGGCAGTCAAGGCTCAACGATCAGAGCTCAGCGGCGCCGCCTCCGGAAGCGTGACGTCACGATGGCTTGTGCTCTTGCCGAACCCATTCGTCACACCTCCTTTCCTGGTGAGACCAAACTCGAACTCTCTGACCCGATACCCGAAGCATACGTCTCACTGCCGCGATGTCAAGGACAGATCATTCCGACCTGACAGAGTCTTCGGCAGTACGCGATACGAAACAGCTCGCGCCGGGTGCCATGCTCCCGCGGCGCGTGGGCATGCCCGATCGCACCCGGCACGGCCCGGAAAGCCCTGACACGGTCAGTCCCTATTCCCATTCGATCGTCGAGGGGGGTTTGCTGGAGACGTCATAGACGACGCGGTTGACCCCGGGCACCTCGTTGATGATGCGGTTCGACATGCGCGCCAGCAGTTCGTGGTCGATGCGGACCCAGTCAGCCGTCATGAAGTCGGCCGTTTCGACGAGGCGCAGGACCACGACCTGTTGGCCGTGGTAGGTTCGCCCGTCGCCCATGACCCCGACCGCGCTGACCGGCAGCAGGACCGCGAACGCCTGGCCGATCTTGCGGTACCAGCCGGCGGCTCGGATCTCCTCGATGACGATCTCGTCCACGTCGCGTAACAGGTCGAGCCGCTGGGGACTGACCTCGCCGACGACGCGAACGGCCAAGCCCGGCCCCGGGAACGGATGCCGCCAGACGATCTCCTCGGGCAGGCCCAGGTGCTCGCCCACCAGCCGCACCTCGTCCTTGAAGAGGTCCCGCAGGGGCTCGATCAGCTCGAAGCCCAGCTCTGCCGGCAGGCCGGCGACGTTGTGATGAATCTTGATGTTGGCCGCGGCGCCGCCAACGCTCTGGCCGGACTCGATCACGTCCGGGTATAGCGTGCCCTGGGCCAGGAAGCGGGCACCCGGGATGGTTTTGGCCTCGGCCTTGAAAACCTCGATGAACTCGTGACCGATGACCGTGCGCTTCCGTTGCGGGTCAGTTACGCCGGCCAGCTCGCTCACGAACCGCTCGGCCGCGTTGACGACGCGCAAGTCGATCTTGAAATGGTCGCGGAAGGTCGCTTCGACCAGATCGGTCTCGTTCTTTCGCAGCAGACCGTTATCGACAAAGATGCAAACCAGCCGATCGCCGATCGCCTCGCGCAGCAGGGCCGCCGTCACACTGCTATCGACCCCGCCGGAAAGGGCGCAAATGACGCGCTCTTGAGCCCCGACGCGCCGGCGCACGTCGGCAACGGTCCGCTCGATGAAACCGCCGACATGCCACGTCCCGCTGCATTGGCAAATGTCATATAGGAAGTTCCGCAGGATTCGCCCGCCGTGCGACGTGTGTGTGACCTCCGGATGGAACTGCAGGCCGTAGAACGGCAACGAGCGGTGCTTGACGGCCGCGTACGGGCAGCTCGGGGTCGTGGCCAGGGCGACGAACTCGTCGGGCAGCTCGTTGACGGAGTCGGCGTGGCTCATCCACACGGTCGCCTGGCGCGGAATGTGTGCCAGCAACAGCTCCTCGGCGACGATTTGCAGCCGGGTCCGGCCGTACTCGCGACTCCGTGTCGGCATCACCCGACCGCCGAGGATCTGACAGCCGATCTGCATCCCGTAGCAGATGCCCAACACGGGCACGCCCAGCCGCAGAAGCTCCGGA
>CAYGAN010000391.1:0-2294 GCA_964347585.1 uncultured Planctomycetales bacterium | reverse complement strand
GGAAACAAACCGGTCACCGTCGATGTCTCGCTGGCCAGCGTCACGGAGGGCACGTTGCCGACGCAACGCTCGACATAGAGCCCGGGCGAGATAAAGTACTTGTTCAGGTTTGGCAGGCGCCCGGCATCGAGCATCCCCCGGAATACTTCGCTGTTGACGCCGTCCACGAAGAAGACCACAGCGCACGGATCTTCGAGCGGCCAGCCGTAACGGAAGTCAAGCCCGAACGTCTTGACCCGCTCGTCGGGCATCGCCGCGCAACCGCCGGCCGTCAGCACGGCCAGCCCGCCCGCAGCAAGCAGCCACGCCGCCGTTATTCGTCCGCTCACGCGAATGGGTTTCACCGTCGTCTCCACCTCCAGGGGGCGTATCGTATTGAGCCGACAACAGCCGGTCCACCGAGTTATCGCGGCAGCGCGACTGACCTTGTGAGTACACGCGCCGGTGTGGCGCGCCCGATCCGAGACAGGCGCCACACGCGACAGAGTGCAACGGCGTATTCTCCGGCGCAGCCCAACGATTGCGAGGCGGTGCGATCACGCCGCGCTTAGGATCGCGCACGAGCAACTGGCAGCTACGTTGATTGCCGGATCATGTTCCTGGCTGTTGAAGCGGACGGTCTTGCCGGGCCCAGCCGCACGTCTGCCGCGGCCCGACCAGTTGGCGACGAAGTTGTTCGGAGGCGGTAGGTCCGCTATAATTGAGATTGAGTCTCAGCTGGCGCTCCCGCGACTTACGACGCTCCTGCCCAGCTCGACGGCAAGCCGTCTCTGACGTGCTCGCACCTACACCCGGCCGGCGGGGCTTACTTAATGGCGTCACGGATCCTAGCGCTGTCCGAAGCTCCCCCCCCGACGCTCGTCCGCGTAGTCGCCGTGCGTGCGGGCTTTGGCATGAGCCGCCACTTAGCCGACATGGGCATCGTGCCCGGCCAGCGGATCAGGGTCCTGGAGAACAGTCAGGCCGGCCCGATCCTCGTGCAGATCGGTGATGCGCGATTGGAGCTATCCCGCGGCTGGGCCAAGCACATCCTCGTGGAGTATGCCGAGCCGGGCGAGAGCGGTCGGATCAAGGGACGTCGGACCCTTTGCGAGCTAATGCCCGGCCAGCAAGCCACGATCGTGGGGGTCAAGGGTGACGGGGCCATTAGGCAGCGCCTCCTGGACATGGGTCTGACCCGCGGCACGTCCGTCAGGGTCGAACGATACGCGCCGCTGGGCGATCCGATCCAGGTGATGGTCAAGGGCTACCAGTTGGCTATCCGAAGGCAAGAGGCACGGTACGTCGAGATCGAGCTGTAGAGAAGAAGGTCAACATGCGCACGCCCCTTGATCCGAAGACGCCTGAACTCGACAGTTCGGGGGTCCTCGGTCGCACACCCAAGGTCACACAGCGCGATGAGCAGGGCCGGCCCGTTCGCGGGGCTCAACCGCGACTGCCTGTGGTGGCCATCGCCGGCAACCCGAACACCGGAAAGACCTGCGTGTTCAACCACCTGACGGGCACGGTTCAGAGCGTGGCGAACTACCCGGGCGTTACCGTGCAACACAAAGAGGGGCGCGCCCGCGCCAACGGTCGCACCCTGCGCGTGGTGGACTTGCCGGGAACGTACTCCTTAACGGCCTATTCGCTTGATGAGCTCGTCGCGCGCGACTTCGTGATTGAGCAGCGGCCCGACGTCGTCGTTGCGGTCGTGGACGCCTCGAACCTGGAGCGCAACCTCTACATGGTGGCCCAGTTGCTGGAGATGCGGCCGGGGTTGGTCATCGCGCTGAACATGATCGACGTAGCGGATCGCCGGGGGTTTCGAATCTCCACGGAGAAACTCACGACGCTGCTGGGCGCCCCCGTGGTTGAGACGATAGCCAGCAAGGGCAGGGGCATGCGCGAGCTCTTGGAGGCCTGCGTCAAGGTCATCGACGGCGAGCCGGGCCCACATCGGGCGCAGGTTCACTACGGCCACGAGGTCGAGGAGGAGGTCCAGAAGCTGACCGAAGTAATCGCCGCCGAATCCGCCGTCGCCTGCAAGTACGTGCCGCGTTGGCTGGCGGTCAAGCTGATCGAGAAGGACACTGAAGTCCGTCGCAAGCTGCGTGCGCTAACGGCTGATTGGGGCAGGATCGAGGCCGCGACAGACGCAGCCATCCACGCGATCGAATCGCACTTCGGCGACTCGGCCGAGACGATCATCGCGGAGCGGCGGTACGGGTTCGCCGCTGCCATCGTGAGGGAGTGCGTGGCGCGCAGCGACCTCGGCCGACAGCACGTCTCTGACAAGATCGACCAAGTCGTCT
>CAYGAN010000390.1:0-2306 GCA_964347585.1 uncultured Planctomycetales bacterium | reverse complement strand
TCTGCCTTCTATCCCGAGATCCGCATGTGCAACGAGCACTCGCTGCCGGAACTCGGCTACCCGGCCGGCGATCACTTCAAATCGTCGGATGAGGCACAGTCCACCTACTGGCTCCGCCTCATGTTCCTACACGAAAGAAACGGCGATCTTTACCTCGGCCAGGCCATCCCGCGTCAGTGGCTGCGCAACGGGCAAACCGTCGGCATCGAGCGTGCCGCATCACACTTCGGGCCTCTGTCCCTACGGATCACGTCGCGTACTTCCGAGGGCCGCGTCGAGGTTAGCCTTGACCCGCCTCGCCGAACTCCCCCTCGCGACGTTTTCCTCCGCATCCGTCATCCCGATGCCAAGCCGATCCAGACCGTCACGGTGAACGGAAAGGAGTTCGAGCAGTTCAACCCGGAGAAGGAGTGGCTCATCTTGCCTGGCACAATGCAAGGCCTACAAGAGATAGTCGTAACCTACTGAGTGCGAGCAGGTGATTGCATGGCCGCAGCTGATAGCTCACATACCCGCGAAGAGCCTTCCAGGATGACGACGCGCGCGCGCTTCCACGCCACGATGAACCGCAAGCCCGTGGACCGACTCCCGGTCATCGAATGGGCCGTCTGGTGGGACAAGACCATCGACAGGTGGCACAGCGAAGGCCTCCCGCCCGAGTTGACCGACCGCTATGCGTTGTACGACTACTTCAACCTCGATATGTACAAGCAGGCGTGGTATTCGCCGAGGGGTCAGGCCTACTCCGAAGGGATCCGCCAGGAAGGTCCTGTGGTGGACGAGCTCAGCTACGACCACATACGGCCCCGCCTTTATCTCGCCGACATCGTTAACCACGCCGAGCTTGAAACCTGGGCCGAAGCGCAGCAGCGCGGCGACATCGTGGTCTGGATAACTCTTGAAGGCTTCTTCTGGCACCCGCGCGCTCTCTTGGGCATCGAGCGGCACTTCTACGCCTTCTATGACCAACCTAAGCTAATGCACGCTATGAACGCCGACTTGGTTGAGTTCAATTCCCGCGTCCTTGAGGAAATCGGTTCCGTGCTCAAGCCCGACTTCATGACCTTCGCCGAGGACATGTCCTACAATCATGGCCCGATGTGCTCGAAGCAGCTGTTCGACGAGTTCATGGCCCCTTACTACAGACAACTTGTCCCGAAGGTCAGGCGGATGGGCACCGTTCCGTTCGTCGATACGGACGGGCTGGTGACCGATCTTGTCCCGTGGTTCCTTGAGGTAGGTGTGGAAGGCTTCTTGCCACTCGAGCGGCAGGCTGGCGTGGACATCGTCGAGCTCCGCCAGACATACCCACACCTCAAGATGATCGGCGCCTACGACAAGATGGTAATGAACCGCGGCCCAGCCGCCATGTGCAAGGAGTTCGAACGCCTCTTGCCGGTGATGCGTCAGGGCGGCTTCATACCGAGTTGCGACCA
Source organism: uncultured Planctomycetales bacterium (assembly GCA_964347585.1). GTDB lineage: Bacteria > Planctomycetota > Phycisphaerae > UBA1845 > CAYGAN01 > CAYGAN01. Next base: position 870 of record CAYGAN010000390.1, on the reverse strand, counting down.
CCAGACGCCCCCCGGAGTCTCTCTCCAGCACTACAAGAGCTACCTAGAGCTTCTGAGGGAGTACGCCGCCCGCGCTGGCGCCGCGCTCAGTGCCCGCCTGCAATAGCTACCGCTCAAGCTCCCCGCTCGCCAGTCGTGCTGGTCGCCGCACGCTATGCCTGTTCCCATTGCTTTCGGAGCAGGCGTACCGCAGCCGGAATCACCACGTTTCTATCTCCTGCCACGCCGCACTCGAAACTGACGCAGCCCTGATACCCGATCCACTTGAGACCCTTGAAGCCAAGGACGTAGCTATCGCCCTCGTCCTCGCCAGGCACCTTGCGGTTCTGTCGGCTGGCAATGTGTACGTGCTTCAAGTAGTCCCCCGCCGAGATGAAGGCGCCCAAGTCGCTCGTCTCCTCCCGCGTCATGTGCCAGAAGTCCCCCATCATGGCCACGCCCGGGCTGTTCACGTCGCGGCAGATGGCCGCAGCGTCGGCCAGGATCCTCAGGAAATAACACTCCTCGCGGTTCAAGGGTTCGAGCAGGATGCGCGACCCTGCGTTGATGGCATGCTCGCCCAACTCTTGCAGCAGTGGGATCAACAGTTCGCGCGACTCTTTGTGACCTAGCTTCGTCTGGTTCTTAAACGCCGGTACGACGATCATTCCCGTCGATCCGAGCTCCCCTGCAGCCGTGAGAATGTCCTTGATGGTGCGCATCGCCAGTTCCCGGACTTGCCGCTTCTCGGAAATAACACATCCATCAAAGCCGGCGCAGACAGCGCTGATCTTGAGCGGACGACCCTTCAGGCCCTGCCTGTATTGCTTGACGCGCCCAGCCAAGCCCCGGCCGCCACCCCCACCCCCACGCCCTCGCTGGCCGCGACGA
>CAYGAN010000389.1:0-2309 GCA_964347585.1 uncultured Planctomycetales bacterium | reverse complement strand
TAATCAGCCCGCCGCTGCGCGCGCCAAGGACGAGGCAGTAACCTTCTGTAACACCCGTGCGCTTTAGAATATCGTCGGCTCTGATCGCCAATGTATCATCCGTTCTGGTCGCATCGCTGCTTGCCGGGTCCAAGTCATACGTCGTTGCCCGCCTCGCTCCCGCGCCGAAGCAGTAAAGCACCCCTTGGCGGGTGACCACGAACAGCTTGTCATCGGCGGCCAACATGTTCCACACGTCGCCCTTGATTCGGGTCCACCAGGAGAGTCGAGCACATTGGCTTCCCTGAGGAAGATCGACGGCTGCGATAAGGCCGGCGGCGCCACTGCCATACACCCGCGGGCCAGCTTTGATGAAAACTCGGTTGAGTGGGGGATCAAGCCGGGCCTCCCAGAGCTTTGGCAGTTTCGTCCTGGTTTGCTTCTTTCCCTTGCGGTCCACGAACTCTTCCCGTTCGAGTCTTAGCGCGTGAGCAACGAGGGTGCCGTTCTCCGAGACGTTGATGATGGCGTCGTTCGTCAGAACGGACGCGCGAGCCCGAGCAACGCCTGCTCCGTCGGCACTCCTGTACATGGCCGGCCCGTTCAGGAACCACTTCTTTCGAGCGTAAACGGCATATCCGCCAGCGTCCTTGCCGAAGGCGCGATCGGCAACGTTAAAGTGGATGAACTCTCCGGTCCTGCGGTCGTAGCCTGCAGGCACTGTTCTTCCGCCCGACACCAGGAGTGTATCTTCCGTCCCCACCATGTATCCTTGCGGAGCCACGCCGGCAAAGGCGGGGCTGTCGTGTTGCTGCCGAATCCAGACCGACCCGCTGCCGCTGTTGGTCCAGATGATCTGGCCTGTTTCCGCATCCAACGCGTGGATAAAGGTCCCCATGAACGACCAGATGCCAGCGCCGAAGTAAATCGTCCCGTCGAGAAGGACCGGGCCGCCCCGCGCCGGCCAAGCTGAAATGAGGCGCCCGTTGCCCAGGACCTTCTTGTCCGAGGGCCCACCTCGGAGCTTCCACACGAGCGCGCCATTCCCCGACTGCACGCAGTACAGGTAGCCATCGTCGGAAACGAAATAGACTTTGTCATGCCACACTGTCGGCGCAAATCGAACCGGCCCGTCGGCATAGAACCGCCACTTCTCCTCGCCTGTATCCGTGTCGTACGCAGTCACGTGGTCGCTAACCATCGAGGCAGTAAAGATCGTCTTGCCCATAACCACGGGCTCATACGACAGGTCGAACTGCAGCTTGTCCTGATCCGGCGGCCACGCGGGGCGGGGCTCAGGCAACTCTCGCACCCATTGCAGGCGCAACTCAGCTGGCAGCTCGTCCGGCGAGGCAGCACCTCGCTCGGCGTCATAGCGCCACATCGGCCAGTCGCCGCCAAGCACGCGCTGAGGGCAAGTCGCTGTCATACCGGTCAGGCAGACGCTTAAGAGGACTCTCTTGAACCACATGAAAGTTCTGATCCTGTCAGCAAATGTTCCTGACAACGCACCTGAACGCGACGGGGCAAGGCGGTCGATGCACGGCGCCCGGTGCCTCGGCGGCACACGATTCTTCAACATCGGTCTTCGCTGTGAGGTTTGCGCGACAACGATCCGGCTAATCGCGTTGTTGACTCGGGGATGAGCGGTCCCTCCTAGTGAGAATCAAGGCCCCCAACGCGACAACGACAAGACCCAGCGCCACACCGATCAGGCTGTTGCGCAGCAAAGCACTCGAAGGCCGACCGTTCATGGTGTCGGCCAGTATAGTTGACCGATCCGCCTCTGGCGCAGAGGGGGCTGATGAGCGAGGCAAGCCCGCAGGCACCGGGAACTGCGCAGACTCGTCCCATTGCCCTTCCATCGCCGCCTGCCAATCCGCCAACATGAGCAGATCGGTCCCCGGATTCTCTGCCTTAACCGCACAGGAGCAGCCGGTCACCAGGAAAGCACAAGCTTCCCCGATGTTCTGCTCGTTGATGCCCTTGCCCACCAGGGCGTAGAGTACCCGGCCCCGGCCGAAAACCGGGAAGGCGATGGGCTGCGCGTAAGAGCGAAGGTCTGCTTCGCTTGCAAGCAGCGTGTTCACCAACATCCGCTCGGCAGGGTCACTACGGGAAAGGCGCACCATCGAAAAGGCGATCGGTTGGTTCGAACCAGCACCTTCGTCTCCCCAGGTTTCTCTGGCGCTGTCGCGGACCAGGCTCGCCGGATTCAGGAGTCTCGTTATCTTCCCCAATTCAGACTGAAGCTTGTTGGCGGCCTTGTCATCCTGGGCTTTGTTGCCGCTCTCCAGCAGAATCCACACCGCCGCTTGGCCTTTCAGAAT
>CAYGAN010000388.1:0-2447 GCA_964347585.1 uncultured Planctomycetales bacterium | reverse complement strand
GAACTTGTCGCAATATGTGGATCATTCGGCAGGCTGTAACTCGGTCAGTGCTTCGAGCAGGCGCACGCGAACCGCGTCCGCCTTCGTTCGATCTTTCGGCGTGTGCCACGTGAGCTCGTTCACCCCGTCGCCGCTGAGCACCTCATTGGCCGCCGTTTCCAGCAGTGACCGTGCTTTATTCGCAGCATTTCTCGTCTTGCCCGCCGCTGACGCTTGGTTCACCGCCTCTCGCAGCATCACGAGGTATTCATAATCCTCGGCGCTCTCGCGAATGGCCTCCATCTGCTTGGCCGGGGTTACGGACCGGTCGTCCAGAAACTCAGGGGTCCAGGGCCCGCTTGCTGCTGCATACTCATTCCAGCTCGATGTGCGCCCGGTATCCCCAAAGGACCAGAAGAACGAACCCGTCGCACCGATCTGCCAACAATGCCAAGCTTGAAGGCGGTAATACGCGTACGGATCGAGCAGCCTCGCCGGGCCCGAGCAGGAGTATAACTGCAACGTGCGTCCTCGTTTCTGTTGCCCAAGATAGAACTCGCCGAACTCCTTGCCGGCCGAAAGCCACATCGGTCGATTCGGACACAGAATATGGCATACTTCGAAGAGCTCCGGCCGCGCTTGTGCTGGGTTGCGGTAAACGGGGTCTTCCCAGATCAGCACGCGCGGCTCGGCGGCGCGAATCGCTTTGGCCCAGGCGATGATCACGTCGTCCTGATGGTGTGCGCGAGGCTCATCGACCAACAGCAAGCCAACCTGATCGGGCTGGATACCTTTCTTCTGCAGGTGACGCACCCACGCCGAGATCCATACCCCCACGCGCTGCTTGAATGCCTGTGTGCCGATCTGTGCGCCGGCGAATGTGTTGCCCACCGATAGGAACACCAGGTATGCCTTCGCATCCGGCCACTGCTCGATCCACTCGTCAAAGCACGCCGCATCCAACACCATGGCCGGCGGATCCTCATCCTTAAGTGTGAATCTCATCATCACCTGGGATGTCGCCCACGGCGCGTTGACGAATCGGTTCCGGAGGTGCGCAATCAGTTGGCTGCGGTTCTCCGGCGTAACGCCGCGGGCGCCCTGGCCGTCCGTATAGCTCCACCCGCCAACCCACAGTGTCGTCGTGGCCGGAAACGACAACGGGTACACGTGCAATCGGATGGGAAGGGCGATTTCGTCGATCCCCTCGGCCTTGACCACGATACTGCCCACGTGCTCACCGGCGCCCAAGTCAGTCACGTGGAACGTGAACCAAATCTGCCGGACCAGCCCTGGCAAGGCATTGATCCACCACGCGCCATCTCCGCGTTCGGCGTACGGCAAAGCCGCCGCCACAGGTTGCCCGGAGACCGTATCCGTCCACGCGACCTCATGAACCGTGACCCACTTCGGAACCGGCGATCCTGCTATTCCCGTGAACCGAATTGACACCCGCATCGGTCTGTCGCCCGCGTTAGCCAGATTCAGTGCTCCCGACCGATATTCACGGCGCATCGTATGTACCTCGATCCCCCCGCTCGGAGCGGACGGAATCGGGCCGAACGGATCCAGCGGATCCCACGCGGATGTAGCCCAGGCGGACAACACCGGGCGCCTCAACGCGCTCCACAACGCCGCCTGAATACGGAAAAGCTGCGCATGTGTTTCGTTCAACGGCAACACTGCGCGAAAAGACGAAGGAGACGAGACTTTTGAGATCTTCGTCATCTCCTTGCGGACCTTAGAAAGTCGGCTGAGTAGTCGTTCTCTTGCCGCCTCGGTCAATTTCGCTTGGCGGACGGCCTGCTCCATATCATGGACATCACGGCGGAATCGCCGGCGTATGCCTGACTCGACTCGGTGCTGGTAATAAGATTCCTCGATCTTACCCACGGGCTCACCTCCGGGGTCGGCGTGGCGCATCGCATCGGGGCCCCGAAAGACCTCGATTTCGTCGGTAAACACGTAAGGCCCGCAGGGAATCACCAGCAGTCGCAGATGCCGGCCGCGAGTCTTCAGCTGCGATGTCACGAACCGATGAACCGCATACTTCTCCGGAGGCGGTCCGCCAGATTTGTCCAACGCCACCAAGTCCCCAACGTCGCGATACGTCTTCCCGTCGTCGCTAACATGGATTCGTATCGCGGCCGGCCAGAACACGCCCGCCATTCCCGCAGCAGTACGGAACGACACGCCGGCGATCGGCTCAATCCTGCCAAGGTCAACCGTGATCGTCACGTGCTGCGCGCCACGCCACCCGACCGTGCCTTCTTGCGTCCAGAAATACCCCTCCGTCAGTTGCCCGTCCGTCAATTGGGTCGCGTCGCCCGGATCCGTGCAGTGCTGGTACGTCGGCTTAGGCGACACCACATACTTCGCCCCTCGCGCGATGTTGTCGCCGACCCTCCGTCGGGCAACCGATTGGCTGGCCGAAGCGTAGCCAGCTACCAGCCCTGTTGTCCCAATGA
>CAYGAN010000387.1:0-2462 GCA_964347585.1 uncultured Planctomycetales bacterium | reverse complement strand
CCGGCGAGAGCGCGGACCTGCCCGCCGGGCCTGCCGATTCGAGCCTGCGAGGCTACGAAAGGGTCCTGATCATCAAAGCCCTCAACGAAGCCGGCTGGAACCAGTCCAAAGCTGCCCGCGCCCTCGGCATCAGCCGCGACAATCTGCGATACCGGATCAAGAAGTACAAGATCGAAAAGCCTGAGTGACCCCTCGGAGCTTTCTTCACCGGACTTTGCAGCCGCGTTGCGTGGGCAAGTGCCACCTTGGCCGTGAGAGCGCTCGCGTAGCCCTGCCACGCAATACGGGCGAACGAGTTTGCCCATGCCACCCGGGCTCACACGTGGTCATACGGACATATCAATATCTTTGGGGAACTGGCGCCACTCGAAGAAGTCCTTGTCGGAACATCTCTCAGCGCGTTCCGGATCGGCGTTCCGAGCATTCCACGCGGTGTTGACGTGGTCATACAGGTGCCTCATATCGACTACATATTCCCCATATTCATAGTCCGGTTCGGACTGGATCTCGTTTATCATCTGCCCCAGAGCCTCGTACGCCTCGCGAAGATTGAAAAGGACGAAGTCCCTGTTCATCTCAGGCCACTCCACTCATGATCTGGCCAATCGCCGATCGCCACCAACCGGTGGTCTTCGATCTTCAAACGGCGCCGCGATTCCGACACCTTCCGAGGTCACGGACCCCCACGCTTCGATGTCCGGGCTGCTCCCCAAAGCTTGACATCATCCACCCGGCCGGTGTCGTCGAAGGAGCCGACGCCGACGCGGCCAACGGGGAACGTCGTGTCCTTGGCCGTCATGATCGGCCGATCCAGGTCGTCGAAATAGACTTCGATCCGGCCCGAGGCGCTCTCGCGGACCAGGCGCACGACGTGGTACGCGTCGTCCCAGTCCGTTCCGTCCGTGCGCGTCGCGGCGATCGACGCTCGCGGCTTGCCGTTGACGATAAAGATCGAGTTCGAATGCGGATCGGCCTTCTTGCCGAGGTGCACGTAATAGAAGTGCGAATCATCGACCCAGCCGAAGAACAGGCACATGTCGCGGTGTGGGTAGTCCCGCGTGGTTGACTTGATCCGCATTTGCAGTACGAAGTCGGCCACGGTCACGTCCTTAATCAAGCTGACGTTCCTCGGCGAGCGGACCTTGGGCTCATAGTCGCTCTGCTTGCAGAGCGCATAGACGTGCGTATCACCCTCCTGCACCACGCTCCACGCGGCCGTGTCCGTCGGCTCCCACCCTTCGGCAGTGCCCTGCTCGAAGTCGTCCTCGAACAGCAGGGGCATCCCGGCTGCCTGGGGCGGCCATTGATCTGCTCGGCTTGCCTTGTCGAGCGGCTGTACGGTCACGTCGTCAATGAACGTGCGTTGCGGCAAGTGCAGCGTCCAGATTCGGACGGCCGGCAGCACAGACGGCAGCGTGCTGAAGACGCGCGCTTTCCGCTCAGTCACAGGGAAGTCGCCCGCCTGCAATTCGACCTGGTATTCGTGCCACTCACCATCCGCCTGCAGCGTCACCGGCATGTGCAAGAAGTCGTAGTCCCCTCCGGCGTATAGGTTGGCATACACCTGCCCCGCCGGCGGGAGGGACCGAGCCCAGAACTGCAGCAGGTATTGCCCGTTCGGCTTGACGCCGATCGCCATCGAGGCATTGGCATTCGTGCTGAGCACCGCCACCTCCCCCTGTCCGATCGACAGGTCTGCTGCCTCTCGGCCAGAGCGCGCTTCATCCTGTGACCAGCGCGCCTCGCCGCTGAGCTGCCAGTAGCGGTAGCGCTGCTCGAGGGAATAGTCGGGGTTGGCCGCCTCGGCCGGCTGCACGACCGGAAGACGAGGCTGCGCCGGCGGCGGGGTGTCCTTGACTCGCTTGGCCTCGACCACGGCGACCGAGTAGTTCTGCATGCTCTTGATCGCGTGCACTCCAGGCTGACCGCACGGGACCTCCGGCTCGTTGACGTAGAGATCGATCAGTGACTTTCCCGCCGCGTCGGTGATCTGGATGTCCTTGAAGTACGCCTCGTATCGGCCGCTGTCGTGCTGGCGGCCATCGACGGCGACCACGACGTACTGGAACGTCTCGCCGCCGACCTTGGCCAGGTCCAGCCTTCGGTGGCACCAATTGCCCTTGGCCCCCGTGGGCGCGACACCCGGGTGGCTCCCGCCCTTCTCGTCGGCGATGCCTCGGTCGCGCAGCAAGTCCACCGCCCCGCCTGTCAAATCGACGCCGCCGGTGAAAGAGGCGCTGCTTTGCGGAATGAACATCTCGTATTCCAGGAATGCTCCCGGCGGGACGGTCAACAGCTCCGGCCGATCGACCACATACAGATAGGTGTATGCGTAGTCGTTGGCTGCCTCGTATTCCGACCGCAGACGTAGCGCGTAGCCTTGCTTGAGCCTCGCCTGACGTTTCTTCTCGCGCCGCGCCTGCTCGGCCATTTCCTCGATCTTTGCGAACGCGAGACTGCCC
>CAYGAN010000386.1:444-2465 GCA_964347585.1 uncultured Planctomycetales bacterium | reverse complement strand
CCGCTGCGGCCAGCCGTACTGGGACGGCACGCACTGGCGACGAATCGAGGCAGTGCGCCGCCGGCTCGTCGCGCACAAACGACAGCCGGAAAGCTGAACGCAACAGACTCCGCCGAGCGGACCGTTTCGGATGGCACGGGCAAGCTGGACGCTCGCCCGTACCATCCGTGACGACTGGTCCGCCGTTGCGCAGCGCAGGTGGGGGCTTGAGGCCGCCAACGATTGCAGATACGTTTGAAGGCAAGGGGACAGTAGAACCATGACCTGGCGTTCGATACCGATAGCTACTTGGGTGTGGGCTTCCATGCTTGTCGCTTCGTCACCAGCCGATCTGCAACTCGAGGCGACCCGGCTGTTCGTACTGCGCGACGGGCAGTTGCGTCAGGTGATCCTGGCCGCGAGCGAACCGCCGCTGAGCGGCAAGATCAGCATCGAACAGGCCGGCCACCAGACGGTCGTGCAGGCCCGGGACTTGGCCAGTTATCTCGGCAAGGCCGTGGTCCCAATCGTTCCGGTCGAGACGGCTCAGCAGGTTCGCGTGACCAGTGAGTCGCCCGCGATGAGCGGTGCGGTCCTTGTGACTCCGCAGCGCCGCTGGCGGGTCTTCATCACGCCTCATACCCACTTCGATCTCGGGTTCACCGAGGCCCAGGAGCACGTCTGGCGCCGGCTCGCCGAGAACCTCAATCACGTCATCGACGTTTGTGAGCGGACGAGCGATTGGCCGGCGGAGTCGCGGTTCCGCTGGACGATCGAGGTCGCGGCGTTGTTCGAGAACTTCGCCGATCGGTTCGGCGCCGAGCGCGTCGGGCGGCTCGTCGAGCTGATCAAGCAGGGACGCGGGGAGGTGTGCGGGATCTACCTGAACCTGCTGACGGAGTTGTGCAGCCCGGAAGCGCTGGCACGCGCATTCTACGCGGCAGAGCAAGCCCGCCGGCGGTACGGCCTGGTCATCGACAGCGCGATGATCGACGACATCCCCGGCTACACGTGGGCACTGCCGCAGTTGGCCAAGCGCGCGGGCATCAAGTATCTGAGCCTTCGAGCCAACGGGGTGCGGGCCAAGTTCATCTGGGACCGGCCCGGGGCGGTCGAGCGGCCGTTCTGGTGGCAATCGCCCGACGGGTCGCGCGTCCTGACCTGGTACACCGACAGCTACCGGGAGGCCAACTTCTTTCGACAGCCCTTCCCGAGCGGCCAGCCGGTTAAGAGACACGCGTCCGCCCTGCGCGACGTGCACAATCACCTGATGAGCCACGTCGAACGGGCCGAGCGATCCGGGTACCGGCTCGACGTGCTGCAACTGCGCATGGGGGGCGACAACCTGACCGCCTCCGAGAGCGTCTGCCAGTGGGTGCGCGACTGGAACAGCCGATGGGCCTACCCGAAGCTGATCCTCGCGACGAATCGTCAGTTCTTCGAGGCCATCGAGGCCACAGGCGCCAAGTTCAAGACCTACCGCGGGGACATCCCGGACTGGTGGGCGGACGGGGCAGCTTCGTCAGCTGAACAGACCGGCGCCGTGCGCGTCGAACACGATCGTTTGATCGACAACGAGAAGCTCGCCTCGATCCTCTCGCTGCTCGGTTCAAGAGCCGGCGAACGTTTGCACGGTTCGTTCGCGCGGGCCCATCGAAACCTGCTCCTGTACGACGAGCATACGTGGGGTGCCAGCCGGGGCGTGCGCCGGTCGGACCCGAAGGCAGCAGAGCATCAGTGGCTCGTCAAGAAGTCCTACGTCGAGCATGCGGCGCGCGAGAACCGCTCGATCGAAGAACGGCTCCGTCGGGCCGCCCCCGAGCGGATCCGCCCGAAGCAGGACGCGATCGTGGTCTGGAACACGCTGTCCTGGCCGCGGACCGACGTGGTGCGAGTCTCGCCCGAGGCGCTCCCCCCGGCGTTCGCGATCCGCGACGAGCAGGGCGCTTCGCTGCCGTGCCAGACGGACGAGGACGGCCGGGCTTGCTTCGTCGCCCGCGACGTGCCCGCGATGGGGTACCGACTGTTCACCGTGGCGCCGG
>CAYGAN010000386.1:0-434 GCA_964347585.1 uncultured Planctomycetales bacterium | reverse complement strand
CGTCCCGACGCCTTGCCCGCCGGTGCGCCGCTGCGCTCTCCGTTCTACGAAGTCCGCTTTGACGCGCGCGACGGACACATCCGCCAGATCGTCTCGGCACATCTGAAGCGAGGCATCGTCGAGGAGCGATGTCCGTACCGGTTCAATCAGTATCTTTACGAGTCCGGCGGGCGGCGCGAGAAGATCTTCCCATGCAGAGTCAAGCCCGAGCAGTACTGGTTCGACAAGACGATCACGCCGGCCAAGCCAGCCCGGCGAGCCGCCGCCGAGCGAGGGCCTGTATTGTCACGCGTGCTGGTCAAGACCAGCGGCCGGCAGGCGCCGACCATCGAGCAGGAGATCGTCGTCTATCGCGACCTGGACCGGATCGACCTGACCAACCGGGTGGCCAAGGAGGGCACGCTCGATCCGGAGGGAGTTTATTTCGCGTTTCC
>CAYGAN010000385.1:0-2512 GCA_964347585.1 uncultured Planctomycetales bacterium | reverse complement strand
CTCGACGTGACGGAGCTCGAGCCGCGCCGGCGCGGTATTGGCTACGTGCCTCAGGACTACGCGCTGTTCCCACATCTCTCTGTCGCGGGGAATATCCGTTTCGGTCTGCGGCCCCGCCATATAGAGCGCAAGCACGCGGATCGAATCGCGGGCGAGGTGGCCGAGATGCTCGGCATTAGGCACCTCTTGCCACGAAATGTCGCCGGCCTGAGCGGCGGTGAGCGACAGCGCGTGGCTCTCGCAAGGGCTCTGGCTATCCGGCCGAGCGTGCTGCTGCTCGATGAGCCGGTAAGCACGCTGGACGAATGCACGCGCGAGGCGGTATGCACTCAGCTACGCCATCTCCAGCGCGAACTTGAGGTGACGACGATCCACGTAGGCCACCATCTTGAGGAAGCCATGTCGGTGGCCGACCGAGCCGCCATCATGCGCGACGGTGCGTTCGAGCAAGTTGGTCGATTAGACGAGCTGCTGCGCAAGCCACGAAACGAATTCATCGCCCGCTTCATGCGTTGCCAGAACATTCTTACCGCAAAGGTCGTGGGCCCCGGCAGAGGGCCTGCAAGCACCGATGTGCGGGTAGGCGACGTTCAAGTCACAGTGCCCGGCGGACACGAGGCAGAAATCACATTTGTCATCCGGCCGGAATACGTGCATCTGTTCCGCGGCGAAGGCTCGACCGAAAAGAACGAGAACGAATTGCCAGTGAAGCTGACGCAAGTGGTGGACCGGGGCGCCTACATCCGAGCGGAGCTTGACGGCGCCCTCCGCCTAGTGGCGCACCTGTCGCACGCGGCATTTGCCGAGCTGGGCACGACCGTGGGGGACGAACTGGTGGCCGTCCTGCGCCAGGAGAGCATCCACGTGCTTCCAGCATGATCCGCACACAAGTTCTTGGAGGAGAACCGGTCTCCAGCCGGCGTGGTCTGCCCCCCGTTGACTCCGCGGTGAGATGATACCACACTAGCAGCGCAACGAAGCGAGGAGGAACTCACCGCTCGGCCAGTCGTGCGTTGAACGGAGCCAGTCATGAGAAACGACCTTCGTACTTATGTGCCCTTGACGTTGTGCTTGGTCGGCGCCGTGGTCGCAGCGCCGCCCGTTCTCTTCGCGGCCGCCGTCGCGGATGAACATGAACATGTCCGGTCCGCACTCGTGAGCCACGTCGTAGGCATGGCGGACATGTCGCGAGGTGTTTGCTCTGTCGTCGGCTGCGAAGATGGAAAGGTCGTACTCGAACTGGTCCGTCAGACGGATTTCCTCGTGCATGTCTGGGGGCCGCGCGGCTCTGGCGTCGCCGCGGCACGAAAATTGCTCGATCGCGAAGCACTGCACGTGAAACGGGCCGTTGTCGAAGAGGGTGCTTTCAACCAGCTTCCTTATGCCGATAACACGGTTGATCTCGTCGTCGCCGTGCATCTGACGGATCGCGAGTTGGGTGAGCTGCCTCCGCTTGAGGTACTGCGCGTTCTGCGCCCGCGCGGCAAGGCTGTCCTCGGCCGGAGCAGCCGATTACATGGTGCCGACGGCCTTCTGACACGGCCGAGACTGCAACAGTGGCTGGGCGGCGCCAATGTCAACGAGACCGCGGTGCGCGAAGACGACGCAGGTATCTGGGCGCAGCTGAGAAAGCCGCCCCTGGAAGGCGTGGACGACTGGAGTCATTGGGAGCACGGTCCCGACAACAACCCGGTGTCCTCTGACACCGTCATCAGAGCACCTTACATGACGCAATGGTTGGGCCTGCCGTACTACATCGCGATGCCCGCCGTCACCACCGCTTCGGGGGGCAGAATCTTCATCGCCATGGGCCACATCGCCCACCACGAGCGCGAGGAGCCTTGGCTCAACACGCTGATGGCCCGCAACGGCTACAACGGTGCGATCCTGTGGACGCGCAAACTGCCCGATGGCTACCTTGCCCATCGGTCCGCCTTCATTGCCACTCCCGAGGTGTTTTACATGATCGAGGGCAACGGACGCGGATGTTTGCTACTGGATCCGGAAACGGGCGAACAGAATGGCCGGATCCATCTTCCCGAGGTCCACGGGGACTGGAAATGGATTGCACTGAAAGACGGTGTCCTGTTCGCGCTGCTGGGCAGGCAAAAGGACCCGCCACAGACTACGATCGTGCGTAGTCAGCGTTCACACTGGAGTTGGGGGGAGCTGAGCAGGGGTTATTATCAGCCAAGGGTTCCGTGGGGGTTTGGCACCACGATCCTAGCATATGACATCGACGAAGAGAAAGTGTTGTGGACCCACAAAGAAGATAAGCCCCTCGACTCCCGAGCGCTGACCATCGGCGGCGGGGCACTTTTCTTCTACGGCCCGGAATCCCACATCGGCTGTCTCGATATCAAGTCCGGCAAGCCGCGGTGGACAAATGACGATTCGCGACTACGCGAGCTTATCGAGGAGCCGGGCCGCGGACTACGCTCCACCGCGGGGTTCCGGACCGCGTGTTACGCCCTTTACACGCCGAAGGCGCTCTTCTTCGAGGCCCAGACTC
>CAYGAN010000384.1:1718-2519 GCA_964347585.1 uncultured Planctomycetales bacterium | reverse complement strand
GCTGGTCGGCGTGGGCGCCGGCTGCGTCGCCGCAGCGGGCCGATCGCTGGTCAGCCACTGAAGCGCCTTTCTGATCCTCGGATAGACGGGGCCTCGGAACCCGTGGCCGCCTTCGTGCTCGAGGTATTCGACGGCTGCGCCGCTGGCCCGGAGCTTGTTGCGGGCCCAGCGGGCCATCCAGACGGGGCACGTCTTGTCCTGCTTGCCGTGTTGGATGTAGTAGGCTTTGCCCGCCGCACGATCGAGAGGTGGCAGCGACTTCGGCTGGAACACGGACATCAGGACGTAGTAGCCCGTGATGTGCTCGGCGTCCGAAAGTGAAGTCGCGTAACAGGCCGGCCCGGCGGAGGACCAGCCCATGAGGATCACCTTCTTGGGGTCTATGCTTCGCCGCTCGCTGACGTCCTTGAAGACGGCGTCCACGTACTCTTCCGTCGAGTAGCGCATACCTTTGACGGGATTCGTTTTTGTCGGCCAGACGATCTGCTGACCGGGCTGCCATTTCCTGGCCACGCCCAGGGCGATGACCCACGTCTCGTCCAACGCATACTTGTGAATCCGCCGGACGAACGGCGAGAACTCGCTCCCTCGGCCGTGGCCGCCCGGCAGGACGATGAGCAGACCGAACCCATCCTTCGGCGGTTCGGGCGCGCCCTTGCGCTCGATCAGATAGTACGTCTTGCCGGCTGCGCCGGTGTCGATGGAGATTTTCCGGCTTGAGATATCAGCAATGTCCGTAAGCTCCGCCCCCGCCGCAAGATCGGCGGCGCCAAGCCAGACAGTCGCCCAGAACATGGCACC
>CAYGAN010000384.1:1010-1708 GCA_964347585.1 uncultured Planctomycetales bacterium | reverse complement strand
ATTGCCTCCGCACAAATTGCTGAAACGCGGCGTCCAACTTCCTCAGTCGCTTCTCAACGTACCTGCGAAACATGAGACTTTGCCGTCAATGGTTGACAGGTACAGGCGTCCGTTCGCGGCAGCCATGCCGTCCCACACGGGCGGGGATTGGAGATCGTACTCCGCCAGTTTCTTCCCGTCAGATGCGGACACGGCCCGGAGCAAAGCACCCCTTCGGCCCTCAAGGGCGGCGTTCTGATCGTCGAGCTTCGCCTGGGTCTCGGCGTCGTCGGAATGGTCGAAGGCGTTTTCCTCTATCTCTTTGGGCCGAGGCTTGACCTTCTTGGTTCACTTGCCCTCCTTCTTAACGTACGCCACGCCGTCCGGGACGAGGACACGCATTACCTCGTTCATCGGGATTCCGCCCAGGTCTTCCGACACAAGAAGGTTCACGAGGTTGTCGGTGTAGGGCAGGCGCTTGGCTGTCCGCCGCTCGACGGAGACCTTGCCGTATAGCCCGAGCGACCGCATGTGCTCCCGGGCCCGCCTGATGTTCTTCGCATCGGCGTCCAGGCCGTGCACCAGATAGCTGTCATTCACACGCAACGCTGCGGTCAACCGGCCGTCGCCACAGCCAACGTGCGCGACAAAGCCGCCTTTGACTCCGCTCGCGTTCACGATTCGCCGGGCTCGCCCGCGCTGCGAGCTGACATGCTCTT
>CAYGAN010000384.1:0-1000 GCA_964347585.1 uncultured Planctomycetales bacterium | reverse complement strand
CAGGGTCACTCGATGCGCGGAGAAGACGAGGTGGACATGCTCTTCCGCGCCGGCGGTACTGAAAATGGCCATGAACGGTAACGCCAACGCAACTCGTCTAGCAACGCGAGTTGTCGTTGTTCGTAGAGTCATCATTAGGACTCCGTCCCCTTCGACCGGTTCCTGCCCATACACACCACGCGACCGTCCCGGGTCGAGACGTATAGCCGTCCATTCGCTGCGATCATGCCGTCAAAGACCGGGGGTGAATCCAGCTTATGCTCGGCGATCTTCTTTCCGTCTCCGGCCGATACGGCCCATAGCACGGCGCCCTTTCGACCCTCGAACGCCCCCAGTGGGTCGTCCGGATCGAGCACGTCCGGCGGGCCGGCCACAAAGAGCGTCTCATCCGCCAGGACCATCGCCCGGACGCGAACCGGCACCCATAAGGACCACTTGGGCGCATGCGCTCGTGTGAAGCCCGTGCCCTTGTCTTTGTCCACTGCCGGGGCGTACAGGTCGTGGCCGATGGCCTCGCTCACTTCAGGCAGCCACTTGACTGGTTTGGGCTTACGGGTCTGGTCCACCAGGACCGGCTCGTTGTCATTGTCGTCGGCAAAGAGCAGATAGCCCTGCTTGCCAGGAAAGAACATGGGGCTGTGACGGTTCCTGGTGGTGTAGCACTTGACGCCATAGGTCGTCGTTGCGTCAAAGACGAGGAGTTGACCGGCCTTGGGGGCTTGGTTTGCGATGTAGTAGCCGGGCCACCTCTCGGAATACATCCAGAACGTCCGATTCCACCATGAATCATCCAGGAACCCGGCGGTGGCCAGCAGGTGCCGACCGACTTTCCTGTCGCCCATCTTCGTGATGCGCGGGGCCTGCTGCTCCGCTAGGGTGCTGTCGAACATCGCCTGCTGCATGTACAGGAACTGCCCGTCGGTGACGAGAACGTCGGAGAACGCGCCCTCCACGTCGAAAGGCCTGCCGATGTCCTTGGCGACGTCAGGATGCGGACCGT
>CAYGAN010000383.1:0-2541 GCA_964347585.1 uncultured Planctomycetales bacterium | reverse complement strand
ACACCTCGAACGTATCCGCCGGCGGGCTGCTGCCCTCATCGGTCACCGGCGTCAGCGACGTCGGAGACAGGGCGATGGTGGGATCCTGCGGCGCGCCGTCTGCGGCCTGCTTGACGGACACGCGGTCCACGCTGATTCGATAAGCCGGGTTGGTGACCGTCTGTTCGGCCTTCAGCCAGACCGATGCGGTCGTACCCGTCGCGGTGAACGTTCGCCAGGTCCGCTCAAAGACCTCGTGGTTGACGCTCTCGGCGGCAATGATCTCGGCACTCCAGTTGATCGTCGCCGCGCTGGGGTTGCCGGTCTGACCGGTCAGGTCAACGCCGGTGTAAAACTTGACCTGAGGCTGGTATCCGCGGAACTCGTAACGGAAGTCCAGATCCAGCAGGTAGGTCTCGTCAGCCACCAGTCCGGTAATCTGTTGATTGATCCCACCGGTGAAGTCTCCGTCGATCGGCAGCTCGCCGGGAACGGTCACGTGTATGTACCCGGCCCCGAACTGCTGGCTGTAAAGCCCGTCGGTGGCCTCGGACGGGTTGTTCTGGTTCCACGTGCCGCAGGCGGAGGCGATGTCGCCCTGGCCTTGGATGTTCCAGGCTTCCCACGCGCCGGAACCACCGGCGCAGAACAGCGTGAAGCCGGTGCACCAGCGATCTTCGTTCATGTACCCGCCGAACGCAATCAGGTCGTCGCGGATCTCGTCGGGCGAGAAGCTCCCGTGCCACCCGCCGTAAGTGGTGCCTTCGGTGTAGATGGCCGGCGGCATCCGCCAACCGCGGTCACGGTACATATCCACGTATTGCCGCCAACGCAGGGCAAACGAGCACGGATCGTCCATCGGGTCCGGTGCATCGACCATGAGCTGATCGTTCGGGCCGCCGTAGCAGTGGTAGCCCGCGTAGTCGCCGACCTCCAGCAGGTCCTTCGCGTCAAGCATCTTCCAGATGTTGCCGGGGGATCCGACCGATAGGTTCAGCACGACGGCCTTCATGCCCAGCTCGTGGCAACGTTCGGCAAAGGCCTGCTCGAACGCGAGAACGTTGGCCCAGTTGTCGTCTCCCCAATCCGGCTCGTTCAAACCTACCCAGCAGTCGATCCGGGGGTGGTAGTCCTGTTCGACCTTGCAGTCGTCGGCGTGCTTTCGACCATAGTACACGGGGTCGGACAGGTACTGTCCGATGTAGGGGTCGATGTAGAGCCTACCGATAATGATGCTGTCCGCCATGTTCGGCCTGGAGGCCCAGTAGTCGGCGTCACCCATTTGCATGGTCAGCGCGGTCTTCGGATTCATGATGGCAACGGTGGTGGCTTCGCTGAAGTTGTATTTGCCTGCACCGACCTTGCCGATGCGCGTCGATTGCCGCCAGTACCCGTCGCCCGCCGTAGTCCATGAGTTCCATGAGCCGGCCAGCCCGTTCGACCAGCCTCCTTCGAAACCGCCGTTAGCCACCAGTTCATTGCCTACCGTATCAGGAATGTTGGCGTCCGGGTCGGGCGGCTCCTCCTCGGGTGGGGAGGGCGGACTGGTCGGTGTTGGCCCGCTGAGAACGACGTTATCGATCCAGATCCGCCCGTTCCCGAAGCCCGGGAACTTCCGCATTGCTGCGACATAGACGGTCATGACTTCGAACACAGCGTCAGTCGATACCTGCAGCGTACGCCAGGCTCCTTTGTCTCCCTGCATGGGAGACCATTTGATCGAGCCCTCGTGGATCTGCGTATCGCCATAGGGATCAAGCCCGACGATAGCGACCATGTTTTCCCCGCTGAAGGATTCGTTCCCGTCGAGTTCCATGTACACGTCGGCGGACACCGTGTACGTTTCGTCAGGTATGACGTAAATCTGCTGGTAGATACCGGCTCGCTGGTTTGTGCGATCTTGTGCCGCTTCGGGAATGTCAATCCGTTGTGAGTGCGAGCCGTGGGTCGCCCGAAGTGTGGAATCACTGTAAGTCGGGTCGCTGACGAAGTACCCGAACGCGGCCGTCCAATGATTGGCCACGCCACTGGCGTCGAAGCCGTCCTCGAAGCTGGGATTGTGAACATCGCCCCACGCCGCCCCGGCCGGGACGGTTGGGGTCTGCACCTTGCAGTCGCAGGTCCATCCCGGCGGACACAACCCCGCGCGCAACGTCAGTGGCATTGCCATAGTCAATAAGACCGCGGCAAACAGGTGCATGCCTCGCTTGGTTTCCTCGTTCACGATTGCACTCCTTTCTTCTGAGGGTTCGGAGAAATAATGAAGAGATCCTCACTTGTGAAGGAAGCCGACGAGCCCGAGCGGGTTGGGACCCGCCGGCTCCTTCAATTCATCCGCAATCCACTCGATCCTCAACGTATCCTCTCGGACCGTGGGACCTCCGCCGCCTCACGAGCCGAGCTTGTAGCCCACGCTGATCTGCGCGTTACCGCAGCCGTTAAGAGCCCTACCCGCCTGTCGCGATTGCTCGCACGCACAGCCACCCTAACAACGTCCTGTGGCTGCTTATCCGCCTTAACTACCTCCCGTGGCCGTGAACTCCACGTCGTCGAACATCGTGA
>CAYGAN010000382.1:1011-2542 GCA_964347585.1 uncultured Planctomycetales bacterium | reverse complement strand
TCCGGCATCGCCTTCACGTCGAAGTCCTTGAACTCCAGGTACTCCTCGACAATCTTGAGCTCCTGCTCGTTCTCCGCCTGGTACTTGATCGTCTCACCCACACGCGTGAACACCACCGTCGGGAAATCCCCCCTCGCCATGTCCATCAGCTCCACCACGTCCCGGTGCTTCGGCTTGTAGTACCCTTCCAGCAGCATGCCCTCCTTCGCACGCTGGCGGATCATCGCGATCTTGCGATCCATCAGCACCGTGATCCGCTCGCCCGCCTCCTTCGCCCAGCTGCTCTTCGGATACAGCCCCGCCAGCTTGCGATACGCCTCGATCGCCTCGGCCTCCTGGCCGGGAAGCCGCTCGTAGCAGTACCCGATCCAGTACAGGCTGTCGTCGGCGAACTCGCTGTCCGCGTGATCGTGCAGGAACGCCTCAAAGGCACCGATCGCGTCAGACCACTGGCCGCGATGAATGAACGCCTTGGCCGAAGTGAATTGCCTGACCTGCTCGTGGTTGCTCGGGACGGCAGCAACGCAGGCTGAGCCAATCGCAATCGTCATGGCAACGCGAATAGTGACGCTCCGTGGCTTGTCAGGTCGCATTGGCTGTCTCCTCCGCATCGGCTCCCGGCTGGCAAGACAGCTCGGCGGCCGAGCCGGCACGAATCTGCTTGGCGATCGCATTCAGGTCCGACAACAGGTTCATCTGACTGATCTCCAATCGCAACTGGGCGATGGCCGCCGGCGTGGATCGTTCCGCCGAGTAGATCGCCTGAAGCAGAAGCAGCTCGAGGTTATACAGCACACGCTGGACCCGGCGGGGAGCATCCAGGTCCTCCGCTCGACGCTGTGTTCGCCGGACCAGCTGGAGCGTCTCCGCCGGCTTGAGTTCCTCGAGAGCAGCCCGCGTGGCGATGGCGTTGGGCGGGTCCGGCAGATTGGCCAGTTGCATCAGCGATACGCGCAGCCGCTCCAGATCGGCCGGGTCAAAGAGCTCCGCGACGACCGGCGCCGCGGGCTTTGCGGGCGCTTCAGGCTGGCGCTGCGGCCTCGAAGACGGTCGAGCCACGTAGCCCAGGCCGAACGCGATCGTCACCGACGCAGCCCACGCGGCCGCCAAAACCGCACGATGATACACCCGCCGGCGACCTGTCTGGATCCGGCTCAGGATCGCTGCTGCCAGATTCCGGCCGTCTTTACCTGGCGCGAGTGACTTGCTAATGGCCTCTGATTCCGAACGGATCATTGCCAGTCGGGATTGGCACCGAGCGCAAGCCTGCAGGTGGGCGTCCACACGTAGGCGTTGCTCGCCGTGCAGCTCACCGTCCGCCAACTGCATCAGCAGATCCTCGCGAACGTGCGATGAGGTGGTGTTATCGCTCATGGTCTTGCTCCAACAACTTTCGCAGCATCATTCGGGCCCGATACAGCAGACTGGTCAAGGCGGGCCGCTCGACCTGCATCACCTGGCATATCTCTGCGTAGGACAGCCCGGCATACTTGAGCGGCGCCTTGGCCAGGTCTAGCCGCGCCCCGCCGGG
>CAYGAN010000382.1:0-1001 GCA_964347585.1 uncultured Planctomycetales bacterium | reverse complement strand
GTGGGCAGGCGATTGATGGCGTCGGAAAGCCGGCGAAGTTCATCGCCACGGGCCAGCGCGATCGGCGGGGACGGCTCGCCGGACTCCACGTCTTGATCTAGCAGCGAGACCTGCCGCTTCTCCTTCGCGAGTCTTGTCTTGCACAGATTCCACGCGATTCGCGCCACCCAAGCATCAAAGCGGCGGCGCGGATCGTATTGCCTTCGCGCCTGCCAGACACGAAGGTAGGCCTCCTGCGTGACGTCCTCAGCCTCCGGACTGGAGCCAAGCACGCGCAGCGCCAACCCATAGACAACGCGGTGCGAGGACTGCACCAAATCCTCGAACGCACGCCGATCTTCCAGGCGCACACGCCCCATGAGCTCGTCGTGTCGGTCCAAGCCATCGCCCCCGATCAGGCACTCCTATCCGCTATACGTGCGCCGAACGGATATCTTTCGCGGAATCTTGGGCGGAGCCAAGCGATTTGGGGGTGATCCGTACCCGGGGAGCGTCAGGCCACACGGGTGGCCCAGCTCCTCTGGAGCTGGGGGACACACTTCTGCGACAAGCCTTGCCCGAGACCACCAAGCCCATCCACCATTAGGGGAGCGACGCTGATCCTGAGCCGGCTCAGCGCGGCTCTGTCCACCAGTACAAGCACCGAACTGCGATCGCGCACCAGAAGAAGTACGTGGCAATCCCCACGAGGGGAATCAGCGCGATTGCGACAAGCCTACCGATCCCTCGCTCAGTTCTTGCGAGCACGCCTCTACCTAGGCAATACCACCACCAGACCAGAGTGGCTGCCCCGGCCACCGTCGCCCAGCCATACGCGTCCCGCCACCGCGGGCCCGCGAAGAGCCCCAAGTTAAGGAGCGTACCTGCTGTAACAGCGGTCAAGACAAAGAAGGTGCCGTGACGCCGCACGAAGCCCGACCATTCACACGAGCCCCTCGGCCGGACCATCGATGAAGCCATCGATCTAGTCAATCGGCTGGCGCCCGAACATCTTGAGCTTT
>CAYGAN010000381.1:0-2544 GCA_964347585.1 uncultured Planctomycetales bacterium | reverse complement strand
TCTGCACGATCACGGGCGACTACACCGTCGAGTGCGACGGCACGACGTATCGTGCCGTGGACGACGAGTGCGTCTATTACGTCGATCTAGCCGCGCACAACGCCGCTCATCCAGGCGTCCCGCTGCCCGGCCTGAAGAAGACCGTCGCGGACAACTACGACGCCGCGGCCGTCCCTGACCCGGTCGTGGTTCAGCTAACCGACTACGTTGACTGCACGCTTACGGACCACAACTTCCAGGAGGCGAACCTCTGCGGCGTGTCCCCGCATCCGAATCAGCCCTCGCGGCTGATGAACATCAGCGGCAAGACGTTCCGCGTGACGGCGGCTCCGGACGACGGGTTCGCCACGTTCTACTACTCCTACGACGTGGCCACAGGAGGCACGGCCGGCGTCCCGCACCTGCTGGTGGCCGAATCCTCCAACGACCAGGAGCGTTACACGAGTCTGCAGATCCATCACCCCGATGACATCATCTTCGGTCCGGATCCTGGCTGGGCGCCGCCTTATGCGAGCGAGCCGACGATCAACCCGTGGGGCGATCCGTGGTGGCAGTACAACTACCCCCGCATCGAGCAGGGGCCGTGCTTCGGCCCGGACGCCGGCCTGACTATCTACACCGGCCGCGAGCTGGCCATCGACAATCAGCCCTTCAACATCGCCATGCTCTTCCATGCCAAGACCGTGACAACGCGTGTGGTGGTTTCGAGCCTCGGCTGCAATCTGAATCGCACGAGCAGCGACGGTGGCGCCGTCTCGCAGATGTGGGTCTTTGAGTTTGTCGATGCGATGAGCGATCGGCTCCCCGTCCACACGCTGCCGACGGAGGCGAGCCAGCAGCGTCACATCGGCATCCACATGACGCACCCGTGGTACTTCTACGCGCATTACGGCACGCCGGCCCGACTGATCAGCCATCGCCAGCAGGGCCTGCAGCGTTTGCTCCGGCACATGAAGTTCTGCGGGTTTAACTACATCGTCTTCAACGCGGTCAACGGTGCGGATCGCAGCGTCAAGGCCTGGTACGACGGCAGCGCCTATTTTGATTGGAACTCAGCCGGTGATCTCTTGGCTGAGCTTCCCCCGATCGCCGAGATTGAGGGCGTCCAGATAGTCCCCCTGATCACCTCGCTGAACTACAGTCTGTCCGGCGAGGCCTATCAGCTCGGCACTGACGGAGACTATACGCGTGCCTTCGGCAATCCCACGCTCGATCCGCTCCATCCCGACGTCCAGCAGCTTACATTCGATCTTCTAGAGGAGATCGCGAGTCGCTGCGCGTCCAGCCCGGCCGTTCGGGGCATCGGCATCCGCGCCAACGGCAAGATCGGCACATGCTACACGTCGGATCAGGACGGCTGGCGCGGCGCGAAGCTGTCGGGGTATTCGTCCTGGGATCTTCAGCAGTTCAAGAACGATACCGGCAGTGATGTGCCGACCTCACCTCCGGGGACGGCCTACAATTGGCTCCAAGCCCGCCCGACTGAATGGGAGTCCTGGATCAACTGGCGGTGTCAGAGGACGCGTGCGTTCTGGCTGGCTTGTCGCGATCTGATCCAGACCTACCGCTCCGACCTGATCTTCTACGTCCAGTGCGACCTACCATCGGAGGTGCCCGGCACGAACATCGAGTGGCCCAACGAGACGCCTTACAACCTGCTCCGCCACCACGGCTACGATCCCGACATGTTCGAAAACGACACCGGCATCGTGATCGCCCGCGGCATGATGGTGGCTGAGGATCGGTTCTATTCCGGGTCGCGCTGGAACGCGCCGTGGGGATCCAACCACGACAACTACCGCCTCTTTCATTATGCGACCGGCCTAGCGGAGCTGTATCGAAGCGCCGAGGGCCGCGCCTGTGATTTCTACCAGAACTATTGGGAGGAGGCCTTCCATCCCTATTGGGAGTTCGGCTCCTGCGGCGATCCGAACGGCTTTTTCCGCACGAACACGCCGGCGGCGCCGGGACGGGCGTTCTTCCGCGCAGCAGTGATGTCGGTCCGGCGGCAGAACGCTGACACGATCACCTGGCTCGGGTGGAACCGCCCGACGCTTGGGCACGAAAACGATCTGCGGAAGTTCGCTCAGGCCTTCCGGGCACTGCCTGCGGTTGATCCGGTCCCATTCGACGGCACGATTGATCCGGCGATGGACGAAGTCGTGGCCCGCTGGCACGGCGATCGGCTCGCCGTCGTCAACGACACCGACACGGCCCGGACGATCACACTGACGTTCAATGTGCCGCTTCCGCTGGGCCAGGAGCTGATCGATGTTGTCAGCGGGGAGGTTGTGTTATCAGGCACGCAGCCCGAACGACAAGTTATCAGTTTCGACGCCGACGCGTGGAGCTTGCGAACGTTCCTGCTCAGCGAGGCCCAGCCGCCGCCGCTGGTCCGAGCACAGGAGGGCACGTTGATTTTCCAAGACGGCAGGCAGTTTCCCGACGAGAGTTACTATTACGGCACCCGCGACGCGCACATCATCCAGAACCGCGCGCTCTACAACACGGGCGGACATGAGCTGCTCGAAGCCGCTCGCGATG
>CAYGAN010000380.1:0-2555 GCA_964347585.1 uncultured Planctomycetales bacterium | reverse complement strand
CCTTGCAGCAGGCGCCTGTTGGCCCGACGGATCTTCCTGCCGAGCTTGCGGATCAGGACGATCGCGCCCGGGGAGATGACGACCATCACCAGCGTCAGCCGCCAGTCCACGCAGAACGCCAGACTCAGCACGCCGACCGCTTTGAGCGGCTCGCGCACCGTCTTGCCGAACAGCACGCTGATGCCGCGGAAGACGTCTTGCGTGTCCTGGACGAAGCGGCTCATCATGTCGGATACGTTCCGCGTGAAGTGGATCATGGGTAGGACCATGACCTGGCTGTACATGCGCCGGCGCATGTCGATGATCGCGCGGCACGCGGTCAGGTTGAGCAGATACTCCGCGGAGAACCGTGCGGCGTTGCCGACGAGCTGAATGAAGAACAGTCCGATTAGAATCCCGACAAGCGTTTTCAGCTTGGACGGCATGTCTCGGCCGGCCGGCAGAATCGCCACGCCCGCCCGGATCAGTTCCCATCGCCGCTTGAGCGGCGAGAGCGACACCCGTACGGAGCCCTCGAACCGCTCGCCACGGCGGAACTCCACGATCGTCAGTTCGACGTCCTGTTCGGCGGGCGCGTGCGCGATCCGCTTGCACAACTCGAGGCCATCGACGGCCTCACCTTCGATCTGTGTGATCGCGCTACCCGCCGCAACGCCCGCGAGCACAGAGTCTGACCTAACCCGCCGAACGATGGCCGTATGTTCGTCAATGCCCTCCAGCTCGCCGCTGAGTGAGTCGTAGGGGCTCAGCTCGACACCCAGCCGCTTCTGAGCAATCGTGCGAAAGACCCAGCCGTGCAGCCCCTCGTCTTCAACCATCACCTTCAACAGCGGAAGCATCGACCCGATACTGGCCGCGTATGTCGCCGCCACAAGCAAAGCGCACAGCATCGACGGGATGAGGTATCCCTTGTGCGGCCAGACGAACCGCAAGATGCGTCGAAAATGGCTGAGGCGCTTCGCGTCTCGCTTGTCGGATTTGCTTGCCGGCATCCTGGCAGGACTCATCGGCAGATATGATACTATGATCAGCCGCCGCTGCCTATTCGCCGCGGTCGGTCAGCACGGCGGCTTTGATGGCCCTTCGCAGGACCGACGAGAAGCGGGAGCCGGCGATGCCGATCGAGTACGTAACGCTGGCCGGATCGCCCAAACAGATGGGACAAGCACACGGCGAGCAATTCGCCGAACGCATCGCCCAGTTCGCAGAGATTCGTCTGGCCCGCTGCATCGATGAAGTGACCGAGTCCGGCCGCAGGCTGACTCGCGACGACGTGGTCTCGTTCTGCCAGAGCGTCCTGCAGCACCACCGCGATTACGCTCCGAGCGTGTACGAGGAGTTCGCCGGCATCGCCGAGGCAGCGGGCATCTCGCCGGCCATGCTGATGATCTGCAACGGCCTGACCGACGTGGTCGATCCGCTCGCCTGCGGCACGAAGGCCTGGGGATGCACCAGTTGGCTGATCGGGCCGGAAGCCACCGACGACGGCCAAGTCCTGGCCGGGCAAAGCTGGGACATGCACCCCGAAGCCGCCGATTTCATCGCGGTCTTTCGGCGTCAGCCGGCTGAGGGGCCCGCTTCGCTGGTCATGAGCACTATCGGCTGCCTGTCGCTGGTGGGCATCAATGAAGCGGGCATCGCCGTTGGGAACAACAACCTGAAGCCGACCGACGCCCGGCCGGGGGTGATGTACCTGTCCATGATTCACCACGCCCTGGCACAGACCCCACTCGCCGGTGCGGTCAACGCGATCACGTTGGCCCAGCGGATGAGCGGCCACAACTACTACTTAGCCGGCCCGGAGGGCGAGATCGTTGACATCGAGACCACCGCCACCCGACATGAGGTGGTCGATCCGGCCGGTAGCTTCTACGTGCACACGAACCACTATCTGACCGCCGCCCTGCGCGAGTTCGAGGCCGAGGGCAAGCTCGAATCGAGCCACTATCGACTTGACCGCATGGGCAAGCTTCTGCATAAGCACGTGGGCGAGATCACGGCGCAGACGATGATGACGCTGATGGCTGACGAGCAGGGCCACGGGGACTGTCGCATCTGCCGGCGCGATCCGGCCGACGAAGCAGCCACGTGTGGCGCGATCGTCATGAGCCCGCAGGCAGGCACGATGTGGGCAGTGCAGGGCCCCCCGTCGCAAAACAAGTTCGAGCGGTTTCAACTATGACCCGCGATGTTGCATGCATCGTGGCATGGACGGGCACGAAGGCGCGACACGAATCCGAGCCCGGAGCGTACGCGACGCGCCCTGTTGGCAAGCAACCTATGACGTCGATCCGAGCCGGGAGCGTAAGCGACCGGTGCCGGCCCCGCGCTAACGCTTGGGGCTCGGACTGTCGTCGCATCTTCGCGCCCGCTCGTCCGGGCGCAGGAAGGTAGAAGGATACGATGCCCGCCAGGAGGAAGATTACGATCGCAGCCGGCGTGATCCAGAACGGCCGTCGGGAACTGCTCATTGCCAGGCGATTCGATTCGCTGCCGTTCGTCGGGCTGTGGGAGTTTCCCGCCGGCCGCGTGCGGGCTGGCGAGTCGCCCGAAGC
>CAYGAN010000379.1:2192-2563 GCA_964347585.1 uncultured Planctomycetales bacterium | reverse complement strand
CGAATTCTGGATGGGGGCGCAGAAAAAAAACCGACGCGGGCGCAACTATGATCGCCAGGCGGACAGCTCTGAGGCGCCGGTGCACAAGGTGAGGCTCACGGGCTATCGGATCGGGCGTTACCCGGTCACCGTCGGCGAGTACCGCCGATTCGTCGAGGAAGGCGGATACCAGGACGAGCGTTTCTGGACGGCGGGGGGCTTCGGCGAGTCGGAGGCTCCGGACGAATGGGAGGAGCAGCTTACGCACCCAACGCGGCCGGTCGTGCATGTGAGTTGGTTCGAGGCGTCGGCGTACGCGGCGTGGGTGGGTTGCCGGCTGCCGACGGAGGCGCAGTGGGAGAAGGCGGCGCGGGGTCTGCAAGGGTGGATTT
>CAYGAN010000379.1:1324-2165 GCA_964347585.1 uncultured Planctomycetales bacterium | reverse complement strand
CGCTTTCCGGATCCTGGACGACGTGACGCCGCTTCATCAGCTCACCGATGAGGTCGAGAAGGCCGACGCCTGGCTCTTCTCGCCTCGCACCGCCTACCGCGGCGACAACCTCGGGTTTCGCGTTGCGGCGGGGACGTAGTTATCCTTTGCACTTTTGCTGCTTTACCCTTTTCGGGGTCCAGGGGCGGAGCTGTCCCTCCTGATAACTCCGTACTCCTTAACACGTCGAGACTTGCGTGCATTGCCGCTTGCTGCCTGCCGGGACACGATCGCCAGCCCGTGCGGGGTAAGGGAGGATCGACAACGGGTGCGGTGAAAGCGGTTGTCATACTCCTGCGAGCTTTCTTCGTCGGCCGGACCGTCCTGGCTGCTGAGAACCTTGCCCTGAGACAAGAGCTGGCGGTTCTCCGGCGCTCTGGCAAACGGGGCCAGGTTACGCCGACGCGGCCGTATCCTCTGGGTCTGGCTATCCGGGCTATGGACAGACTGGCGGTCGGTCCTCGCGATTGCCCAGCCCGCGACGCTCGCCAGGTGGCTCCCAATTCGCTGTCCCCTCTGGTCCCTTTTGTATGGTCGCCACGACCTGAGGCGAGAGTACCGGATGACGTTTTCCGTAGGGACACCAGTGGTACCTGGCGCGTTCCTACCGGAAAGAGTGCCACGATTCTCACGCAGTCGCCCGGGAGTTGATAGTGTTGTACCGAAGAACAGCGAAAAGCCATATCTGGCAAGCATTCACGGAACCGTGCCTGCCGCTTTGACTGTCTCGGGTCTCCACGTGCGTTATTCCCCTCCTGCTGCATTGCTGCCGGCTGGTCGGCTCGCCGCACCAATCTTGTTG
>CAYGAN010000379.1:242-1314 GCA_964347585.1 uncultured Planctomycetales bacterium | reverse complement strand
AGGTACCGGAAGTAGTCAGAATCAGCACCGAGCACCAGCACCGCCTCTTTGCCGAGCGTCTTGCGGTAGCTCTCGAGCGTCCGGTAGAAGCTGTAGAACTCCGGCGCGCTGCCGTAAGCGGAATTGTAGATGCGGGTAGCTTCAGCATCGGCCTCACCGCGGATGACCTCAGCCTTTCGCTTGGCTTCCGAGCGGATTACCGCCAGTTCACGGGACGTCTGACCCGTAATCTGCGAAGCCTCGCCCTGACCTTCCGAACGGAACTGCTCGGCAATACGCTGGCGTTCCGAAATCATGCGATTGAACACTTGCTGCCGAACGTCCTCGATGTAGTTGAGCCGCTTGATCCTCACGTCCACAAGCTCGATGCCATATTGTGGCATGCGCTTCTGAGCCTCGCGAAGAATCTCCCGAGTGAGACGCTTGCGTCCCTTCTGGACCTCCTGCGTCAAGGCCTTCGCATCATCCGTCGCCGGTCCCTCGACCCTTTGCAGATCTTCCTCTGTCACTTCCCAATCCGCCGATCGCACGATCTCGACCAACTCGCTGCCCGAGATCTTGTCGCGCACGACCGAATCGATAATGTCGTCCAGACGCGACTGGGCACCTGTTTCGTCCGTCACGCTCTGGAGAAACTTCAGGGCATTCTTGATGCGCCATCGGGCGGTGGTGTCGATGCTGATGAACTCCCGACCGCGCGTCGGGATCTGATTCGGGTCGCCGTCCCATGCCAACAAGCGCTTGTCGAACCGGCGTACCTCCTGAATGAAGGGCGTTTTCCAGTACAGGCCCGGCTCTGCGACGGGATCGCCAACAGGTTCGCCGAACTGCAGCACAACGGCCTGCTGCGTTTCGTCGAGTGTATAGACGGCAGAAACCAGCACCACCAAACCGAGAACCGCAATGACCGCCGAGAATCCGAGAATGAATCGTGCTCGAGAGTTCATTGGCCGCCTCCTCTCTGCTGCTTGCGCATCGTCATACCCGCAGCACCCAGGTCCAGCAGCGGCAAGGGCTGTTGACCGGAGGGTTCGACGATGTACATTCGCCCCACGGTGGGCAACACGTCGTC
>CAYGAN010000379.1:0-232 GCA_964347585.1 uncultured Planctomycetales bacterium | reverse complement strand
TTTGGCCCTGTTAACGCGTTCGGCTGCATAAGCCTCTGCCTCGGAAACGGTTTGCTCGGCCTCGCCGCGCGCCCGAGGAATCTTCTGATTACGCTCTTTCTCAGCCTCGTTGATAAGCCGCTCTTTTTCCTGGCGGGCCTTGTTGACCTCGTTGAACGCCGGCTTGACCGGGTCCGGCGGCGTCACATCCTGCATCTCCACCGAGCCGATGCGGATGCCCAGCTCATAATCG
>CAYGAN010000378.1:0-2582 GCA_964347585.1 uncultured Planctomycetales bacterium | reverse complement strand
GCTAGGCATCGCAATTACGCCGAAGCGCCTGCCAAGGTCAGCGCGAGCCTGCTGCTCTCTGCTTCGGCCGATCCCACGCGCGCCCTGACATTAGCGAACGCCAGCCACCCTGGGCGCCGAGGCGCATCGCACGCAGGGTCGCTGCCGCATCAATGCCGCCCGACGGCGCATTGCGCACAACTCCCGCCCGAGCCCCGAACAGCCGCCGGGGCAAGGCCTCGCCGTCAAGCCCGGCATCCCTTCGCGCAGGACGAAACGCCTGGACATCAAGGGATAGGCCACACCTCTTGCTCCGGACTCTCAGGGGCCGCTAGTATCTGCATCTTCATCGGTCACTTGGTGTAGCGTAAGATCTACCGGACAGTATTTGCGTCGAGGCTCGAGCGCGCGGTCTTATCCTCACCGCTGGCGCCGGGCAGGGCTCGTCTAAGCGTCTCCGGCCGCGGGGGTCGGGTGCCGCAGCTTCCACCGCTGAGGAGAGGCGAAGAAATGAGGACTTTGCCGCTTCAGTTAGTCTGCGTACTCGTTGCGGGTTCTGTCGCCGTCGCCGACGGGGTAACGCTCGGCCAGTGCTTCCGGCTCGGGATGGGTGAGTAACCGGCAGGATACTACGAGCTCGACGCGCCGGGCGGGTGGTACACCATCTACTTGACTCAACCGATCTTTTTTGCCAGGCCCAAGGTGGTCAGGGATGTTCAGATCATCGACGGCCAGGTGATCACTGTGAACCCCGAGCTGAACCTGGACTATTCTTGCTACACTCCGGATACGGGCTGGACGGGATTCGACTCACCTTGGTACCAGACGTTCATGGCGACGGGCACGTCGATCATTCGGATTCAGTGGATGCTCACCGGCTGGGATTGTGATCGAGTCGCCGCCTCGGTCCACGAAGACAACGGGGGACCCGTCACGACTTGGCCTCAAGTCGGGCCGACGAAGAGTTCGGGCGTTGGCACCGGGGACGCCTGGGTCGGCTTCCGCAGCGGAGACATTCCCACGACACCACATCAGAGGTACGCAATCAAGCTTGTTGGGCAAGGTGGAACTGGGCCGGACTTCGCTATCAGACGGCGCGTGGACGGTGGCGACGGGTATGCCCTCGGCCAGGCATACGATGGTGCCGGCAACCCGCAGAACATGGACCTGCTCATCACGGTCTTCAGCGACAACGATGGGACCGTCGTCCCATACATTGACATGACCCTGGGATCCGTCGAAGACCTGGCCGGGAACACCGGCATCTAAGGCCAGACTTTCAGGGCCACGAGCGCCGCCCTGAGCGCCGTGGATTGCTTTGTCGCCGGCGTGGGCACGTGGGACGTCGATGCGGACTTCCGCATCTGTCAAGGAGGGCCGGGCGGCGATCAAATCGGCCCGACGAAACGGGCGCAGGCTCTGTATCAGTCGGTCACTTGCGGGTTGGTGGGCGTCAGCTACGCACCGGGCGAGGTACCATTCACTGCTGGGAACACCTATTACATCGAGATGAGTCCCGCGCCCGGCTCTGCCTCTTTCGTCGCGTACAAGTTCCATGACCAGTCAAAGAACGGCTACCCGTACGGCGACGCCTACTGGAATGGCATTATCCAACCGAATGTCGATCTCGAGATGACCATTATTGAGTACAAGCCTTGGTGGTCGTCCGCGACCGTTAACCCCAGTTTCGAAGACTATGGGGGGACGCTCGATGGCTGGAAGATCGATCTGCTCGGCGGCGAGGGCCCGGACGACCCGCCTCTCCATAACACCAATCCTTACGGGCCGCAGACCCCGTTCGGGGACCACTTCGCAGGGAAGGTGACGTCCTGGCTCACCATGGACTTCAGGCTGGGGCAGATCATCGAGGTGGCCGACTACGACCCGACCAACACGTCCGCGGCTTGGTCTCTGTCTGCGCACGTAAACATGCACTCCCACACCGGCACCGACGAGTTCCCGGAGAACGTCCACCAGGTGTGGGAGATTGGCTGGAATGATGACGGCTCCGTGCCCGCCAGCGTCAACAGATGCGACAACTACCAGGTCGTCGCTTCGATCGACGGGCACTACACGGGCAACGACTCACACAACTTCTATCCGCTATCGGCCAGCGGCTTCATTACGGATGTGATCGGCCTGCGATACGTGGTCTCTCGTGTACGCATTTTCAACGATGCGGGCCGCGAGTGGTCGATGAACAACATCGACAACGTAGTCTTCGATGTTGCGGCCAGGATGCCGGAAGTCCGTCCGGAAGCAGGCACCCTCATCTTCCAGGATGGCAGAATCTATCCCGACCAGACAACATACGCAGGCACACGCGACGCTCACATCCTCCAGGAACATGCCCTGTACAACACCGGCGGGCACGACGTGCTCGAAGCAGCTCGCTACACCGGCAGCAACTCCGGTCACGACCGCAGCGTCGTCGTCAAGTTCACCGCGCTGGACACAAGCTCAGAAGCCGGCAAGGTCCTCCAGCAGGCGACCCTGACGCTGGACTACTTCGGCGCGCGCAACGATCCCGGCGGCGTGGCCAAAACGCTCTACGTCCACAAGCTGCTGCACGACTGGGGTGAGGGTACCAAGACGGGCATCGA
>CAYGAN010000377.1:2017-2594 GCA_964347585.1 uncultured Planctomycetales bacterium | reverse complement strand
AAAATACGTCGCAGTGAGCCGCCTGGCGAGAACCCGCTGCGGTGGCAACGCGTTGTCGCTAGAGACCTTCGTGTCCGCCTCTGGCAGGGCGCGTGAGACAAGACGGGTTTCCGTCACTCCGTGGTCAGGTCGGGCTTGCGTGCGAGCATCAAGTCTGCTGCGCAACAGACGCGTAACAGATTGTGCCACAAAAATATATGTGCGCGCACATCTTATCAGGCCTACCCATCAGCAGGTTGGCACAGCGGATGCTGCGGACTAGCTGTGATGGCGCGGTTGATCGCGGGTCACGGCGCGGGGGACGCAGCAGGCTCGCGGGAGAGGAAGGATAGGGCTGGCCGAGACGCGGCCGGACCGGTTGTGTCGTAGTGAGTGGGTAATTGGTGCTCGGCTCGTTCCGAAGGGCCGGGGGCTGGCCATTCAGCGGCGGTTCGGCGGGTCGATCCCTATCCGGATTCGGGTTCCGCTTCGTCGGGGTCGGTTCTCTGACCGGAGGACGCGCCTCGTCGAGGCGTTTTTTTGCGCCAAATGGTCCTACTCGCCGAGGGTCTGAACCGCACGAGTTGCCACTCCGACT
>CAYGAN010000377.1:0-1977 GCA_964347585.1 uncultured Planctomycetales bacterium | reverse complement strand
GCCAAACTCAGCTGGAGCTCTGTCGAGACGACCCATCTTGCTGACCAACTCAACTATTCCTCAGGAGGCCGAAGGCGACGGAAGGCAATCATCCTGCGGACAGTTACTGGGACCAGGGCGAGCAAGCTCAGATACATCCACCAACGATAACCAGTGCCGGGCCACTGCAGGAGCTGGGGCCAGAGCGACAGGAACGCCTGAATCATAATCAGGCGCTCAAGCCAAATCCATCGCCGTGTCGGTCCGTCGGCAGGCATTCGGCTCTGCAAGCTCCGGTCTGCTCTGGCTCGTTCACCGCCATCATGGTAAGTCATACCCCGGCGATCGACAACCTGAGCGGAGAGTTCGCCGCACGACAGCCTGACGCCATACGCCGGATTCACATTCGTGATCGCCAGTGGGCGCGACGGGTGGCGGGCACATTGTCCGCTGGCGGACGCGCAAGCCGTCGGCCCGGCGCCGAGGCGAGCGGCTGCGGTGCTGGAACCCCGTCACCCGGGGACGGCTGGGCGCAGTCGGTGGGCATTGGTACAACCCCGGGTCATGATGAACGCAAGAGCTCTTGTGGTCGTGTGGGCCTTGTTCGGCCAGACCGCGCCGGCAGAGCAGGCTGTGCGTCCGCAAGGGATGGTGACGGATCAGACCGCCGAGGTGCTCGTCCGGCCGGCCGAGCTCAAGGACTCCGCTGACTTTGGCGTTGCCAAGGAAGCGCCCGAAATCCAGTTCTGCGTGATCGAGGGATTGCCGCCGCTGCCCAAAGACAAGGGGTTATGGTCGTCGTGGGGCCAGGGCATTGTCGCATCGAACGGCAAGTACTACGCGGGCGTGGGCAATCATCTCGGCATCGACGGGAGAATGTTCCTCTATGAGTTTGACCCCGAGACCGGCGAGCACCGGCAAGTGTTGGACGTGTTCAAGTTCCTCGGGCTGAAGCGGGGCGATTGGGGCCACGGCAAGTTGCACGGCCGATTGGACGAGCTGGATGATGGCCGACTGGTCTTCGCCACGTACTGGGGCGAGCATCCATCTGCTTCGATGAAGGCAGAGGACCGGAAGAGGATTGGCGGACGGCTACTGAGCTACAGCATTCGCACCGGAAGGGCTGAAGACCTCGGCATGCCACTCGGCGGGGACAGCTGGCCGATGCACGCGACCGATGCGAATCGCAAGCGCTTCTTCGCCGTCGGCATATACTCGAACTTTCTGGCCTATGATCTTGCTGGCCGGCGGTCGATCTTTGCCGGCAAACTGCCAGCGGGCGTCCAGTGGGACCTGCGTGTTACGTTGGTCGATGACGCGACGGGGCGCTGCTACGGCAGCAACGAATCCGCGATCTATTGCTACAACCCCCAGAGCGGCGAGTTCAGCGTCAAGCCGGACGCGATGCCCCGCCATCCCAAGAGCGGCGAACCCACGCGGGCCATCCGCAGCTACACGCGCCAGCGGTCCAAGCAAGGTGCGTTTTACGCGATCACGTACGACGGCGTGGTGCTGAAGTTCTGGCCGGATCGAGTGCGCGTCGAATCGCTCGGGCTGAACTGGGGGAAAGGTTACTACAGTCCGTCGTTGGCGATGAGCCGAGGCGAGCGATATCTGTACTACTCGGTCGATGCGCACGGCAGCTCCTTCGAGCACGGCTCGCCCATCGTGCAGTACGACGTCAAGACCTGCACGAAGAAGGTGATCGCGTTTCTGCACCCCTATTACCAGAGGAAATACGGGTATGTCTTCGGCGGGTCGTACTCGGTTTGCATTGATCCCGAAGGGTCCAAGCTCGTGATCTGTTGGAACGGCAAGTTCCGTGGCCCGGAGGACAAGACCGGGTCGTTCGGCGACCCGTCGTTCATGGTGATCTCGATACCGGCCTCCGAACGCGTCGAGTAGTCGGCCACGTTGGCAGTCAACGCTCGCGTCGTGGTTGCTGCGCTGTGGTGCCTGCCGCAGCAGTCGCCTGACCTGACGCTGGCCGGGTACGGA
>CAYGAN010000376.1:0-2597 GCA_964347585.1 uncultured Planctomycetales bacterium | reverse complement strand
GCCGCGGTCCTCGAACACAACGTTCGCCGAGGTTCGGGCAAGGCTCCTAACAGTATCAGATACGAGTATTTCCGATGGCCCCGATGATGCGGCGATACGGGCAGCGATATTGACGGCCCCGCCGAAGACGTTGTCCTCTTCGTCAATGACGTCCCCCGCGTGGACGCCCATGTGCAGCCGAAGGTCACAGTCTTGGGCGGCAGCGCTGAAGTGCACCGCGCATTCAACGGCGCGGTGGGCGGAAGTGAACACTGCCAGCACGCCGTCACCCACCAGCTTGCCTTCCACTACACGGCCTCCCGCTTCGGTGGTGATCTTCCTCAGGAACCTGTCCAATCGGCGCGCGCGGGCGCGGAACGCCCTGTCGCCGAGTTGCTCCGTGAGAAGTGTGGACTCCGCAATGTCAGCGAAGACGATGATCGCCGTGCCCTCTGACTCCCCTTCCTCCGTACCGGTGGTGGCGATGCCCAACTCCTCACCAACCAGCGTCGCGAGCCAGCCGTCCACGCTGTCTTCGCCAAAGTCGAGCACGGCTGTGTAGTACATCGACCCCTCCAACGCCGCGTCCAGTTCGCTCACCGGCGCGAAGCCCAGCGGCACCACGATAGGCGCATATGTTTCCAGAGAACGGACGGTCGTGTACAGTCGTCGCAGGTGCGGACGCAACGCCATGTAAGTCCTCTTTATATCGAGCCAGCACGCCGCTTGCGCTGGCGACGGCAGTTCGCCGGTGGTGCGAGCTAGCCAGCGGCGGAGAAACAGCACGCGCTCGCCTGAACCAACTGGGTTCCGTTTCAGGTGGGTGTACCAGCTCCAGGTCAGCGGATCCTCCGACAGCAATTCCCGATCCACAGTCTCCGGCTCGAACATCGCGTAGAATGCGGCTGTCCTTCCCTCTCGATCCTTGGCCAAGCTGAACACTTCGGGGTGCCTGTTCCACCACCGCAGGATCAACTCCGCCGACTGCTTGGCGTCCTCCGTTCTGGCGATGTGGCGGACATCCTCGTCATCGCTGGCCTTTGCGGGCTCTACGGTGTAGTCGCTGGCGCCCCGCGGGAAGAAGGCATGCCGGACCACCGGATTCTCGATGAGATACAGCATGTCGGCGGTGCATTGCCAGAGGCCGCAGGCCGCCGGATCACGGGACTGCGTTCTGAAAAAGCGCCACGCGCGCTGGCGGTAGGTTCGATACCGTTCGGGCACCCGGCCGGAAAGTTCCCTAGCCACTGTCTCACGCACCACATCGTGGATCGTGAGGCCTTCCGTCGTCCCCTCTACGAATGCAAGGCGCCTCAGCCTGTCGAACTCCTCTCTGGCCTCCGGTACCGCCAGAAGCACGGCGAGCATGGGCTCCGTCAACCGGCGCACCGTCGAGGCGGCCTCCACGGCATTTGTCGCGTCCGGGGGTAGACCGGCCAGAAATGCTCGGGTAAGCTGCTCCAAGACTCTTGGTGGGGGGCCCGCGCTGATGTCCAGATCCGGCTGCGTCCTGACGGAGGCTGCCGCCAGTTCCAGAGCCAGTGGATGACCGCGCGCGAACCGATTCACTCGCTTCGCTTGGGCCTCAGTGAGACCTTGCGACGTCAACATGCGCAGAGCGTGCTCGTCCGTTAGCTCCCGCAGTTCGATTTCGCAGAACAGTTCCTGCCATCCTGGTGTGGTAAACCAAGCCGGATTCGGTGCCTCCCGGCCAGCGACGACCGTGAGAACAGAATCAGGCAGGTCGGGAACGAAAACCTGGCGGAGCCAAGTGTCCATGAGACCGAACGTCTCGAAAGTGTCAAGCATCAGGACTGTGCTCCGGACGCTGTCGGCCAATGCAGCGATGGTCCGCTGTTGGCTCGCAGGCCCTCGGATGCCCAGGGTGGAGGCCAGGGCCCCCAGGAAACCCCTGGGAGTGGGTTCAATTTGCCGACAATCGAGAGCGACTGCGCGAAACGACGCGTCGAGGTCAGCGAGGAGTGCTTGGAGGAGACGCGATTTGCCAATACCGCCGGGGCCGTGGATGAACGCCACCACAAAGGGCCGTTCGGGAGATTCTATCGCACCCCGGAGCAGCGCGAACTCATCGTCCCGTCCCACGAACGACGCCTTGGCCGCCTCCGCCAATCGATCCGAAATTCTGCGTGCCATGTGGCCGCCCTCGCGATGGGGACTGGCGGACACATGATACCACTGTTTGTCAATCCTTGTGTTGAGCTATGGTGTCTGCGTACGGGTGGTAGTGCCCGGCTTGGCCTAGCGCGGAGTGGGGCGCCCGGCCCGCGCCCTGCACCGCCGCCCTGATCGCGGCGCCGAAGGCGTCGACGGCGAAGTCGATCTCGGCCTCGGTGTGGACGAGGGAGATGTAGAACCGGGCCTGCAACTGGACGAGCACGCCGCGCAGGATGAGTTCTCGGTTGACGGCCTCTCGGAGGAGTCGGCCGGACCCCAACTGGCCTGAGTCCGCGAGCTCGAGACCGGACACGGAACCTCGCGAGAACGGGCTTGCGCCGAGAGTCTGCTCGGAATTCTCCATGTCCTTACAAACGATCACGCCGCGGGCAAGTTCATCTTCACCCAGTATGTAGGTCGACCTGGCCTTCAATTTATTCGCT
>CAYGAN010000375.1:0-2611 GCA_964347585.1 uncultured Planctomycetales bacterium | reverse complement strand
CGCCACAGGGCATCACCGCCCTGCGGCACATCCGTGGCGATGGTCCAGTCCTGAAGATAGGTGGCGCGATAGTGGAAGGCCCGTCCGATGCGCCCCTCGTCAATAACCTGCCTGGCCAGCGAGATGGCAGGAACGCGCCGATAGTTGAACGAGACCATGTTGGCCACGCCGGCCTTCTCCACTGCCGCGACCATTTCCTCAGCCTCGGCCACGTTCATGGCAAGCGGTTTCTCACAGATTAGCATCTTGCCGTGCTGGGCCGCGGCCACGACGATGTCGCGATGCATGACGTTCGGCACACAAACGTCGATCAGATCGACGTCGTCCCGCGCCACCACCTTCCGCCAATCGGTCTCGTACGATTCGTACCCCCAATTGCCAGCGAAGGCCTTGGCTTTGTCCTTGTTGACGTCACAGATAACCTTGAGCACCGTCTGCTGGCTCAGCTTGAAGAACTGATTGACCTTTCGGTAGGCGTTGGAATGGGCCCGGCCCATGAAGCCGCACCCGAGCACACCGACGTTGATTGACTTGGACATTCCTCGTTCCTCTCTGGGTATTCAGTTCTCAGCGTGGTGCCACGGACCCGTGCTAGCAGGCTTTGGGGCGTCCGGACCTACAATGATGCTTATGCCCCACCTCGCTCTGCGAAAGGTATAGAGCGTCCCTCATCCCCTACCCGTACCTACTGACCAATCCGTCCACGAACCGCTTGCACTCCTGGGTGGCAGTCCACGCGTCGGGCCAGAAGCACAGATCGATCGTCCACCAGTCGTCGGGACAGCCGGCGGCCACAATGACCGGCATGAGCTCGTCGAAGTCAAGTTCGCCTTGGCCAAAGGGTGCGTGCGTGCTGGTGTGGTTGTCGTGCAGCGTGCCGTCCGAGTCGATCAGGTGGACCCGGCCGATCCTGCCCTTCAGCTTCTCGGCCAGCTCTCTCGCGCCACCGGGCAGCGTCTCGCACTCGCCGGGCTGTCGGGAGCCGTACTTGGCGATCATGTTCGCGTGGCAGGTGTCGTACATGACCATGAAGTTGTCGTGGTTGACGCCATCGAGCACGCGAAGGATATCGCCAGGCTTGTTAAAGGCGAAGCCGGGCTCGAACTCCCACACGACGCGTATGCCCGCATCGGCGGCTTCCTGGGTACATTGGCGCCAGGTATTGCAGACCCGCTTCAACGCATCGTCGTACGGAACGACCGTCGGTTGTGCCGGCTCGTCGCCAACCCGTCCGAGTACACCGGGATCTTCCGTCGTGTCCACGCGGATTACGTCGATGCCCAGGTCGCTGCAGAACCGGATGTTCTTGCGGAACGTCGTCATGTACGAGCTGGTGTCGGCGGCGGTGATGAGCTTCTCGCTCCAGAGATCGGCAGCCAAACCGCTACAGCCCATGCCTCGGGATTCCCACATCTGCCTGACCGCCCCTCGCTCCTCGTTCGTCGTCTGCAGGTCCGGGTTGGGGTGGACGCCGAAGCCGCCCAGTTCGAGGCCGTCGAACCCGAAGGAGTGTAACTTCTCGACGACCTCCGTAAATGGGATCGGTGAGTCCGCGTACGGTCCAATTGCGTACGCCCAGGTGCCGATGGCGATACGTTTGGCCACGGGTCTGTGCCTCCTGTTCACATGTCCTCGTTGGGGCCTGTGCTTGTTTCGCGGCGCCGCATGCGGCACCCCCGCGCGCGGGGATCCGGATCACGGATGGCTGGATTCACGTTGCCATCACGACTTCCTGTAATCGCCAACCTGCGGGGCGTCGGGCTGCGCATGGGGACCGAAGTAGCGTAAGCCGACCAGCGCCTCGCTGCCGGTATTCTCGATCTCGACGCCGGCGGCGGCCGCTTCGTGCGTGATGAATACCTCGTCAGCCGTTTCCTCGCCGAAGCGGATCATCGCCGGAGTCTGGAGATTCAGCTTGCCCATTCGGCCACGGCCCTGGACGGTGATCCAGCCACTTGCGCCGGGGTCCTGAAGCGTACACTTGGCTCCCGGCTCGACGGAAAGTTCCTTCGCGCTGAACAGGGGCTCGTCGTCGATCGTGCCGTAAACGACCCAGCGGTCGGTATAGCCGGGCCCGCATCTGCTCTCATCCACGATCGGCCTGAGTTGGTTGTGCTGAGCGAAGTGCGTGTCAACGTTCTTGTCCCAATCGAGTTGCCCGACGATGTAATCGAGGTCTTGGCGCTTGTCCTCAGGCACGTCCTTGACCAACAGGTCCCACGGCACGAACCGTCCTTCGACGATGTTCTGGAACATGCCGAAAACGTCCGAGCCCCACTGTGGCTCATAGGTACACAGCGAGCCCGGCGCGTGCAGCACCCCGGCGGGGATCAGCCAACCGGTGCCCCGCCGCAAGCGGTACGCCCGCGACAGATCCAGGATCCCGTTGTCTCCCTTGTACCAGTTCTCCAGGCACTTGCGGACGTCAGCTTTGGTCGTGCCAGGCTCGAGGCCCATGAACGTGTAGGCGAAGTTGTTATCCACGTTGTTGAGCTGGGGCGGAAAGTAGTATCCCTCAGGCTTGCCCTGCTGGCCGGTCAGCTCGGCGTGTTCGTGCTGCTGGTGCATGTGGTGCGGGATGGGGCCCATGTTATCGAAGAACTTCGAGTAC
>CAYGAN010000374.1:363-2625 GCA_964347585.1 uncultured Planctomycetales bacterium | reverse complement strand
TGTGCGTCGTCCAGCGACATGATACGGCATCGTGTTTCGGTTCACTACCTGGCTGCGCCCGCCGGCGGGGCGCGTGCCGGCGCCCGGCTTACCTGAG
The DNA here is from genome assembly GCA_964347585.1 of uncultured Planctomycetales bacterium. Taxonomy (GTDB): domain Bacteria; phylum Planctomycetota; class Phycisphaerae; order UBA1845; family CAYGAN01; genus CAYGAN01. The sequence continues at coordinate 2,528 of CAYGAN010000374.1, read as the reverse complement.
AACAGTTCCTCTTCTCATCTGACTGAATCTCTCGTCCGCCGGGAGCAGGTCTTCGCCTGCGCCCGCGGCTTCCTGGGAAACCAAAAGGACCGGCGCAGGGTAAAAGCCTAAGGCAGCGTCGCTGTTGGCGGGTGCCCCATCCACGCAAAGCGTGGGTGGGGGACAGATCAGGGGGCGGGGTGGCACTGCTGACTTGCCAAAGACGCTGGACGTGTGCCACTGCTCTTGAGCAGTGCCTTGACTATCCCAGCGGATCATCCATCCGCAGCGGCGCGGGTGCCCCATCCACGCGAAGCGTGGGTGGGGGACGGATCGGGGGCCGGCAGTAAGGCTCAAGGTTGAAGGCTGGACGAAGGAGGCGTCTGGGCCGGCTGACAAAGCCCGTCCCCCGCCCTTCGCGCACGCACGAAGGACGGGGCACCCTTGCCGTTCCCTGCCTCGCAGAAGCTTGGCGGCGACTGGATCGATGTTCCCGAGAATCCCTAACATGGAGACAGGTAATATGACTGCGAAAACAGTCTTGCTCGCCGTCGCGGTAGTCCAGTTCGCCCCGGTGCTTGCTGCAGCCCCGGGGGGGCGTCTGGCAGAAATGGTGGCCAGGCTCAAGTCCAAGGACCGGGCAGAACACGGCGCGGCCTGGTGGGAGTCGCCATGACCGCGCGACCAGGAGAGCAGATCTATGAAATGCGTTGTTGACACGGCTCTGACGGTGCTAACCCTCGCTTGCGGCTCCGCTCAGAACGCGGAGCCCGACCGCGAGTCCCAACAAACACTCGAGTCAGTGTACGCAGGCTTGGTCGATAAGACGAGCGCTGACTACGTGGCCACGCGCGACCGGCTCTTGGGTATGGATAAAGTTTCCGTGCGAGCTTTCTTAACCCTCAAGCATCACGCTACGACCGACCCGATCTCCACCCTGATCCTGGAGGCACTACTTGCCCGACTTGGGGATCCTGCACGGTTACACGATGCTCTCAGCGACGCCTTCGCCAAAGCGGCCGAAGATCGGTCGACCTGGCATCGCTTGCCGCGACCTGGCCCTACGCCTCCAGAACCGCGTCTGGGAGGGTATCACCTTGTCTATCAGCTCGGCGACGATGCTGCGCCCCTTGCGACGGAGCTGCTATGCAAGGGGCTGACCGAAGATTGGGCCACCTGGAAGAAGCAGGTGCTCATCTACGCATTGTCCGCCTTGGGACGAACGACGTTAGTCAAGGGAGATCGAGCGGATATGGTGGAGGTGCGGGAACCTCGCGCCCCTTGGGTTCTGCTACGGGTAGCCGAACGTGCAGAGGATGATGAGTGCGCCGCGGTTGCATGCCGAGAGCTCCGGCGCTTTGCCTCGAATGATCTTTGCACGGCCGTCCAGGCAGCGCGCGATCGGGTTGCTTCAGAAGCGAAGAAGGGCTATTTGAGCAGGGCACTTACCACCATACAAGTCGAGGTGCACAGGATTGCGGATCTCGCCAAGCGGGACCCGCCGCCGGTGAGCACGGCCCTGCCCTTCAGATTCACGCTCGATGCAAGGCGTGAGCTATCTGACCGTGAGCGTGCTGAGCTCCAGCGTCTGGCGAAGATTGGCTCCGACGGAGAGCAGCCGCTCGCGAGGCGATCCCAGGCCGTCAGACTGCTGGGGGAGCGTCTGGCGCATATCGATTGTATCGAGCCGTTGCGGAGGATTCTGGACAACGCCTCCGAGTCGCAGGAGCTCCGGTACGCGGCGTTGACGGCGATGAGCCGAATTGCCGACAAGTCCGTCGTGCCGATCCTGATGGCGCAGCTGGATGATCCGAATTGGGCGTTTCGCCTGCGGCTCACTGGACAGCTAGGCAAGTTCACCGGCGGCCAAAGCTTTCAATTTTACGGCCGGACTACTGACGAGAGATGGGTAAAAGCCGTTGCTACGTGGAAACAGTGGTGGAAAGAGAACGAAAACGACCTCGTGCCCGACCGAATGCGCACGATCATGGGGTACTGACGCCCTTCCGCCGACGCGCGCTGAATCTAATCCTTCCACGCCAAGCAGGCTGCGCGGTGATTCGTTGCGATTGGCGGGTGTCCCATCCACGCGCAGCGAGTGTGGGGGACGGATCGGGGGCCAGCAGGAAGGCTGAAGGCTCAGGGGCGGGGTGGGGCGGGGTGGCACTGCTGAGTTGCCGAAGACG
>CAYGAN010000374.1:0-209 GCA_964347585.1 uncultured Planctomycetales bacterium | reverse complement strand
GACAAAGTCCGTTCCCCGCCCTTCGTTCGCGCACGCACGAAGGACGGCGCACCGTTGCTGCGTACAGGAGAAGAACAAGCGATGATGAACGCGCGAGAGCTAAAAGCCGGCCTAGGGGCTGTGATACTCGTCGCCTCTGCGCTCGTCGTTTGGCCTGTTTCCCGCGGGCGTGAGGGGTCGGCTGCTGGCGCGACGGCGCCGCCGAACGT
>CAYGAN010000373.1:640-2629 GCA_964347585.1 uncultured Planctomycetales bacterium | reverse complement strand
TCAAGGGGTCGAGTTGGGCGTTCTTCGGTGTGACGAACCGCGATCTGTTCGATCCCAAGGGCGAGGCGGCTGCGTCGATGCGAAAGCTGTTTCTCGACGTCGCCGGGGCGTTACGGCGCCGTCTGTATCTGGTGCGAGTGGAAAGCGATCTGGCGTCCTATGAGCCCGGCGAGACCGTTACGCTCCGCGCGGACGTGGCGAATCACGGACCCGAACGCGCGTCGGCGACAGTTGTGTTCCAATTGGAGGGCCGGGCGCCGGTTGAGAAGCTTGTTGTGATCGACCCGGGCCAAGTCGAGACGATCGCCCAGCCGTTCGAGTCTCTGGAGCTTGACGAGGAGTTCTACCGTTTCAGCGCCGAACTGACGGCCGAGGGCGGCCGGGTCGATCGTCTGCGCGGGGCAGTCTGCGTTCGGTCGGCGGGCGTCCGGAGGCGCGCCACGCGCATCAAGCTTCAGGACAATTACTTCCGGTTGAGTGGCCGGGCGGCTTTCCTGACCGGCACGAACCAGACGGGCATGATGTATTACTCGCTCGACGAGGGTCCGTTGACCTGGGAGGCCGACTTTTCCCAGGCCGCCGACGCGCAGCTCCGCTTATGGCGCATCCTGCATTTTTCACCGTTCGCGCACAAAGGCTACGAGGGCCAAGCCCAGCATGACGCGCTTGATCTGGCCAAGGCCCCGCCGAAGAAGCTGATCCGTCAGATGGACGCGATCGTCCAGCTCGCGCGCAGGCACGGCGTCGTGCCGTTCCTGTCCCTGCATGATTGGCTGAGCACGAACCTGACCGCCGAGCAACTCACCGCCCAGCGCACCTGGAACGAATTCTGGGTCCGCCGGTACCGAGACACCGGCTGGATGCTTTACGACATTCAGAACGAGCCGTGGATCCAACACACAAAGGAGCCTCACCTCCGCGACGTGTGGCATCAGTTTTTGCTGAATCGGCACGGCACGCTGGCGGCTGCGTGGAAAGCGTGGGGCAGGCAGGGCCCGCCCCCGGCGGAAATGCCCCTGCCGGACGAGCCCGACGACCGCCAGGACCCCCGACAATGGGATGACATCCAGGCCGTCGATGCCGATCGATTCCGACACGCGGTTCTGAACCGGTGGATCGAGGCCAATGCCGCCGGCATTCGCGCGGGCGACCCGGACGCGCCGTTCACCGTCGGTTTCCTGCAGACGCCGCGCGCTGCCGACCCGCACGTCGGAGCAGCCCACACACGTTTCAGCAACTGTCACTTCTATGGCGACGTGCACGCTGCGGCGCGGCAGTTGAAGCTGATCGACCGCCGCGCGTTCGGCCAAAGCTTCTCGCTCGGCGAGTTCGGCAGCATCGCCATGCACGACCGGCGCACGCACGGCCGCGACGGCACCGCCGACGCCGAGAGCGTCCGTTACTACGTCAACGTCGGCCACTACGCGCTCGGGCTCGGCGCGTCGTTCATGTGCAACTGGTGCTTCAAGGACTTTGCCGGGGCGGTTTTCCCGTGGGGCATTCGCCACGCTGGCCAGGGCCGAGCGGTCCCCAAAGACGTCCTGCTGGCGTATCGCAACTTCGGGCTGCTCGCTTCGCGTTTCGAGCCGCGCTACGCGGAGCCCGACCTGGCCCTGTTGCTGCCTGACGGGAACCGTTTCGGTCCGTACGCAAAGGAAGTGCTCGGGGCGATGTATTCGGCGATCGACGCGTTGCTGCGGCTGCGCGTTGATTTCAACGTGATCAGCCAGGAGGACCTGCCTCGCGCGGACGCCCCGGCCAAGGCGCTTCTCTGGCCTGTGCCGTACGCCTGCGATGACGCGACCTTCGCCCGCGTGGTCAGCTTCGTGGAAGGAGGCGGGCATCTCTACCTGTCGGGTTCGGTCGGCTTCGATGAGTGGCGCCGGGCGACGCGCGCGGATCGCGCCGCGCGCCTGGGCCTCGACGGCATGGACCTCACGCCGCCATTCGCGCAGCCCGAGACGACCGCCTCGGCGCCCGGCCAGCGCA
>CAYGAN010000373.1:0-626 GCA_964347585.1 uncultured Planctomycetales bacterium | reverse complement strand
GAACGCGCCCGAGAGGCTCCTCGAACTGTAGCGCTCGTTTCTCGCGCACGCCGACGTTCAGCGATATCCGATCACGCCCGACGACGGTGTCGATGCTGCGTTTCGTCTGGCCACTAAACGGGGAGCTGTGCTGACTATCGTCCGGCGATCGGGGGGAGCAAAGACCTTCAGCGGCACGCTGGCAGGCGTCCGGTTCGCTCTCGAGCTGCAACGTGACGCGCCAGCGATGCTTTGGGCCGAGGACGGCAAGCTCCGCGCGGCCAGCCTGCACGGGACGGTGCAGGTCCATGGGGCCCCGCTTGTCACGACGACGGGCCTAGCCGCCGTCCTAATCGTGTGTCCCGACGAAGCCGAGGGATCCGCGTCGGCCGAGCGCTCGGTGCATGCGAGCATCTCGGATGCGTCGGCTCTGCTGATCGTGCCTTTCGGATCGGGGCGCGTCGAGATCAACAACGCTGCACTCGGGCGCGAGCCGACGGTCCAGATCGGCGACATACACAACGCGCGCTGGCGCGCGCTTGCCACCGCGGGGGCCCGGATGTCCGCTGGCCGGGTGGCGATCGAAATCGACGAGGATTCGCCGCTTGATCTGCGCCTGGTCTGCGATCTGCGGTCTTGCGAGCAGG
>CAYGAN010000372.1:0-2634 GCA_964347585.1 uncultured Planctomycetales bacterium | reverse complement strand
GATCGATCAGCTCAGGCAGCGCCTCGTCGCACTCACCCACGCCAATGAAGTCCCACACGCAATCGCCCTTGATCTGCTCGGTGCACATGGTGGCGTGCACCCCGCCGACGCCCAAGAGAATGGCGGGCATCGCCTCCTTGATCGCCCTGGCCAGGCGCAAGGCGTAGCGATACTGCTGGGTCATGACCGAAAAGGCCACAAACCCGGGGTTCCACTGCCGGGCCTCTTGCACGATCTGCTCGTCGCTGGGGACGGGCCCAAGCGACTCGTTGACGTTGATCAGCTTGGTCTGATGGCCGCGGGCTCGCAGGCACCCGGAAAGGGCGGCCACACCGTGGTTAAAGCCCTCCTCAGCATTGAGATTCGGGTAAATGAATAAGACGCGCATCTTTCGAGCTTACAAGACCTTAGCAGCCAACAGCCGCCTATAATTGAGCGCCCGCGCTTACTGGGTTGCGAGCTTATCGGCCGGTGGGCGCAAGTCAAGCTGAGTGTGCAAGCCGCGGATCGTTGCCGAGGGCGCTTGCTGGGCAGGTCCGCTTCCATTAGCCACTTAGCGTTTGGTACGATGGAGAAGGTGGCGCTTGCGCGAAGCCGGAGGGGACAACTGTCTGGTCGCTGCCGGTCCGGGGGGCGCCCCATGCCATTGTCAGGGCCGGGTATTGCAGCTTCCGCTGCCCAGGAGGCAAACGATGAGGACCTTTGCGGTTCAATTGCTGTGTGTGCTGGTCGCCGGTTCTGTCGCTGTCGCTGACGGAACGATCGAGGGACGAGGCCGGTTCGAGAGGATCAAGGGCCGGCCGGGCGACTACGTCGAGCTCTACGAGTGGGACCTGTACCTTTCAGCCGATGCGGGCTTTACCATCGGGCAGTCTCGCCGTCTGGGGGCCGATCCCTACGGCGGCGGACACTACTCCATCAACGCGCCCGCCGGGACGTACACCATCCTCGTAACGCAGCCGATCTTTTTCGCCAGACCGACGGTCGTCACGGACATCGAGATCATTAACGGCCAGGTCATTACGGTCAATCCCGAGCTGAACCTGGACTATTCCTGCTACACCACCGACACGGGCTGGACGGCGTTCGGCTCGCCGTGGTACCAGACGTTCATCGCTACGGGCACGTCGATTGTTCGGATTCAGTGGATGCTCGCAGGCTGGGATTGTGATCGAGTCGCCGCCTCGGTCCACGAAGACAACGGCGGACCGATCACGAATTGGCCTCAGGTCGGACCGACAAAAACCTGCGGGGCAGGCTACGGCGACGCGTGGACCGGCTACCGCAGTGGGGACGTTCCGACCACGCCGGGCCAGCGGTACGCGATCAAGCTCACCGGCCAAGGCGGCAGCGGTCCCAACTTCGCCATCCGCCGGCGCGTGGAAGATGGCAACGGCTACGCGCAGGGCCAAGCCTACGACAGCGGCGGGAACCCACAGAATATGGATCTCCTCATCACCGTCTTCAGCGACAACGACGAGACAGTCATTCCGTACATCGACATGACGCCCGGCAACGTTGAGCAACTGGAAGGGCAAACGGGTGTTTGGGCGCAGACATACACCGCCACCGGGGCGGCCCTCGCCGCCGTGGACTGTTTCACCGCCGGGGACGGCACCTGGGATATCGACGTCGAGTTCCGCATTCTTGAAGGCGGGCCGGGCGGGGCTCAGATCGGCCCGACCAAGACCGCTCAGGCGCTGTACCAGGCTGCCAGCTGCGGAATCGTCGGCGTCAGCTACGCGGACGACGAGGTGCCGGTCACCCCGGGCCAGACCTATTACATTGAGATGTCTCCCGCCCCCGGCTCTGCCGCCTTTGTGGCCTACCGGTTCGCGTCGCAGGCTGAGAACGGCTATCCGTACGGCGACGCGTACTACAACGGCGCGCACCAGCCTAACGTCGATCTCGAGATGACGATCGTCGAGTACGCCGAGTCCGGCCCGAGAATCGCTCGGGAACCTGCTGTCCTCAGCGCAACCACGCCCCAGTTCGCCAGCCCGGAGAATCAGTCGTTCACCGTGGCTAACGCTGGCAAAGGCACCCTGAACTACACCATCGATGCCGACGTCGATTGGCTTTCCCTTGTGCCCGACTCCGGAACCGCTACCCACGAAACCGACACGATCACGGTGATCTACAGCACCGCCGCTCTGCCGGTAGGCGAGCACAGCGGCACGATTACCATCACGGATCCCGCCGCCAGTAACGATCCACAGACCATCGAGGTCAATCTTACGGTCGAGCCCGTCGTCCATCCCGAGCCCGGGATGCTGGTCTTCCAGGACGGCAGATGGTATCCGGACGAGACCACCTACACCGGCACGAAGGACGCGCACATCCTCCAGGAGCACACGCTCTACAACACCGGTGGCAACGACGTGGTGGAAGCGGGTCGTTACACCGGCAGTGACGCCACGCACGACCGTAGCGTCGTCATCAAGTTCACCGACCTGGACACGAGCCTGGAAGCCGGCAGATATCTTGACCAAGCCGTCCTGACGCTGGACTACTTCGGCTCGCGCAACGATCCGGGCGGGGTGGCCAAGACGCTGTATGTCCACAAGCTGTTGCACGACTGGGGTGAGGGGACCAAGACGGGTATCGACGGGGCGTGGGCGGGCGCCGGGGAGG
>CAYGAN010000371.1:1429-2635 GCA_964347585.1 uncultured Planctomycetales bacterium | reverse complement strand
ACGCTGTGCAACTCGCCACTTGCATACTGGCAAAGGACGGCGGGCTCCAAATCAAGCCATGGAACCGTGCATCCGGCGGGCTTCTTCACCGCCCACTCCCAGTGTCGCTCATTGATAGCAGCAATCTTATCTTGTTCGCTCATGATTCTTCATCTTTCTAACGGCGAGCATGAGGTGCGGCCTTCAGGACGTTGCCTGGATGCTCTGGTTGCCTGCTTCTCTCAATTCGTTGCTGATTCGGCTAACGGCCTCATCGATAAGTCTTCTGTCCTCGGGCTTGAGCGTGCCGGCGAGGAGGGCTGCCGTGAGCACGTACAGCCGCAGACCTGCCTTGACCTGCTCCTGAAGACTTAGCGAGACGTTGATCCCGAACACCTTCCGGCTCAAGTCCGCCCAAGGGGAGTCGATTCCGATCGACGCAACGACTTCTGGATACGACCCGTTGTCACTGGAGATGAGAATGCCCCGCTGCACACGCATGACCTTTGTAAGACCCCAGGACAACCCATATCCCGCATTCAGCATCCTGCCCTTATCCCCCCTTCGCAGTCCCTCTAGCCCTTTGCGCACCTCTTCGATCCACCCGACCATCTGGGCGCTGGCCCACGCACGGGACTTGTCTGCCATGGCTCCGTCCCACACGAAAGCATGTGCCCGCTTCTGGATCGCGTCGAAATAGCAGTCAGGGTCCCACAACGCACGTCCCGTGCGTAGGCCCGCCATGTACTCTGTGGCGTCCAGTGGGTTGGCAAAGCGGGCCTCCACATGTGACGAGCCGACGTCGCTCACGACGACGAAGTGCTCACCGACCAAGCACGTCTCGGCGCGCTCCTGCACGTCCGTCGTTCGAAAACGGACAAGATCAATGTCGCTGAACACGCCCGCATCGCCTCGTGCGAAGCCACCCACCAGGGCGATAGCCTTTACTTCAGGGCAGCGGAATCGTTCGGCGAGTGATTCGAAATCCATCTGCTTTGTCTGTCTTCCCGGCATCCAACAATGATTAGATTGGCCCGCATCAGACGCGGAACTGACGTCTCCTAACCGTATAACATGCCGTTGGATAACGCTTCGGAGGCAAGCTAACGCTTGTACCCTCAGACACTTGTGTTCCGTCATCCGATTTATCACTGGGTCTTATGCGGATCGGGACAGAACTCCTCGCGGCAAAGCCCGTCAACCGGGCTGAGCACGCCGACCGGGCCG
>CAYGAN010000371.1:0-1279 GCA_964347585.1 uncultured Planctomycetales bacterium | reverse complement strand
CGTACTCAGCGCCCGTTGAGATCGTGGAACCAGAAGCCGCAATGGTCACCGACTCCCCCCAACCCCGCGAGCCCAAGCGGCGCCTAGCTGGCCGGTCTACATACGTAACGACCTCGCCGAAGCTGGTTCCCGGCTTTGCATCATCCTCGGCGGGGGCCTATGTATGCGGCAGACGACCCAGCCGAGCCTTTCCGGTGGCGAGCAATCGGCGGCTGATCACCGCGATCGTTGACCAAGCAGACGACACGCGGTGCAGGGCTGCACACTTGCGCGGCGTTTTTGCATGGCTTCACCTGTGGGACGGCGCGCCGAGGCCGACGCTTCGCAGGTCGAGCCAGGGAAAGCCGCTGAAGGTAGCGGAACAACGTCGAACGTGCCGCGATCGTCGTCCAGGAGATCGAGCCTTTGCCGGGCACGCGTCTCGTCAGCATGTCAGCGTAGCACGGCTAACGCTTGCTTTGAGGAATACCGCGCGCAGCATCTTGGTGGACGGGCGCGGCAGTTCTAGTAGCATTGCATTGTCCAGTGGATTGTGCCTCGCCGATCAAGGAATATGTAAACGGACCCTACGTCTCCCCACGTAAGAAACTCCTCCTCCCAGGTGCACGGAGTCGGGTCGTTCAGGAACGGATAAGGTTCATCCCGGGACGGATGAACCGAACCCAGGGCACACAGGAAGCGGCCCGGGAGGTCCTCTTCGTCCTGGATCCATCGTGGCACCCGACCGATCTTCGTCCCTTCAATGACGGGCAGTTGGTAAGAACGATTGTAGTTGTCGAAGGCGTCTTCTTGGCCGGGATAGTCGAACGTCTGATGAATGGCGCCGTAGCACGGCGAGCTCCGCCAACTCGTTTTCGGGATGGCTTCTTCTGCAATGAGATCCTCGTGCCCCAGGTCCAGCCACTTGAAGAACAGGCTCGACCAGTTGCCCTCATCCAGACCGCCTTGCTCCGCGTAAAACTCCCGGATGTAATCGGGCATGACATCGTCGGGCCCGCCATCTGCGAAGATGAGTAGCACGTCGCCCGGCAGTTCCCCAACGATCTTTCGTGAATCGGCAAAGTTGAATTGGGCCAGGAAGGTCAAGGGCCTGCCCGCCTCCGAGAGCGGCCAGGGCTCGTTGGCTGGCCAATACGGTAGACCAGCGACCTTGTTGATGTCGCGCCGACGCGGTTCGCCGCGGCAGAAGACAAACACGCCCGTCGGAACGCCAGCACTCAAGGCGATCGTTGTCAGCGCTTCTTGACGGATCTGCTCCACGATGGCGATGTGAACCGGG
>CAYGAN010000370.1:0-2657 GCA_964347585.1 uncultured Planctomycetales bacterium | reverse complement strand
ACCCGCCGAGCGATGAGCTGAGAGTACTGACTGCCGAAGTCAATGATCGCGATAGTCTGCTGCTTCACCGGCGATGCAACTCCCGCGAAACAAATCACTATAGCACGCCGACGGGCGATCACAACCAGCGCGTCAAATGGTATGGGCACGCACCTGTTGCGCTAGCGATAGCCTATGGTATCATTCCTGGCGACGGGTAAGGGACGGATGCTAGAGCGGCGGGAAGCCGAATGTGATCGGCTTGGTGCATCATAAGAGGGTCGATAATGTCGGAGACTGCTACACAGCTCGTGCTTCCCTCACTTCTGCTTGTCACGTTCCTTGGCCGGACCACCACGGTCACTTCCGATGCCGTGCCCAACATGATCAAAGACCCCGGCTTTGAAGTCCCCGCGACACGGTCCGCGTGGATCGAGAATAACTGGAGCAATTGCGTTGCGGAATTCGAGCGAACCCACCTCCGCCCGCACACCGGGCGATTCAGCCAACGGGTGAGTATTCGGAAAAAGCTCGGGCGTGACGTGCAGCTGATCTACCCGAGCCTCCCGGTGGGTCCCGGCAGCACGTTGCAGCTGCGGTTCTGGATTCGCGGACCAAAGGACGTGTCCGGCCTGCGGCCGATCGAGGTCCTCTTCAGAAAGCAGCACGCGCCGTACACCGCCTACTTCCAGACTCGTGTAGGGCTCACGCCGCAGTGGCGTGAACATGCCTTCAACCTCACCTTGCCGCAGAACACGGATCCCGAAGATACCTGCGTCATGTTCGTTCTCGCACAGGAGACCAGCTTCTGGCTGGATGACGTCTCGCTCACCGGACTGCCCAGCCGAGAGCCCGGCCTCCCGTTGGCGGGGAACCAGATCGCCAACGGGTCCTTCGAGGTGGGACGCGACCGCTGGTACGCCACCTTCCGCGAAGCGGGCGGGTACGTGAACTCTCCGATCGCCGCGGAGCGCAACATCGACGCCGACCTGCGGGTCATCGAAGCGTCCGACGCGCCCGACGGGAGCCGAGTGCTTCACTTCGAGGTCTTCCCGCAGTGTTCGGCGGCGGTGACGTCAGCGTACTTCCCGCTGCGGTACGGCCACCAAGCCACCCTCAGTTTCTGGCTGAAGACTTCGGTCAAAGGCGCCAGGTTCAATGCGCGCGTCGGGCATGGTCTGTTCCCGCGGACCGTCTGGGCGGAACGTTCCTTCATCAGCCCCGACACCGATTGGCACTCCTATTCCTTCACGTTTACTCCGACGGTCTCGACTTCGGGCACGTATTTCCTGGAACTGAACACACATGCCGCGGGGCAATACCGGCTTGACGCCGTGACCGTCAACGAGGGAACCGAACCACTGACCGGTGATCAAGCCGCAACCCCCGCCGCGGGATGGGAGCCGGTCGATCAGGACCACCCGGCCAACATATTCCCTCCCGGCGAGCGGGTCGCGTTCTACATTCTGGCTCAGGGCGAGGCCGGCCAGAAGTCCTTGCATCTGACCGGACGTGTGATCGACGCGTGGGAGGACCAAGTCGAAAGGGTCGAACTGGACATCTCCCTTTCCGGCGATGGCGTGGGGCGAAAGGTGATCGATCTTCCCTCGAACAGACTCGGCTCGTTCAAGTGTGAGCTGTTTCGGGCTGATGAGCCGGAGTCAGAGCCGACGGTGGAGATCGTCTATCACCTGCCCCCGAAGCTGCCGGCTTTGAAAACTGTCAGGGATTCGTTCTTCGGCGGGCACTTCTGGCTGACGCCGTATAACCTGCGCATCGCCGAACTGGGCGGCTTCCGCTGGCTGCGGCTGCACCCGCCGCTGAACACCAAGTGGTACGTAGTCGAGCCGGACAGGGGCAGGTTCGTCTTTTCCCTGGCCGGCGTGAAACGCGCAAAGTCCATGGGCTTTCAGATCCTGGGAACACTCGGGACGGTGCCGACGTTCTACTCCTCCGCCCCGGCGGGCAAAGCCACTGGAAGCGTCTTCACGAACTTCGCGCCCAGCGACTGGAAGGCCTGGCGGGAGTACTGCGCCAGAACGATGGGCGTGTTCAGCCCGTACATCGATCATTGGGAGAACTGGAACGAACCCGATGGCGGGTTCCTGCGAACGAGGCCCGATCAGGACCGGCTCACGATTTTCATGAAGTTGATTCAGCAAACGCACGAGGCGGCACGTTCGGAAAACGCGGACGTAGCCTTGGTGGGTGGCGCCGTCGCGACGCTCTATCGGCCGCTCCTGTACGACGGGCTCAAGGCAGGCATCGGCAGACACTGTGACGCCGTATCGTTCCATCATTACGGACCGACCCCTGACCGCCGTCTGATCGAGAAGATCCAGTCCCTGTTCGGGCATCGCGGTCGGGGTGGAGCCGAGCTGGAGGTCTGGCATTCGGAAGGCGGGCTCTGGTTGACTGGCAGCCGCAGTTGGCTGAAGAGTACGGGCTCTCCCTCGCCGGGGCGGGCCTCCATGACCGAAGCGGCGGCCCGACTGGCGCAAACGCTGGCTGTGCTCAAGGCCATCGGGGTGCGCAAGCACTTCCATTACGCCGACGGCGCGCACCAGGCCGGGCGGATCGTCTATCGCAGTGAATGTGCCAACCTGATCGATGTGAACGGCGTCCCCCACGCGACCTTCGGCGCGCATGCGGCCGCTGTCCTTTTCCTTGAGGGCGCC
>CAYGAN010000369.1:2403-2661 GCA_964347585.1 uncultured Planctomycetales bacterium | reverse complement strand
GCCGACGTGTTTACGATCAACCTGACTCCCCTGCCGGATCAGGACACCTACACGGTCACGCTGGCCGGCTCGGTGATTGCGGGCGACAGAGACTTTCTGATCCGGGCGCTGGAGGGGGAGGTGGACAACGGCGGGGCGTCCTCTCAGATGGTCAACGCCTTGGACCTGAGCGGCGTGCGGATCAAGTTCACCGCGGACGTGACGGTCGGGGACAATGCCAAGTACGACATTGTCTCGGATGGTGCGATCAACGCGCTG
>CAYGAN010000369.1:501-2393 GCA_964347585.1 uncultured Planctomycetales bacterium | reverse complement strand
AGTGTCGGATCATGTTCACGCACACAGCCCCATAGGGGGCCGGCACCCGGCCCCGGGTGGCAGTCGGCCTTGCGCAGAGGCGCGCAAGCCCCTTCGATCGGGCCCGTGTGACGCGGGACCGGCCCCTCCGGCCCCGATCCGCACGCAAGAAAACGACCGAGATAGCAATCTCGGTCCACCCGGTCAGTCTTGCCAAGGCCGGTTGTCGTTCGGGTCTTCTTTGAAAAGCAAAGCAGCGCGGCGGTTAGGTCGCATCGGAGACGTCTGAGGCGGCGACCGCCTCAGCTTCCTGTGACTCGCCGGCGACCGCCTCGAAGCACAGACGCTTTTCCTCCTCCTCCCCGTCGGTCTTTTTCACCGAGACGACGACCCGGTTCTTGCCGCGGTATTCCCCGCGGAGGATGCTTTCCGAAAGCGGGTCCTCAACGTGATTCTCGATTGCGCGGCGTAGGGGGCGGGCTCCGAACTTCTCGTCGGTGCCCTTCTCGATCAGGAAATCCTTGGCATCCTGGGTCAACTCGAGCGCCAGGCCGTGACCGGCAAGGCGCTCGGCCACCTTGGCCGCTTCCAGATCGACGATCTTGGTAAGGTCTTCATGGGTCAGTTTGCGGAACACGACCAGCTCGTCGATGCGGTTCAAGAACTCAGGCCTGAAATACCGCTCGACCTCGGCCTTGAGCATCGTCTTCATCTTTTCGTAGCTGACCTCGTCGTCGCGTCTTTCGAAGCCAAAGGTAGCCTGGTGGGTGATCTTATCCGCCCCGATGTTGCTGGTCATGATGAGGATCACGTTCTTGAAGTCAACGTGCCTGCCGAACGAGTCGGTCAGGCGGCCCTCTTCCATGATCTGAAGCAGCATATTGAACACGTCGGGGTGGGCCTTCTCGATTTCATCGAGCAGGACCACCGCGTATGGCCTGCGGCGGATGCGCTCGGTCAATTGTCCGCCTTCCTCATACCCGACGTAGCCGGGCGGGGCGCCGATCAGGCGGCTGACGTTGTGCTTTTCCATGTACTCCGACATGTCGATGATGACCAGCGCGTCTTCGTCGCCGAACATGAACTCAGCCAGGCACTTGGCCAGATAGGTCTTGCCTACGCCCGATGGACCAATGAAGACGAACGAGCCCATCGGCCGATTCGGGTCCTTCAGGCCCGATCGCGAACGGCGAACACTCCGCCCCACGGCGCCGATGGCTTCGTCCTGGCTGACGATCTTCTTGTGCATCTCGCTTTCGAGCTGGAGCAGACGCTCTGCCTCGTCTTTCTCCATGCGCGTGAGCGGTATGCCGGTCATCTTACTGACCACTTCGGCGATGACTTCCTCGTCAACGACGCCGTCCACCTCCTTGGCCCGATCGCGCCATTCGCGTTGGATCTGGCCCTTCTCGTTCTTCAGCGACTCTTCACGGTCGCGCAGCTCGGCCGCTCGTTCGTAGTCGGCGCTCTTGACGGCTTCAGCCTTCTCAATAGAGAGCTTCTCGATCTCCCGTTCGATCTGAGCCAAGTCCGGGGGCTTGGTCATACTGTTCAGCCGCACGCGTGCACCGGACTCGTCGACCACGTCAATGGCTTTGTCAGGCTGCACGCGGCCCGTAATGTAGCGGCTCGACAGCTCCACCGCCGCCTCGATCGCCCCGTCGGTGATTTGCACACGGTGATGGGCTGCGTAGCGGTCACGCAACCGGCGAAGAGTGGCGTCGGTCTCCTCGCGCGTCGGCGCGTCAACGATGATTTGTTGGAAGCGACGATCGAGGGCACCGTCCTTCTCGATGTACTTGCGGTACTCATCAAGCGTGGTCGCCCCGATGCACTGAATCTCGCCCCGCGACAGGGCCGGTTTGAGAACGTTCGATGCGTCGATCGCACCCTCGGCCCCGCCGGCGCCGACC
>CAYGAN010000369.1:0-415 GCA_964347585.1 uncultured Planctomycetales bacterium | reverse complement strand
GGTATTTCGTCCCGGCCACCATCATTGCCAGGTCGAGCACGACGATGCGGCGGTCGCTGAGCAGTTCGGGGATGTCGTTATCGACGATCTTCTGGGCGAGCCCCTCGACGATTGCCGTCTTGCCAACACCCGCTTCGCCTAGGAGCACCGGGTTGTTCTTCTGCCGACGGCAGAGAATCTGGATGACGCGTTCGATCTCGTTGTGTCTGCCGATGCACGGATCGAGCTTGCCCTCCCTGCCCAGCTCGGTCAGGTCGCGGCCAAAGGAATCCAGCGCGGGGGTCTTACTCTTGCCCTTCTTGGTCTCCGCCGTGGGTGCCGCGCGCGACTCCTCCGTCTCCACGCCGGCCCCGAGCAGGTTCAGCACCTCCTCGCGGACCTCCTCGAGCTTCAGCCCGAGGTTCATCAGGACCTG
>CAYGAN010000368.1:0-2669 GCA_964347585.1 uncultured Planctomycetales bacterium | reverse complement strand
ATCCGGCTTTGCTTGGGAACCGCTTGATCAGCTTACTTGTCGTTGTGCGGACCATGCGAGCGTTGCCATACTCAGCGAACACACAGTCCTGCGACGGCCCCGGAGGCGAGCCCGTCAGATGAACCAGATACGAACTGCCTGGCGAATCGATTTGCCTGCACGTTGATTCATCGGGCTCGACGCCTGCCGCTTCCAGCAGCGTCCAAAACAAGTCGCAGTGGTCCACCATAGGGTCGCAGACCTGAGCGACTGGCAGGCGATCCGGCCAGGACAGGACGCACGGGACACGGATGGACTCGTCATAGAAGTTCTGGGGCACCGTCCCGTTGCCTTTGGTGTACATCCCGTGGTGGCCATTCATGTGGCCGTGGTCCGAGGTATAGACGATTAGCGTGTTGTCCAGATCACCCCGTCCGTCCAGTTCGTCGAGGACTCGACCGATCTGGCTGTCGATCATGGTCACCGCAGCGTAGTACTGGGCGAGCATCTCGTCGTGCTCCTCGCGCGACGCCGGCACGGGAAGAACAATCGCCGCATGTCGATCGTCGGGCCGCTCGTAGTAAATGTCCTCAAAGCGGCAGCCGCGGTAGGCCTCGACCAGCCGCTCCGGATGTCCCTCAAAGGGCGAGTGGGTGTCCACGTAGCCGACGAAGAGGAAGAACGGGCGGCGACCGTCACGGCTGCGCAGGAAATCGATCACACGATCGGTCAGCAGCGCGGATTGTCGGCCGTGCTGGACAAGACGGCGCCCCTGATCGGAGAACTGCTGCTGGCCACAGTGCGGATACTGCGTGCGATAGTAACTGAACCACCGCTCGAAGCCGGGCTGCGGCCGCTTGTCGTCGCCGCCGCAGTGCCACTTGCCGACCAGAGCGGTCTGGTAGGCCTGCCCCTGCAAGAGTTGCGCGATGGTTGTCTGGCCACGCAGCCCTGGATGACCGGCGCTGACGGGATCGTCCTGGGCCAGATCGTCGAGCCAGTCATGAATGCCGTGCTGCGACGGCAGCCGGCCCGTGAAGAAACTCGCTCGCGCGGGTGAGCAGACCGGACAAGGCGTGAACGCGTTGGTCAACCGAGTCCCGCGCGCTGCCAGGTGATCGATGCTGGGGGTGCGCATATGCCGATTGCCATAACACCGAGCCGCCCACTGGCCGTGATCGTCGGTCATGAACACGAGTATGTTGGGCTGGCACGGCTGGCTCATCTGGAGCGTCCCTAAGATTGACCCGCCACTGACCGCGCTACGGAAGCGCGAACTCGTATAACGGCGGGGGTCCGAGCAGGCAAGCGAATCTGATCGTTCGGTCGCGCCTCACATCGGCAGCGCCGGCATGCCAGCTCGGCGGCTTTGATGTGGGACGGCTTACTGGGCCTCGGTTATACTAGGGTCAGCTCCCCCTATCATGGGAGTGCGGGCCTCTGCAGCGAAGACAGTTCGTTCCGTTTTCCCCTTCGCTGCAGGGCCTTTTTTTCTTATCGGCTTGCCATGCGTGAGCCGATCACCATTCGTACTCGCCTCCGGGCCTGCCAAGGGTCTCTTCCGTAGGCCGTACTTTCGCACCTCGTGCCCGCCTTCCGGCCCCTACCGTCGGCACGCCCAGAGCTTGCGCTATTAGGCTGAGATCGCAGGCGATATCATGGTCAGGAGCAGTTCAGCCCCAAGCCAGGAGCCATCGTCATGTTCTTTAGAACCCCCACGAGGCGACAACCAGTCGCATTCGATGACTGGGACGGAGCGCCGCCAGCAGGCGTTTGCCCGAAGTGGCTTGGCGGCATGGTCATCCCGCTCGGTCTGGTGGTCTATGGCATGGCCTGTCTTGTCGCCCTCCGTGGCATACTCCCCGGTTGGCAAGCCTTCCTCGATCTCCGCGGCATTGACGCCGTCCTGCTGGGGCTCTCATCAATGGCGGCGGGGACGTTTCTGCATATGCATTACTTCTGGGGAAGCGTCCGCCGGTTGTCGAGATGGTCCAGCGCTGGCAAGACACTTGCGCTCTTCGTCCTCATTGGCAGTCTTGGTTACCTGATCATCCGCATTGGTTTTGGTCTCTGACGCGAACGCGTTTCGCCGCACTGCCAAGCACGAGCATGAAGACCGAGCGCCGGATCGATGTAGACTCATCGGCGAGGTGGATTCCGTACCATGGAACCGGCAAGCACCTGGCGCTCGTACATTAGGACTCCTCCGACGTCGAGGTATCCCGCGCAAGCAGCACGTCCCCCCAAGCAGCCGCTCCCGGCCGATGGTCATTGCTTCTCGCGCAGAGTGGGCTTGACATAAGGGCCCCAGTTGTCTGCGACGCTTGGTTTGGATATCACCAGGGCCTGCCATTTGGACAGGGATGGAAGCAGAACGAAATGGGCGCCCTTGTCTAGCGAAGCTGGTGGCTTGCTCTTCGGATCATCGACCACGATGATCCGTTCGTCCAGTTCCTTGAGTGCCTTGACGTCTCGTGCGACCTTCTTGCGAATATCGGCCACAACGTCATCCGGAAGCCCCGCGGTGAGTTGGGCGATTTCGGGATCGTCGGTTCCGATGTCCTCAGGCTCCTCGGGAGGGTGTCCGAACTTCACGCGAATCTCCCTGCGCCGGTCGGCCAGTCGTTGGCGCTTCGGCACGACAGTCTCGGGAGTGCACAACAGGCACCAGCGGGTGCCGCCGGCTTCCT
>CAYGAN010000367.1:1521-2692 GCA_964347585.1 uncultured Planctomycetales bacterium | reverse complement strand
CATAGCCGACTGCCTCGACCCTGACGTCGACTCCGACGGCGATACCATCGTCAACACCGTCGACGACGACGATGACAACGACAGCTTCTCAGACTCCGTGGAGGACTACGCAGCCACTGACTCGCTAGCCTCCTGCAGCACGGGCCCCGGTCACGACGCGTGGCCCCCTGACTTCGACCTCGACCGCTCGGTCAGCGTGCTCGACGTCCTCATGTTCAAGCCCGTCCTGGGCACGCAGAGCGGCGAACCCGGTTTTGACCGGCGCTACGATCTGAACGCGAGCGGCTCTACCGATATCCTCGACGTGTTGCTCCTCAAGCCACACCTGAACACGCAATGCACCTAGCCACTCGGTGGCACAAGTGGCGTGGGCTGACGAGCTGGGGTCTCGCATTCTGCCCGGGCCGCGAACGGGGCGGCTGATCCAGCGCATCAGGGTACTGGCCACCGACGGTACCCCGCTTCCGTTCGCGCGGAGAAGGGCCGATGCCCGCGGCATGGTCATGTGCGCTCTCTTTGCCCTCATTGCAGCGATCAAGCCTTGACAAATGTGGGATGTTATGTTAGTCTAGCGAAAACATGCGTCGCGCGTGCGTATACGCGCGTGTGATTGCGTGCTTCTAAGGCCCTCATGGGAGGCCAGCGCAGCGCTTCTCACCGGCCAAGAGGCGTTCGGGCTCGGATGCCCGTCTTGGCGGGTCGCCCGAGGGCAATAAGGAGGCGTGTCGGTGATGGGTGCGGCATACCGACCATCTCTTGGCTGGCCCACGGGCAAGGGCAGGATTTCCCTATCGTTCCATCTCCGCCACGTCAGGTTGCTGACTCTGATCGGCGCGGTTGTGTGCGCGACGGTCGCGGCCAGCCTTCTGGGGCTTCGGGGCGCCTCCACGGCGCCGCCCGCAACTGACCAGTGCTACCGCCCGACGGACGTGATGGTCGCCTTCGACCTCACCGACAGTATGGACCAGTCGGGCAAGCTGGCCGCCGCCTCATCGGCCGCCCAGAACTTCGTCCAGCGCTTCATCGACAACAACCCGAGCCCGGATCCGCACCACATGGGCTTGGTGACCCTCAAAGACGGGGTGGCGTTCGTCGACCCTCGACGGTCCCAGGTTGACATCATTCAGGCCGTGGGCCGGGCCATCCGCAAAGCCGAGGACAAGTCGGTGGG
>CAYGAN010000367.1:0-1511 GCA_964347585.1 uncultured Planctomycetales bacterium | reverse complement strand
GACTCCTCATCCGACACGAGCGGCTACACCAACATCGGGGAGGCCATCTGGCGAGCTGAGGCGGAGCTCGCCCCGAACCGCCCGCCGGTCCCAGACTTCCTTATCCTGCTTTCAGACGGCGCCGCTAACCGGCCCGATGACCTGGACGATCCGTGGGGAACCACTGAGACCGACGATGAGATGTGGCTGGACGTCAATGACAACGGCTACATCGATGACGCCGACGATCTGGCCGTCGACTTCAAGGGGAACGGCGACATCGACTTCGAGGTCATAGACGGACAGCTCCAGTGGTACGACGACAAGCGTGCCCTGGACGCCAGCGAGAACGGCTATCTGAGCAACTACGATGACTACGACTTCGGGCCCGGATACAACTTCAAGATCATCAACGGTCGCTTGCACGGAGATGTCGACGGCGACGGAAACATCAGCGGGAGCAGCAGCGAGCAGCTCATCAACCGGAACGGCGTGGTGGACGGCACAAACAACGGGCGAGACGCGTACCACCAATACCACGCCACCCAGACGAAGGGCACAGGGACTACCGTCTACGTCATCGGGTACGAGCTGGGCTCCTCCCAGTACCCCGCTCTTCTCGAGGTGCTGGCCTCACCCGGTAAGTACTACGACGCCACTACCGCCGACGTCGATGCCATCTTCCAGGAGATAGCTGGCGACATCTGCCCGACCCCGACGCCTACGCCGACCCCTACTCCTGGCCCCGGCTATTCGGCCTGGCTTGACTCGCCCACACCGCCGGCAAGCTCCGATACCTTCTCGTGGATAGTCGATGGCGCAGCTGTACTCCCGGGACAGGAAGTCAGTCACATCGAGATCAGCGGCTGCTGGGCCCTAAGCGATATCGACACGGTCGTCATCAGCGACGGGACGCTCGAGCTCCAGCCAGACGGCATGATCAAGGTAAACAGCCTGGACGATAGCAAGCTACCCCTTACTGTCACCGTCACATTCCACCAGTCGTACGCCAGCGCCCCAGATGAGGCCGTCGTACGAGTCAAGACTGGAGCGGGTTACGAACCCGACATTAGCGTCGGCGGCCCATTGTGCCCAACACCGACTCCGACACCTACACCCACGCCAACGCCCACTACTGCGGATGTCAAGATCAGCGACCAATCTCTTGTGAGCCCACCGACGCAGATCGATGTCTCTCAGAACGCCCAAATCACCCTGCGCAAGACCCTCCACAACAACGGCCCCGATGGCCCTGTCGATGTCTCCATCGATGCCCAAGCGACCCCGCCGCCGGGCTGCTCTGCAACCGCGGACGGGGGCAACCCAACCTCGGCGTCCCTACCGGTGAGCACGGATGTGGTGGTCGACGAGCTGTGGACTATCCACTGCTCTGACCCCAGTACTCACCAGTTCACATTTGACAACTCAATCTCGGTCACGACGCAGGGCATCACGGATCCCGACCTGGGCAACAACTCCGCCTCCACTCCCCTTAGCGTCTACGTCATCGCCCACGCCGACGCTAAGATATC
>CAYGAN010000366.1:547-2714 GCA_964347585.1 uncultured Planctomycetales bacterium | reverse complement strand
AGATCATCAAACTCCGCTACGGCATCGGTGACGGGTACACCTACACGCTCGAGGAAGTCGGGCGCATCTTCAAGGTGACGCGCGAACGCGTTCGCCAAGTGCAAGCCAAGGCGATTCGCAAGCTCCAACATCCCGTCCGAGCCCGCAAGCTGGCGGGATTCCTAGTTCATATGGGATAGACGCTCGTCGATCGCAGCTTGCCGTGTGATCCTGCGAGCGGGACAGCGACCGGCGGGGAACCCTCCTCGGTGGGTAGGAACGTCGCCCGGCCGGCTGTGCCTTCAACCGGGGAGCCTGGTAAGTCTAGTGTGACGTGCAGCGGAATCAGCTCCCTGCGGTGCTTGGTCGGACCATCGTCCATCCGCAGGAAGCCGCCCTGGTCGAGGCATCTGCGTCCGTTCAGGCCTACAGCGTGACGCGAACCGCACGGCAACTTTGCGCTTGACCGCGCACGTGACGGTTGCTAGCCTTCCGTCGTTCGACTGTCCGTTGGTTTCTGGTGGGTTCCTTCTGCCGGTGACGTCATCGCACCTCCATAAGCCTTCGCATCAGTCAATTCTGTCGGGAGTCCGGCCCATGGCGAACATTTACGTCGGCAATCTTTCGTACGATGTCACGGAGGAGCAACTCAGGGAGCTCTTCGCCGCCCACGGCGAAGTGGACCGCGTCAACATTGTTACGGACCGCATGAGCGGTCGCCCGCGTGGCTTTGGATTCGTTGAGATGTCCGATTCTTCGGCCGCTAAAGCTGCGATCGCAGCGCTCAACGGGACAGAGCTGGACGGCCGGGCGTTGACCGTCAACGAAGCTCGGCCGAAGCCGGATCGTGGCGGGCGTGGTGGCGGTGGCGGCGGCGGCCGCGGCGGATACGGTGGCGGCGGGCGAGGGCGCCGATGGTAACCCGTCAGACGGTTGCCGCGCTCGGGGCAGACTGAAGCGCGCTGCATGCACCTGCCTCGCCCCTGGCGTGGCAGGCTCCGGGCGTTGCTCTTCTCTCGGCAGCCAGCGGACCAGGAGAGAGCTCGTCTATGTAAGTCGGTCGCAAATAGTCAGGTGTGTAGCCCGCGCGAATCGGGACGCGAACAACTCGTTGGAGGAAATCCCATGCTTACTGTAACCGAAGACGCCCGCGCACACATGGCACAGATGCTTGCCGAAGCGGAAGTCGAGGATGATACCGCCCTGCGATTCGTCCGCACAGAGCGCGGCTTCGCACCGGAGCTGGACAACGCCGGTCCGGGCGATACAACCTTCGACCACGAGGGCAGGACCGTGCTGGTGCTCGACGAGCAGGTCTCGGAATTGCTCACGGACAGGACGCTTGGTCTTCGCGACACGGATGAGGGGCCGCGACTCGCATTCCTCTAGGTCCACCCGGGGGGAGCGTCATGGTCGTGGCTGCGGCTGGGTGTGGCGAGGTGGAACCTGTTCGTCGGAACGGTCTCTATTGCCTCGCCAACGCTGACGCGGTCAGAGACCGGCGCCGTGTCCTCGCTGTATAGTAAGTTCGTCACACTGGGTGAGCGACCAGTCGCATGGCGGCTCGCGTGGACGCGTCCGTGAGCGGGTGCCCCGCCCGTCGCCTTCTTGCGAAGGGTGGGGGACAGACGGAATGGGCGCGCCCTTCTCGGCTCGCGAGTGGTCCGTCCCCCACCCTCGCTGCGCGAGGATGGGGCACACGCGCGAACGGTCGGCAACCGATCATTGCGACTGCGGACCTCCGTGGGTATCCTATCGTAAGTAGCGAGGTCGATCGTTCTCCCGATCGTCTTCGCCGTCAGGGCTGGGCGCCGTGAATGACGCGGTGAGTGGGGGCATTTGCGAGGAGCCTCCGATAGGACGGCTCGCAATGACCGAGGACAGCTCCCAGGAATCGTTGCGGATTCTCCATCTCTCCGACCTTCATTTCCGTGAGGAAACAGAGTGGGACGCGAGCGATGTCCTGAATGGTCTTGTCAAGCAAGCAGGACAATTGGCTCAGAGCGGGCTGGCGCCGGATGTCGTCGCGATCACCGGCGACGTAGCCTTTTCCGGCAAGAGGGTCGAATATGCCCGCGCGCGGAGCTGGATCAATGAGGCTTTGCTCAGAGCCCTGCTGGGCTTGCAGAAGGGCCGGATCCTCATCGTGCCCGGCAATCACGACGTTAACTGGAGAGCCATCAGCGCA
>CAYGAN010000366.1:0-537 GCA_964347585.1 uncultured Planctomycetales bacterium | reverse complement strand
GAAGTCCCAAGACGAGGTGGCCGAGGCGATGCGCAACCGAGCTGACCGCGCCGTTCTGCTCAAACGGCATGCAGCGTACATGAAGTTCGCCAGCGAGTACGGTCCCAAGGGCGGCCGGAAGAAAGTTGCAACCGTTCCCTGGTGGTCGGCGGTAGTCCCTGCAAAGGACGCACGCCCACGCGTGTTCTTTGCGGGCCTCTGCTCTTCGTGGATGTCGTGCTCCGACCAGGATCACGGCAAGTTGCTGCTCGCGCGCTGGCAGGTGAACGAACTGTTCAAGAATGTTCCGGACGACACCGAGTTCCGACTCGCCCTGCTGCATCACCCGTGGAGCCATCTGGCCGAGTTCGACGGCCAGGAACTGCAGGAGACCATCCACCGTAAAGCAAACTTGGTCCTCCGCGGGCACCTGCACTCTCAGCGGTCTTCGACGATCTTTGATCCCGACAACGTCTGCGTCGAGTTAGCCGCCGGCAGTGTGTACGACGACTCGCAGTTCGCCAACGCGTTCCAGCTGATCGAGCTCGTGCCCGGCGA
>CAYGAN010000365.1:0-2765 GCA_964347585.1 uncultured Planctomycetales bacterium | reverse complement strand
CTAACCCGGGTCGTGGAGTTCCTGGTCGAGCGGGACGTGATCATCGTGGCCGGCGTCATTCGCAGGAGACTGCCGGCCCTTTCCGGGTCACTGTTCGTCCGCAGTTCGGTGATACGGATAGGGATTGGCCTGGAGTCCTATCGACCCAATCGGACCTACTATCGGATCGCCATCGCCTGGGGAGGGTAGATGGACGCTCAGGCCATCACAAGCGATCGCGTCGTTGAAGAAGCTGTAATCATTTGATCTGACCAGGTAGGCGATGCCGGATATTAGCTCTCCTATGAAGGGATAGATTCTCGCTCTTGGGAATGCAGCCTTCGACAACCGGTGATATTTAGAATTCAAGGATACAACCCCCGAAGGAGATATTGGATGATTCGAATCAGCGTGGATCCTGGCTACGGCAACTTCAAGGTCGCCACGGTTGCCTCCGAAAGCGCCCAGATCGCCGTGGTTCCCTCCGTCGTCGGCGTCGGTGAGACCGACCTGGGCATGCTCTCCCTGGGAAACTTGGGCCGTCGCCGCAGGCGGAAGGAGCCGGACCAGGTGACCTCCGGCGGCGTGACCTACCTGGTGGGCGAGGAGGTGGCGCGCTTCGCCCGTCCCGTGCAGCGCATGGACTTCCTGCGCCTGTCCGACGGCCCCGAGCTGCGGGCATTGTTCTACGACGCCGCCTTCCGACTGCTGGGTGAAGGTGACCACCACGACGCGGTCCTGATGGTCGGCCTCCCGGTCGAGGTCATGGGCGACCGGGAACTGGCCCGGGACACCTTGCGTGCCCTGAAGGGTTGGATGGTCGCCCGTCATCAATTCAGCGTCAACGATCGCGCCATCACCCTCGACGTGGCCGACGTGCGCGTCATGCCCCAGCCGGCCGGCGCTTTCTTCGCCTGGGGGCTGAACGACCAGGGGAAATGGATACGCTCCAGGTCCGACCTGAAGGCCCCGGTGGCCGTGTGCGACATCGGCTTCAATACACTGGACCTCTTCGCCGTCGAGGGCGGCGAGGTCGCCGCCCGCTTCACCAGCGGCGACACGGCGGGCATGCGCCGGGCGGTGGAGCTGATCATCAACACGGTGCGAGGTAAGTACCAGGTGGAACTCTCCCTGCACGAGGCCGACGCGCTGTTGCTCCAGAAGCGGCCCAAGCTGTACACGGCCGAGGGGGAGGTTAACCTGTCGCCACTGGTGAAGCAGGCGCTGGACACCGCTGCCGCTGGTATCATCACCTACGTGGAGCGGCGCTGGGATAAGGGGCGGCAGTTCGCTCATCTGCTCTTCACCGGGGGCGGGGCGGAGTCGCTGCGGGAGGCGCTGCTGCGCCAGTACCCCCACGGCGTGATCCTGCCCACCCCCATCGCCGCCAACGCCGTCGGCCTGGCCCGGTACGCAGCGCGGGTGTTCAAATGAGTAAGGTTGACCAACTTAACAAGGTGCCGTCAATTTGCCGTCAAAGTGCCATCAAAGTGACGGCATCTCCGGGGTGGAAGAGTAAATGTCTCGAAGGCGACGACGACAAGAAATAAAACTCACTTTGCGCTTCTACTTCGGTCAGGATGATGAGTTGATCCACTGGCTAACTCAACTCGATGATCAGCCTCACGGGGTCAAGTCCAAAGCCATAAAAGAAACCCTTCTTCGAGGCATCGGGGCTACGCCTGACCAACCTGCGGCCTCCGCTCCCGCTCTGGACCTGACCGAGTTGCGGCAGGTGGTGGAGGCGGCTGTCACCCAGGCCCTGGCACGATTTGAGGTTCAGGTGTCCGGAACTGCCTTTGCATCTACGCCGGACGAGGACGACGAGATCGAGGGGCTGCTGGACGACCTGGGAGCGGCCCTGGTGGTCGCCGACGAGGAATAACCTGCCCTGGCAGGTTTCTCGAATACTTCAAGGAGGAAAACGTGCTATGCAAGAACACGCTCGATGAACTGCTCGTTCAGGATGTAGAGATTTCCGTTGACTGCATGCACGTGTTCGCCGTAGATACGGACAGTGGTCACGGAACCGATCTGGATGATCCGGACGAAGAGCCAGCGCGAGGCCGCAGATGACACGCCTGCTATCGGCCCGGATGTCCCTGGACTGACGCCAAAAAGAAGTACCGCCGAGCGACAGCCACGCTCGGCAGTACTTCCTTCTATAGTAGGAGCCAATAGTTCGATTGCTCTACTCTTACTATAGCATAAAACCATGATCCACGCAACACTTTTGAGGACCAATTTTCTTACCAGTTTCTATAGTAGGAGGAAATCTCATGGCAATTAACATTGACGAGTTGCTCAGCCGCGTCGACCTGGCCGAAGTAGCCGAGCGCGCGGGAGCCAAACTGAAGCCGACCGGGAAGGGATATCGAGGCAACTGCCCCCTGCACCGGGGTGAGAACCCCACCTCCTTTGCCATCCTCAAGAACCCAGATAAGCGAGACCGCTGGTTCTGCTTCAGCGGCTGTACCTCGGCTCCAGGCCACAAGTGGGCCGACGGTGACACCATCGAGTTCGTGAAACGTTGGAAAGGGCTGGGTTTCCTGGACGCGGTGCGTGAGCTGGCCTCCATCGCTGGCGTGCCCCTGGAAGACCTGGGGATCACAGTCGAAGAAGCCAAGCGTATCGAGGAGGCCCGCCGGCAGCGAGAGCGGCAGCGCGGGATACTGGAAATGGCTGCCGACTACTACCGAGACCTGCTTCAGGACGAGCCGGGAGCCCGAGCCAGGGCTTACGCCGAGAAGCGCGGCTGGAGCGCGAAGGCTGTCAAGGAGTTGGGC
>CAYGAN010000364.1:2751-2856 GCA_964347585.1 uncultured Planctomycetales bacterium | reverse complement strand
TGGGCATCCGTGACGGTCTGCTAGGTCGTTCCGCGTGTTGGCGCGCCCGTTTGCGGCGGCAAGACCTGCTCAGGCTTGAACGGTGTGCCGCACTCAGGGCAACGC
>CAYGAN010000364.1:0-2741 GCA_964347585.1 uncultured Planctomycetales bacterium | reverse complement strand
GGCGCGCGCGACGGCCGCACCGCTCAAGTCTTACCCGCATTCCGGGCAATAAGGCCGGTTGCCTGGGATGGCCAGGTTTGCGAGCCACTTGCCGCCAAAGAACAGGTACAGGCCAAGAGCGACTTGGAGGGCGTAGGGAGCTAGTCCCAGGACGGACTGGCTCGGAAACGGTCCGAGGCCGAGCTGGCCGCGTGCGAGTAACCAGACCATCCAAGCGCCGGCAGCCGCCAAGTTATAGGCGCTGTCGATAACAGCCCACACGCCCACGACTTTGAGCGCCATTCGAAACGCCGTCTTGTACTTCACGGCCATGTCCTCCTGAAGCGTGCGTTATCCGAACGCAGAGATTATGCATCGCGAAGGTGGCTTCGGCGATCGAAATGTGGCGATCCGTGACGGTCCAAGGCGGGCCTTTGGCCAGTTGGCGGGATGGTCGGGACTTTCACCTCGCCAGCGCCCTCGCGCCGTCCACCATCGCGAACCACGATGCAGTAGCGATGCGGCGCGTTCGGTGTGGCTGATTTCCAGTCAATTTCCCGGCGATTTGCGCCCCCCGTAGGCGGACGGTTCGATTCGGTCCGTGCGAAAGTGACGTCCCAGACGAACCAACTTTGAGAATGAGAACTATTCCTATAAGTTAAGTGCCACTGATCGCGCGCTGCCAATTTGCCAAACTGTAGCAGTAGGAGGTTGCAGGCCATCCGGCCCATGGTATGATACGCGTAGCAAGCTGGACGCGAGAGCAGAGGGCGACGGCCGTGTGGTCGAGGGCCCTTTTCTTTTTGCAGGACACGGGAGCGAGAGAGACGCCTCAACGGCGTGCTGTCTTTGTTTTTGCTGTCCGGTCCAGGTGGACCGGGCGGTCGAAGACTGAAACGAGCTGCGTTCTGCATCTCTGTTCTTTCACAACAGATCGCGAGGAGGAGAATGATAGCACACGCACGAAAGGATCTTGCCGTTGTGACGCTGGTAGCGCTGGCGCTGAGCGTCACTATCCCATCCGCCAACGTTGCCGGCGCACCCTCATTCCAGGGCTTGGGCGATCTGCCAGGCGGGACATTTGGGAGCGACGCGATGGGCATCTCCGGCGACGGCTCTGTCGTCGCCGGGCAAAGCACCTGCACGTCCGGCTGGGAGGCCTTCCGCTGGACATCGGGCACCGGGATGGTCGGGCTGGGTGATCTACCGGGCGGGATAGCTGACAGCTACGCCAGGGGTGTCTCCGCCGATGGCTCTGTCCTCGTCGGATGCAGCGAATCCGCGTCGGGCACAGAGGCGTTCCGCTGGACATCGGGCACCGGCATGGTCGGGCTAGGTGATCTGTGGGGCGGAGCCTTCTGGAGCAGGGCCCTGGGCGTCTCCGGCGACGGCTCTGTCGTCGTCGGGGACGGGCACTCGGGGTCCGGCTACGAGGCCTTCCGCTGGACATCGGGCACCGGCATGGTCGGGCTGGGCGATCTGCCGGGCGGGATATTCTACAGCTACGCGATGGCCGTCTCCGGCGACGGCTCTGTCATCGTCGGACTCGGCGACTCCGCGTCCGGCTACGAGGCCTTCCGCTGGACATCGGCCACCGGCATGGTCGGCCTAGGCGATCTGCCGGGCGGGGTATTTTATAGCTGCGCGATGGCTGTCTGCGGCGACGGCTCCGTCATCGTCGGGGAAAGCAACTCCGCGTCCGGCTCGGAGGCCTTCTACTGGACATCGGCCACCGGGATGGTCGGCCTGGGCGATCTGCTGGTCAACGACTACGGCCTCGACCTGACCGGGTGGACGCTTCTGAGTGCTGCCGGGGTATCCGCCGACGGGTTGACAATCGTCGGCTACGGCCTGAACCCCAGTGGTTTCGCAGAAGCCTGGATCGCCCACATCCCCGAGCCCGCCACGCTCTCACTGCTTGCCTTCGGGAGCTTGGCGTTGGTGCGGCGACAATAGTGGACGGGCGGAAGCAAGGGAAGGGCAGAGAGAGACGCCCGAGCGGCGTGCTCTCTTTTTTTCTGTCCTGTGTACCGGCCGCGAAGCAGTAGCGATGCAGCGCGTCCGGTGTGCCTGATTTCCAGTGAATTTCCCGGCGATTCACGCCCCCCATAGGCGGACGGCTCGATTCATCCCGCGCGGGAGTCACGTTCCATATAGACCCGCTTTGATAATGAGAACTATTCCTACAAGTTCAGTGCCACTGATCGCAGACTGCTAGTCTCCCAGCTCGACGCGATAAAGGCTTCCAAGACACTTAGTCCGTGTTCATAATGCGATGCAGCAAGTTGCGAGAGGGAAGCGGGGCGAGACAGACACTCTGAGCGGTGGGCTCCTTCTCATTCCAAGTTGTCCGGCGTGTGCGACTGGACAGATGCCAAGTGCTCTTGAAATCGGAAGCGAAACGGGACGTGGCTCCCGGCCAAGTGACGACCCCTTGAGGCTACGCGCCAGATAAAGGGGCAGTAGGGCTGCCAGCGTGCAGTTGCGTAGCGGACGGGGCGCTGTTGGCGCGCGGGTGGCTGTGCTGATGGCATCGTCGCTCGCTGTTGGTGTTCATGGCACGCCGAGTTGAACCCGGACCGCCGAGCGCGTCCTGGAGGATATCCGGTGCTGCGCTATGCGAACGGGGCGCGAGTACGAGAGGCCGGCTCTCGTGCGATAGAGCGTCACGCGTGCGGCGCACGGCGTTGTGCGAGCGGATCTGCTATTCGCCTTCGGTGGCGGCACATTGAGCAAAGGAGTACTTCGATGAAGCGGAGAAG
>CAYGAN010000363.1:0-2871 GCA_964347585.1 uncultured Planctomycetales bacterium | reverse complement strand
CGGCGCGCAATGGGGATCGCGCTGCGTTCGGGCGGCTGGTACGCCAATTCCAGGACGCGGTCGCCGGCGTTGCATTGGCGCGCATCGGCCGCGGGCCGGACGTGGAGGATATTGCTCAAGAAGCATTCGTCGCCGCGTTCATACAGCTCGGTGCGCTCAATGAGCCGGCGAAGTTCGGGCCCTGGGTGTGCGGGATCGCACGGAGGATGTCACAGCAGTGGCGGCGCCGTCAGCGCCGGACGGTTGATTAGCCGGGCGATCTCGCGGCGCCAGCCGAAGGCGAGCCGACGGATCTAGCCGATCGCGTGATGGCGGCGGTGCAGCAGCTGCCTCAGCGACTCCGCGAGCCGGTGGCGCTGTTCTACATCGACGGGTACACCGCCGACGAAGTGGCCGGACTTATGGAACTGCCCGCGGGTACCGTGCGACGCCGCCTGCACGAGGCCCGCAACCGCCTGCGCGACTACATGGAGAAGACCGTGGGAGACCAGATCAGGCAGAGCGCCCCGTCGCCGAGCTTTGCCGACGACGTGCTCGACCGCATCGCTGATGTCCGCGTCTTTTTCCGCGGAACCGAGGACGAGCGGAATGATGCAATCGTGGTCACCGACGAGGCCGGCCAATCGTTACAGATTCTCATCGGGCGGCGTGAGGCGGAGGCCCTGGACCAAGCGCTGGCTCGCAAGCCCGCTCCCACGCAGCCGAGCCTGTACGAGGTAATGGCGGGCGTCATCCGGGAATTCGGCCTAAGGCCGCGTGGGATACGGATAACCGAGCTGAAGGACCACACGTTTTTCGCCGCGATAGACCTGGGGACTCCGACTGGCGATGTTTGTCTCGATGCCCGGCCCAGCGATGCGATCAACCTGGCTGCGCGCCTCGGCGTGGCAATGCAGGTTGTCCGCGCGGTAACCCGCCAGGTGTGCCCCGACGAGCAGGCCCTTGCGAAGGTCATCGCAAGGACGGGTTCTGCGGCCAGCCTCGACACCCTTCGCAAGAAGGTCCAAGCCAGCCCGGCTGACGTGGGCGCGAAGATCGAGCTTGGCAGTCTGTTGGCGAAGAGCCAGATTTCTGCAGCGTACTGCTTGCCTCGCCCCTTGCCGCCGGAGCAAATGGCTCAGCGGGCATCCGAGCGCCTCGCCGAGGCGCGGACGTTGCTCATAGCGGCGGCTGAGCAGGCCACCAACGCTGAGCAGCGTCGTAGGGCAGTGCTCTGGTTGGGTACAGTCGAGTATCTGGAGGGCAATTCCTCCGAGGCGGTCGCGGCGTTTGAGCGCTACGACCGCTCGTGGCACGACCTGGACTGGCCGATGGCGTTTCACTTCGCCTCCGCCCTGCATCAGTTAAGCCGAAACGATGAGGCGCTGGCTCGCCTGGCGGACGCCTTGGCGGCCATCGACCGTATGCATGGCGCCGAGCCCAGCGCGCCGGATCGCCTCGTAGCGCGAGGGACCTTGGCTCAGTTGGGGCGATCGAGTCTTGCAGGAGTCATATCGGAGCCACGCTGCCGCGAACTCTTCGGCCCGATCGATCCGCCTTGCCTGGTGGTCGCGCGCCGCTCGGGTACGCCTTTCAAGTACGGCCCGGCATTTGTCCTGGGCGATCGTCCGGCGACAATCGGCAGCGCCGCCGAGGCGGACATTCAGCTCTCGGATGCGAAGTGTGCGCCGCTTCACGCCCGTGTCGCGACGCGCAAGGACGGCTGGACGATCGAGGATCTCGGCTCAGCCGACGGAACTTGGCTGGGCTCGAAGCGGGTGGGCGATCGCGAGAGGATTCGTTCGTATGAGTTCATGCGAATCGGCTCGACGTGGCTGTTGTTCTTGAACATGGCTGAATACTTCGGTGGCGAACCGGCGGACAGGCCGCGTGCCTTCTTCGCCCATCTGGATGGCCCGCAAGCCTGGTTCTTCCGGGTTCCCGTCGCGAAGCACCTGCGCCGAGAGCGGGTTAGGGTCAGGCATCGCGCCGCACCACCCCAAGCACGTGGCGCTGCCGCTCGCGAGATCCAGCCTGGCTCTGAAGCGCCCGCGGCTCCGGGGTTCCCGTCACCTTGGCCCGTGCAGCGTATTGCTGCGGCTGAAGAGAAGGATACGCTTCGACTCACCGTCGCCGGCCCCGCGGACCGTGAGGTGGTTCTGAGCGGGCCGGGCTATCGCCATGAGGCGATTTGGCAGGCGCTGAGTCGCAGCGAGACGCTGCGGCCCATGACCGCGCATTTGACCGCCAGCTTGCTGGCAGCCGGTGGTCTGACTTGCCGCGAGATCATGATCGGCCCTGCTGACGAGGCCGGCGAGCGGCGGGGACGGCTGCGCATCGCGTCGGCCGAGCGCGACGCATGGTTCGAGACGCATCCGATTGACGCGCTCGAGCTGGCACTCGTGCTCGATGTCACCCCGTCGGTGTGGGTATCTGACCGGCGCTAGTACGACAACGCGGGTTGAATGCTTCGCTGTCTTCGTAAGCACCTACTTATGCGTCATTTGCGCGAGCTTGTGGAGCCACTGGTTTCGGCGCCCCAGGTCTTGGTTGTTGAATGACAGCACGAAGCTGCCGCGATCCAGGTCGCACGCGGCTCAGTTGTTGCGATTCGTTCTGGAACATCGTCTGAGCACCGAACCTATCCCGCGTTGTTGTACTAAATAGGTCCCCTTGAAAGGGAAAGTGGCTCGGGCCTAAAGGTATTCGGGACAAGGAAAGGATTCCGAAACCTTTGGAGGCCGAGCCATGGATGGCAGTATCTGTCTGGGGAGTGGCGAACGCAAGATGTTGTTGGAGCATTATCGCAAGGACCCCGAGCCGACGATCCGGCTGCGAGCGCACATCATCCTGCTGCTGGCCGCGGGGCACCCGTGGAGCCTGATCGCGGGG
>CAYGAN010000362.1:242-2909 GCA_964347585.1 uncultured Planctomycetales bacterium | reverse complement strand
AAGAGCAAGATCCCGGCCAGGATCGAGGCTGTGGCTTGCGACGGGGTGTCCTGTTCGGTTAGGCTCGCGTGGCCAAAGGCGGTAGCTAAGGAATCTCGGCTTAAGCCTTCGGCGATAGTCCGAGCAGGTCTTCGCTGAACACGAAGGATGTACAACATGACGGAAGCACAAGAGATCGGCGAAGTCAAGGCGAGACTCGCCGAAGTGGCCGAGATGTTGGAGGAGATGCGTTCCCATCTGAGCCTGCTGAGCGAGGACCAAGTACTATGGGTTCCCCCAGGCGAGGAAGTGTGGCCAATTCAGCGCGCGGTCACGCACTGCGTGAATTGTGAGCACCGTGCTGTGACCGAGCTGCGGCGAGCCATGACGGGTGAGCCGACACCGGAGGCCCTTCCTGCCGACACGGGCATCTTTGCGTGGCTCGGCCCGACGCCTTACGCGCTGGCCAGAATGGTCCGCGAGCTGAGAGAGCAGGTCGAGCGGCTCTCCGAGGTGCTCGAGCCACCACACTTACAGCTTGAGGCCGTACGCTATCCGCAGCATCCGCCGCGCAGACTCCGCGCCTACGTGGAGGTCATGCATCGCCATACGACGGCGCATCTTGCAGGCATACGGAAGAAGATGGAAGTCATGCCACCTGTGAGACAATGCGACGCCGAAGTCCGGGCAGCTTATCCGGGCTTCGGCCGCGGTGCGTCACAGTAGAGAAGGGCGATGGTTAGCGCCGCCGACCGATCGGAAGGCCACCCTCACGCCTAACGGTTCGTACATACGGGTGCGACGGCGGCGTTGGCTCACGAGGCCGCGTGAACTGATCGTCAAGCGAGGGCCGAGGAACGATGAAGTGCCCCGATTGGGCGATGTCCGCGATGTCGTACCACCGGCGGCACCGGAGAGGGCCGATTGCGCGAGCCTACTGGGACTTCGTCAGTCAGTGGCAGACCGAGAAGGGCGAGCTTCATCGTCTCGGCGGGCAATGGTTCCTCTTGGAGCTGGCGTCGCGGTTCCCCTTTACATCCGTCAAACGTATCCTTGAGAAGAGCCTGCCTTGGGCGGCGGCGCGCCAGAAGAAGGACGGCGGGTTCGATCCCTTGTATCCGGGGGGAAGCGCCTGCCAGGTTATCCTTGCATACTCGCGACATCAGATGCTCGATCAGCTGATGGACGGGCTTCGATACGACGTGCGCACGCTTGTCAGACGTGCCAGGATCCCCCTCAGCGTGAAAGCACGACGGGAGGCGCTGGCCGATCCGGATCCCAAACTGGCGAAGAGCCTGTCGGAGAAGATCTTCAGGCGGCAGAAGGCGGACGGATCGTGGAACCAGCTGATCACCGCCACGGCGCATGCGATCCACGGCCTACTCGACTGCGGCGTGTCGGCTAAGGACAAACGCGTCAGTCGCGCTTGCGCCTGGCTCCGGTCTCAGCAGCGACCGGTCGACGCGAAGCTGTTCCCGGACGCGCCCGACCTGCCGGTTGAGGGCATGTTCTATACCGACAGGACAAGGCAGGAGATCGCGTTCGAGAGAGCACAGCACCCTGAGTACCGTTGGCGGCGACGTAAAGCTAGAGTGGCATGCATGCAAATACTGCCCACCTACCAAACGGGTGCTGCTCTGTCCGCACTCGCCAGGTGTGGCCACACCGGCGTCGTTGAGGTGAAGAAGGGATTCGCGTACTTCGTCGCCTGTCGTGGGCCTGGCGGCGTCAACTACACGCACCACTGGTGCAATTGCTCGGTTGGCCAGTGGCTCAAGCAGGGCGTGTCCCAGTTCGGATGTCCTTGAGCCGGATGAGGAGTGCGCCCCGTCGCGTAGCTCAAGCACGCGAGGGGCCGCGAAACGAATCGGCCGGCTACCAGCGATCGCTACGAAGCTTGGGCTGCGTGACATGTCGCTGGATGAGCTTGCCGAAGTTATCAAAGCAGCGAAGGACGAGGCGTATCAAAGGATCGAAGCGTTGGCGCGTGCTGTGGGGTAGCTATCCGACAATGGAACCTGAGCACCTCAGTCAATACGACGCGTTCGCCCCGGACTACCATTGGCTGTATTCCGAGCACGTGCTCTCAGGCGAGCCGTTCATTCAGTGGCACGTGGAGATACTGGACTCTCTTGCACCAAACGCAAGGATCCTGGACCGTGCTTGTGGCATTGGCGTACACAGTCTTGCGCTAGCGCGTCACGGTTACAATGTCAGAGGCACTGACGCGAGCCCTGGGATGGTGCGTGAGGCTGCAGGGCGCGCCGCGGCGGAGGGAGTTGATGTCAAATTCACGGCATGCTCGTGGGCCGAGCTGCCCAACAAGTTTGACAAGGGATTCGACTAGGCCTTTTGTTACGGAAACGCCATTGGACATTGTAGAAGCACAGATGAGATGCTCGCGTCACTCCGCGGCATAGGGGGGCGGCGGGTAGGGCGCCGGCGGACCGGATACACCTCTCATCCCGCCCCTAAGGTGCGCAGGCAGGGGCGTTCCTGACGATACGGTCCCATGGGAGTCGTCGGCGGTTCCCGCTCTTAGCCAAGGTCTAAAGGCTGACCCGTGCTTAGCGGGCAGGCGAAGTCCCGTCGATTTGCGGCGCACGGACTTGACATCAGTGCGCCTTGTGGTATGCTAGTTAGTCTGCAAAGCATCTCATGGGATCGGAGGGGAGACGCCTTACTGGC
>CAYGAN010000362.1:0-210 GCA_964347585.1 uncultured Planctomycetales bacterium | reverse complement strand
TCCCATCTCTGTGCCCAGGCGCCACGGGCAAGGTTGGGGTTTCTTCACGTCTTTGCGAGAGGAGCAGGACCATGGAAGCGACAAAACTGGTTGGATTGATGGTTGCCGCGAGCCTGTTGACTTGGCTGCCAACGGTGATGGCGGCGGATCCGCTGGGCAGCGAGTTCACCTATCAGGGCCGCTTGAAACAGGCCGGCACACCGGTCAACG
>CAYGAN010000361.1:1794-2917 GCA_964347585.1 uncultured Planctomycetales bacterium | reverse complement strand
CCGTGACCACGCTGTGCGATCGCTTTGGCGATCCCAAGTTGGCGGCAAAGCTCATCCGGCGCGGCAAGAAGCGAGGCCGCCCGCTGACCTGGAAGCTCTTCGTACGGACGAGCCTGGTCGGTGTCTTGGCGATATGCGCCGCGGGCGCGTATGCGGCCTGGCTATCCCTTGGCAAACCCAGCCCGAGCGTCGATTACGTCGCGAAGATCAACGAGCCGATCCGGCGGATCCCATACGAGGATCGTGCGTGGCCTGTGTTGCGCGAGGTCATTTTGGAACTTGAGCCGCTGCCGGAAACGTTGGACGCAACCAGGCTTGCCCTGCTCCATCCGGGCCACGGGCAGTGGGAGATCGCGGTGAAGTGGGTTCGAGCCAATCGACACCTGATCCCCCGTCTTCAGGAGGCAGCCCATAAGCCGGCCCTTGGATTCCTATACGACAACAAGGAGAGCCGGGGATTCATGCGTCAGCTTGCCCTGCGTCGCGGGGACACAGCCAAAGCCGCCACGTTCGAACCTCTCACCCAGCCGCAATGCGACCACCGGTTCCCGCCGCTGCTCGGTACGGTACTACCGCATTTGCAGCATCTTGATGACATCGCCAAGCTGCTAGTCTTGGATTCGCGTGAGCACATGACGCGCGGTGAGTTCGCCAAGGCTTGGGCGGCGTTAGACATCGGGCATCGTGTAGGCGCCTTCTGTTTTGACACGCCGACCACGACCATTGAGCAGCTCGTCGGAGCCAGAATGATCCGTGACATGACCGGTGAAATGAGGTTATTGCTGCACAAGCGCCGCGGTGAACTGTCCGCGGGGGACCTCGCAGGGGTATCGAACAGCCCTCTGATGGCCGTTCCTCTCGATAGAATCGCCTTGGACCTCGCTTGTGAACGCTATGTCTTCGAGGACGTGGTCCAGTACGTGTTCACTGACGATGGCAATGGCAGTGGGCACCTTATTCCAGGACGGGCCGAGATGTTCTGCGGCGTGACCGGTCACGATTCCGCCAGGGGGTTGCCGGAAGCCGCGGCCGCTATCGCAGCCGCCCTGCGCAGCGCGTTGGACGACGTCGCCAACAACCTCACGCTCTAGATCGCGTATGGGGGCACCTACGCTCATTACTG
>CAYGAN010000361.1:0-1784 GCA_964347585.1 uncultured Planctomycetales bacterium | reverse complement strand
AGAGACGTTGGCCAAGTACGAAGAGCTACGGAAAAAGATGGATGAGGCACGGAAACTCCAATTGTACGATCCGCGGCGCGCCCGGTTATGGGATTCAGTGGACAACTTCGCGAGCGACCTAGTGAACTCCTATAGGTACTGGCTCATTGGAGCTATGTTTCCCTACCTGACGCGCGCGGACATGCTCATCCGCGAGACTGCGATGGACCACGCCGCGACGCAGACGGTGGTCTCCCTTCTGCAATATCGCGCTGAGCACGGACGGTTCCCCGCCGCTCTGGGTGCACTCGTGCCGGTGTATCTGAAGCAGGTGCCGACCGACGTGTTCAGCGGCGAGAAGCTGAGATATTCCGTCGGGGAAGATGGCCGGATGCTGCTTTACAGCGTTGGCCGGAATCTGAAGGACGACGGCGGATCGACGCAGGCCGTCAAGGAGCCCGACCCGCCGCGTATGGAATCGCCGGCCGACATCGTTTATTGGCCGCCCCAGGCAGACTAGCCCTCAGTCCCTGACAAGTCGTGCTGGACCGAGAATCCCTTCTCGGTCCTTCATCCCGGTAGAACTGCCATAGACCTCGTGCAGCCTTCGACGAATGCTGCGGATCGGTTGGACTCCGTGGCGACCATGAACGGGGAAGTGGCCAGAAGAAGCTTCGCAGGGGCGAACTCGGCTCGCCGGGAGCAAAGCGCACGGGTTCACGCTGGACCGAGAATCCCTTCTCGGTCCCTGGCTGGGTGTGCGCGTGGGCTTTGCGGCGTGTTCAAGACCGCGGGCGAGCCAGAGCTCGCCCATGCTACGCGCACTGTTCTGGTCCTAACTGCGGGCCTCGTTGTGAACCTTATGAATGCTGGCTACGTCAGGGCTGAGGATGGCAAGCAAGACTCCCGCAGGCCGATCCAAGCGCGGAACACTGTGGCGCTGCAGCGTGAATCGGAGGACAAGGCCGCCGGCCGGTACGACTGGGGCACGTCGGTCATGCGCGACCAGGGGCTGTACAAGATGTGGTGGGTCCGGCTGGGCGGGCAGGGAAAGCGGCGATTCAGCTACGCCACCACGCTGCCGGACGGGCAGCGCTTCGAGTTTACCTATCCGGATCGGGGGGATCGCATCTACTATGCCGAGAGCCGCGATGGCGTGCGGTGGCACCTGAGCGGCGAGGATTTCACCGGACCAAAGGATCGGTTCGGACCCGACGCCGACGGGCCGCTGATGGTGCTCGTACCTGCCGAGAGCGACCAGGAGCGCTACCACGTCGGCTGCCCGTCGGTCATCAAGGTCGCCGGAACGTACTACATGTACTACGAGGCGCCGTCCGAGTTCGTCATCACGCGCCAGGCTGACGGGCGGATCACCGTCGGGACCGAGTATCACAGTCAGACGTTTCTTGCCACGTCGGAAGACGGCAAAGAGTGGTGCAAGCACCCCGACGATCGCCAGCCGCAGCCGATCGTCTGCGTGCCCGAGGACAACAAGAAACCGGGCCGCCGGCGTTACGGCCTGGGTCAGCCGTCGGTCTTCTATCGCAAAGGCCGGTTCGTGATGCACTACGTCGATTCGTGCACCGGCCCGGGCGACTTCATCGTGCGGATCGACGCGGACAATCCGTACTTCAAGAAGGCGCGCACCTTTCCTCGTAAGCTCTGCCCGCCGTCCGAGGCTGGCCGGATACCCGATGGCACCGTGGCGCGCTTCGCCCAAACGGACGTCAAGTTCCTCGGGGATACGCTCTATCTTCTCCGGCCAGCATACGGCACGGGCAACGTGGGCCTGCTCGCCAGTCGCA
>CAYGAN010000360.1:330-2924 GCA_964347585.1 uncultured Planctomycetales bacterium | reverse complement strand
GAACTAGAGTTGCCAGTACTGTTCACGGCAGGTCGTTATGACGAGGCGACCCCAGGTACGGTTGCGTTCTTCCAGAGCCAGGTTCCCGGTGCGGAACTGGCCATCTTGGAGGGTAGCGCGCACCTGACGATGCAGGATGAGCCCGAGGAATATGTACGGATAGTCCGCGACTTCCTTCGGCGGGTGGAGCAGCTATAGGCTGGCGGTCAAGCTGCGCCACCTAACCAGCGTTTGCAGCTGGCGCTGCCGCCATTCGGCGTACGGCCTTTGGCCGTGCTGCGCTGACTGGTCCTTGGCGACGGAGAGCACATGCTTGCTGCCTTTGTTCCGTCGTGTTGCGGGCTCCTCACGGCGCAGCTGAAACGCATAACCGTTAGCCAGCGAGGTCGGAGCTAGCAGGAGCGCTGCCAATTCCGTAGAATAAAGGCAGCATCCTGAGACGGGCTACTGAAATGTCTGCAGATTCTGTTATCACGAGTTCTCCTGCCATTCTCGGCGGCGCACCGGTTTTCAGCGGGACCCGCGTTCCTGTCCGATCGCTCTTCGACTACCTCGAAGCCGGGCAGAGTATGGACGAGTTCCTGGACGATTTTCCGACTGTCAGCCGGGAGCAAGCCCAGGAAGTTCTGGAGCTTTCGAAGGAAGCCCTGATTGGCGACCGGGATGAAGGTACTTCTTGACGAATCTCTTCCACGCCCCTTGAAGCGAGAGTTCGGGTCCCATGAGGTTGTCACCGTGCCCGAGATCG
The DNA here is from genome assembly GCA_964347585.1 of uncultured Planctomycetales bacterium. Lineage (GTDB taxonomy): Bacteria > Planctomycetota > Phycisphaerae > UBA1845 > CAYGAN01 > CAYGAN01. Next base: position 2,176 of record CAYGAN010000360.1, on the reverse strand, counting down.
GCTGGGCCGGCAAGGACAACGGGGAATTGCTCCAACTGGCGAGCGGCGAATTCGACGTATTTGTGACCGCCGATCAAGGTCTTCAGTACCAGCTGAATCTTTCCGGGTACGACATAGCTGTGGTCACCCTGGCCGCTAAGACGAACCGCCTAGAAGACCTAAGGCCACTGATTCCCAGGCTAGTAGAACTACTCAGCGAGTTGAAACCTGGGGAGGTTCGTACTCTCGCTGGCTAACAAGCGCTTGCAGCTGGCGCTGCAACCTTTCAGGCAACGGCCTTTGTCCCGTGGTCGGGTGAGTCTGTTGCGAATGGTTAGATCGTGCAGGCGCCTCTGTTTCGTGGACCCGCCCGCGCTCCTACGGGGCGCAGCTGATGCGCATGTCCGTTAGGTCGACTACTGAGAAGCGGGTGCCGTCGGCCGGGCAAGATGTCAGGCAGCCTTCGAGGCGGTTCGCGAGCACGGCGACGCCCGGACCGCCGAATGGGGAGCGGGCCCGGACTCTCGCGGAGGTACCGGGCGCCCCTGTGAGTTGGTCGCCTTCTAGGGCATGATCACCACACAAGAACTACCCGGGGAACCAGGTCAGGCTCCTAGAAAGGCGCGACAGCTCAGGTGAACACGATGAAAGCAATTGTCCAGGACGCTTACGGCTCACCCGACGTCCTCGAACTCAGGGACATCGACAAGCCAGTGGTCGAGGATGACGAGGTGCTCGTACGGGTGCGCGCGGCTTCTGTCCATCCAGATGTCTGGCACGTCCTGACAGGCCTGCCGTACGTCCTCCGCATGATGGGGGCTGAGCTGCGCAAACCAAAAAACCCTGTTCCGGGAACGGACGTGGCCGGGCTCGTCGAGTCGGTTGGCAAGAAAGTGACGCGGTTTCAACCAGGTGACGAGGTATTCGGCGAGACCATCAGAGGCAATCAGTGGACCAACGGCCTTCGTTCTGTTGCCCCCCGGTTCCTGCGGGGCGCAGCTGAAGGGCGAAGTCCTTAGGCGTCACCGAGCCCAGTGATTTCATCACAAGATGCCGTGTTGACGTACTTTCAGCGTCTCCCGAAGGTCGAGCTCCACGTTCATCTCGAGGGCGCGATTCCACTCCCCTGCCTTTGGCAGCTCGTTCAGAAGTACGGCGGCGAAGGCGAGGTACCAAGCATCGAGGCACTTGCGTCCAGGTTCCGATACCGTGACTTCCCGCACTTCCTCGAGACGTGGGGCTGGAAGAACCAGTTTTTGCGCGAGTACGAAGATTTTTCTCTTCTCGCCGTGGAGGTTGCACGGGATCTAGCCTCGCAGAATGTCCTCTACGCGGAGATCTTCTATTCGCCCGGGGAGCACCGCTGGAGCGGGCTGGATCCCCAGCGCCTTACAGAGTCCATTCGAAGCGGCCTACGGCAGGTTCCGGAGATAGAAGCCGCCTTGATTGTCGATCTCATCCGAGACCACGGACCGGAGCGAGGCCAGTCTACGCTTGACGCCATTCGAGAGACTCGTGACGAGTTTGGCGTTGTCGGGATCGGAATCGGCGGATCAGAGCACCTTGTGCCCCCTGAGCCCTTCGCCCCGGTGTATGAACGGGCGCGTGACCTCGGGTTTCGCACGACGGCCCACGCGGGAGAGGCGTGCGGGCCGGAAAGCGTGTGGGGCGCGATTCGCGCCCTGCGCGTCGACCGGATCGGCCATGCCACTCGCGCTGTTGAGGATCCCACCCTGGTCGACTACCTGGCGGAACATCAAACTCCCCTTGAACTTTGCGTCATCTCGAACCTGCGCACGGGAGTGGTCTCGTCGGCTCAGCACCATCCTGCTCGAGTCTATTTCGACCGCGGCATTTTCTTCGGCGA
>CAYGAN010000360.1:0-320 GCA_964347585.1 uncultured Planctomycetales bacterium | reverse complement strand
TACCCAGCAGCATCAACACAGATGATCCGAAGCTATTCAACAACTCCCTTGCCGAAGAATACTTCCTGCTTCACACGGAGCTCGGATTCAAGCCGGCGGAGGTCCACCTCCTGATTGAGCAGGGAGTCCTCTCTTCCTGGCTACCCGAGGAGCGCAAGGTCAGTCTCCTCGGGCAAGTCCGCGCCCAGATCAATGCGATGGGTTACGCCTAACAGGGCGCTGCATCTGCCGGCCAACAGCCGGTCTCAGTTGAAGTTTGTTAGCATTCTGGCATCAATCTTGGGTGCCTCAGCGCCTGTTGGCGGCAGCTGAGCGGCTGA
>CAYGAN010000359.1:0-2926 GCA_964347585.1 uncultured Planctomycetales bacterium | reverse complement strand
GCTCACCCATTAGACAGACCAAGCAACCTTTCCGACTCAGGCCCCTGGACGCCTTCGAGCATCAACTTGTTCGTACGCGCGGGCGAAACACGGGATCAGATCCCTTTGCCGCGGACGGGGGTCTGGAACGGCTCACTTCCGCACAGAACTGCGCTTTCGGCGTGACGGGGAACAGCTTCGAACTTCAACGGCCCATCTGCAGCCCGGCCAGGCCACTGGCTATGTCGTCGGCGAACTCGAAGATCTTGTCCAGTCCCGTGACAAGGAAAACCCCCCACGCATGCGTACTGATCCCGCACAATCGCAGCTTGCGACTGTTCGTGATCGTTACGGTCTTGCGAAGCTTCAAAAGCCTGGCGATGTTCGACGAGTTCAGAAACGTCACCCCGGCGAAGCTCAGAACGACGTCCACCTCCGGCCGCGATTCAAGTAGGTCCATCAGCGCGTTGAGATCGTCCGTGAACTGGGGGTCGTCCTGCAACTCGACGACCAGAATGTCCTCGGACCAGTTCTCAATAGGCATCACGTCCTCCCGCCGGGCGTCTGCCGGGATAGCGAATCTATCGGCCACTCGCGCGCTTGTCAACTCCGTCAGAGCTGCCGAACCAACATACGCCGATCGAGCTTGAGCCGCTCGGTCTGCGGCTCGATCTCATGCAGAAACCGCTGCGCGTCCCGGTAGTACCCCGCGGTGCTGCGAAGGCCGGGCATCCGACGCTGCCAGTACTTGTTGAACAGGGCCATGAACAACTCGCGCAGGTACTTACTGAATATACTGGCCAAGGCAATCGGCAAATGATGGTCCTCGCCCTTGCGGACGAATTCGATGCGGCAGTCGCGGCCCCGCCACTTCATCCGGTAAGCGCTGCGCTGGCGCCCCTCTTCGACGATTCCTATGTCGGTCTGATCCAGCGCGGTCATGATCCCCCTGCCGTACGCCGTTCGACCGCCCTGCTTGTCGATCAGCACGCGAAGTGATCCGTCCGGGGTCACGCCGGCGACCCGCTGAACAAGCTGCATGGTCAGCCCGAATAGCGCAACGGACTTGTTCCGGGTCGTCATGACCAGTTCGTTGAACTGTCCGGCAAGCAGGGGCGCCGCCCAGGCCCCGACAAAGCGGATTCGTCCCGCTTCCAGGTCCTTGCGCAGGGCGTTGCGGTGCGTAACGAGTTCAGCCGGGTCGCAATCGACCGGAAGATTCAGGTCCGCCCCGTTGTACCAGGGGTACCGCTGCATCTGCCGGACCGCCGAAGGGCAAAGTTGCCCGAGCAGCGAGCGAAGCGTCGCTGGCATTGCGTGCCGCGTCATCAGCACCGCCGTCGCAGCACGTTCCAGACGACCCAGGCCGTCCGGGCGTGCGAAGAGCTTCTTGCTGTCGGAAATGGGCAGCCTGACGCGCCGCGATCCGCCGGGATTCCGGCATACGCTCGCGCTCAGCAGCCGCCACAGACACTCATCCACCTGCTCGGGCGCAAGCTCGAACGCGACGGCGGAAACGACCAGCGGCCCGAGCATCGGGCCGTAACCCGCTTCGTCGATGCCCACCAGCAGAGCCATGGTCCCCGAACCTCGAAGTTCCTCGTCCCTCACGCCGCGCCGGCGTCGCGCGGCTCCCGCGCCACGAGGTATCCGCGCCCCAGGCGCCTGCGGTCGCCATTCTAGGCGCTGCGATTGCCAGAGCAAGCAACACACGCAGCCCCGGTTGTGCTGCTCGGCAAGGCCTGTGAGAATCACGCCGCGTAGCACGGGCAAGCGCAGCTTGCCGGCGGTAGCGCTCCGGGTGGGGTCAGCGCACAAAGCGCGGGCAAACGCGTCCAGACGAGCCGGCAGGCCTGGACGTCCGCAGTGAAGGTAAGTAACCTGCCCCCGCGAATTCACTCTGAACGGTCCTGGAGGTGCGAACATGGCAAAGGCAAGGCGAGCAGCAGCGCAAGGGCAGGCATCCGCGGACAGCGACAAGAAGGTTCGCATCGGCGTCGTGGGCGGCGGGTTCGGATGCTGTTTCTTCTGGCACGAGCATCCCAACTCGACCGTAACGGCCGTCTGCGACGTCCGTCCCGAGGGGCGCGACAAGCTCAGCAAGGCGTTCCGGTGCGATCGGGCCTACGACGATCTTGGCAAACTGATCGCCGATGAGAACGTGGACGCCGTCGCCGTCTTCACCCCGGCGCCCCTGCACGCAGAGCACGCCATCCGGGCCATGCAAGCGGGCAAGCACGTGATCTCCGCCGTACCGGCAGTCTGCTCGCTCGAAGACTGTCAGAACCTGGTCGATGCCGTCAGGCGCACCGGCATGACTTACATGATGGCCGAAACCAGCGTCTATCGCCCGGAGGTGATCACCGCCCGGGATTGGTACAACCAGGGCCGGCTCGGGACCGTCTTCTACTCAGAACTCGAGTACCACCACGAGGGGCTCATGGACCTGATGTTCGATCAGAACGGTCGGCCCACGTGGCGCCATGGCTTTCCGCCCATGTACTACCCGACGCACAGCACCAGCATCCTCATCTCGGTCACGGGCGAGCGGCTGACGGAGGCGACGGCCATCGGCTGGGGCGACGGGCACGACGTGCTCCGCACGAACCGCTACAACAACCCGTTCTGGAACACCACCGGGTTCTTCACGACCTCCGAAGGCCACTGATCGCGGCTCTCCGCCTTCTGGCACGTCGCCTCGGGCGGTACGGAGAGAGGCCAACTCTACGGCGACAAGATGTCCTTCTTCATGCCCACCCCGGGCGGGCTGCCGGCGATGATCGGCCGGGGGCACCCGAACATCGCGGTGGAAAAGGTCGATATCCCCGATCACTTAGAAGCGCTGCCGCCCGCGCTGCGTCAGCCGAGCGGCCACGGAGGCTCGCACACGTTCCTGACGCACGAGTTCGTCACAGCCCTCGTTGAGAACCGCCGGCCGTTCATCGAC
>CAYGAN010000358.1:0-2941 GCA_964347585.1 uncultured Planctomycetales bacterium | reverse complement strand
GTCCGCGGGCATCAGATCAGGCGTGAACTGGATCCGCCGGAACGTCAGCCCCAGCATCGCCGCCACCTGCGATACGAGCAGCGTCTTGGCCAGCCCGGGAACGCCCTCGAGGATGCAGTGCCCGCGACACAGCATCGCGATCAGCAGCTGTTCGATCACGTCTTCCAAGCCGACGATTACCCCTCGGAGCTGTTCGGTGATCTGGCTGTACCTGCGATGCAGTTCCTGGACGGCCTGGACCTCATCTGCGTCGGATCGCATTCCGCTCGCCTCCACCATACCGATCCCCTTTCGCGCACGCTCGCCTTGACTTCTTATACGCCTTGCCCCGCGGTCAGTTCCCATCTACTTCGCCTTAAGCGGCGCTTGCCCGGCCAGGCGCTGTCCCAGCGGGCCTACAGAGCTGGCCGCAATACCGGCTCTCGCCGCTGCGCCAACCGGTCTGACAGCGCAACGACGAACGGGAACCTGCCTTCCAGAATACAGGTCCGCCTCGCGAACTGCTCCTTCAGCTCGCATCAAGCAGTTGGAATGGCCAGAGGATGCTCGCCTTCTGGTACCCTCTCGATTCCGGAACGGCAACTCGCTCTGGCATGAGGAATTCGCCGTCAGCTTCGTCCAGTTCATCCAGGTAGGACAAGACCAGCTCTCCGACGGCGCGCTCGAACGGCCCGTCCTTGCCCATCCAGAATTCGATCTTCTCGAGAAGGTCGTTGTTCATATCAACTGAATATCGCGCCGCGCACTGCACGCCATCGCGGTCGCCCACGATCACCACCTCGACCTTCTCGTAAGGCTTGACAACCGCTGTGGAAAACCAGATCCGCTCCTGAGCTGCATCCCTGCGGATAGTGTCGAGCGTGTGGAAGCCCGTCCACGGCCTGGCCAAGCCCGTGAAAAAGCTCCCGCCCGCATAAACCTTCGCGGCCGTGCCGGCTGAATCCAGCAGACACGCCTCGGCCCCATTGTCAACGGCCGCCAACCTGCCATTGACGCTTAGCTTCAGCCACGCGGAACGCCTTTTGCTCGCACCATGTACGAAGGGAACTTGCCCCACACCCGACACGGTGTTATCTCCGAGCCGCCCAGCAACGCGAAAATACGTCCATCCCCGCTTGTGCATCTCGTCACGTTCATCGACGACTCTCATGCCGGCAGGCGCATCGAACAAACTCACCTCGAGATCCGCGTAGTCGTAGGTTGTCTTGAATGGTCCGATGTCTTCGAATCGGGTGTCCACTCTGGCTACGGCGAACCCCGTTTCCGGATCGCGTTCATAACTGACACCGGGCCCATCGGTCATCGCGTTTGATTCATCACCTTCCACCTGGCGAACGAATTGACAGAACTGCTCTGAATCGAAGGGCAGTATCTCCGTGCAATAGTTGCCGTTATACAGGTTCCGATTCTGAACATATACAGTGTTGTCGGCGCTATTGACGTAGTAGTTCGCCTGGCCATTCTGCACCCACCAGCACAGCTTTGCGGTTTGTTCCGGGTTCCACCGCTGCATCCGGAACAGGAACGGCCCGTCTATGCCATCAGGGAAGTAATACCACTGCTCATAAGCGCCCATGCTTCGGCTGGACCCGAAGTCCGCGTTCCCACTGCTGCTCGACATGGACTGATGAACAAAGTGCACGAACCTCACATCGCGCTTTGCGGAGTGGCTATCGCCCAGGCGGCCCGTGTGCCACATCAGCGCCAACGTCGTCGTCAGCACGATCGCAGCAGCGGCGGCGGCTTTCGCCTTGATCGATAGCAAGCCGCCAAGCAAGGTCTCGCTCGTCGCGGACGCACTAACCGTCACTAAGGCCGCCGACGCCTCCGACGAGACCGTCGCCTGCCCGAATGCGCCGAGGGCGGCCACAAAGACACCTTTGTGCAGCCCACGGCGCCGCAGCTCGCGCATAAGCGCGTGCTTGGCACGGAAGAACGTGGTACGAGCGCCCAGTTCGCTGCATCCCAGCACGCGTGCAATATTCGCGTGCGGCATGTCCTCGAAGAACCGCAGCGCCAGCACCATCCTGTGCCGCTCATCAATCTGAGCCATTGCTGCGTGCGTGATCTGCGCGAGCTCTTTCCTGGCAAGGCTGGTAACCTGACCCCCTTGACGCTCCGAACTCACCTGCAAGTGGGCGTCTTCGATGGCAGACATCTGTAACGCCCTCCGACGTGACTCGGCGCGGAAGTATTGCCGTGTCTTATTGGTCGCGATCCTGAAAACCCATGGCCAAAAACGATCTGGCCGCTCAAGCGTCTCGAGCGATTTGAGAATCGCCAGCAGAGTTTCCTGCGCTAAATCCTGAGACCTGTCCTCGTCAAGCGTGACCCGGTTGATGTACGAATAGACCTTCTCTCTCGCCAGCTCGGCCAGCGCAGCGACACTCTCCTTCTCGCCGGCCTGGGCTCGCCTGACGAGCTCCACGTGGGCGCCCTCGGACTCGATCATGCACTCCGATCCTCTATCCACTAAGGTGCCGGTCCCCAAAGAATGTTCCCCCCCATTCTACGCTTTTTTCTCAGTTTTCGCGTGGGCGTGGCTGGGCACCCCGCCCACGGTCACGCCTCGGGGACTTCCCAGTCGATCACCAGCAGGTTGGCCAGCCAGGGCTTGTACTTCGTGATGAACTCCCGATGAGCCGGATGGTCCAAGTAGGTGGTCAGCTCCTGTTTGGAGCGGAAGGTGAACAGCACGGCATGCCGGAGCCCGTGGCTGAGGCCGCGGCGACTGGCGTTCGGGCCGCGCTCATAGGCCACCATCTCCGGGATCCGGCCGAGTAGCCAGTAGTGATCGGGCATGGGCGACCGTCTGCCCCAGGCCGGCATGTAGGTCTCGTCGTGCACCGTTGTCTTGACACCGACGATCTGCGACCCGGGACCCAACGGCTCCGCGTCCCGGGGTAGCAGCCCCAGCGGCGAGTCCACAAAGTGGACTTGC
>CAYGAN010000357.1:541-2962 GCA_964347585.1 uncultured Planctomycetales bacterium | reverse complement strand
TCCAGACGCGATCCCGATCGAGGTTGGTCAGCAACAGCCCCTCAAACTTATCTGGGACCGCGTCCAGGACGTCGAGCTCGCGTGCATAGGAATCGGGTAGTGAATCAAGGACGTTCGTTGCCGCAGGGCTAAACTGCCGTAGGTAGAAGTACAGCGTCTCAATGCTTTCGTAGGAGGGATCGTACGCAACGCGTACTCGAAACGATGGGGGAACTCGCAAGTCACGCACCACGCGCGTCTCTAACTCCGACCTCGCGAGCTCGATATAGTAGTTGTCATTTACCTGGGGTGGGGTAGGCCACGCGGGGGACGGGTTTGGCCACGCGGGCGGCGTCCAGTTGGGGTCGGGGCTGATGATCCTGTATGGCGGCAGCGAAGCGGCACGCGGCGAGCAAAGCGGGGTTCCGTCCACCTTGGTCGGAATCCAACTGTAGATCAAGCGGTACGGCGTATCTCCGGCAAATGGAGCGTCTTCCTTGAACGCGCCGATCGCCATTTCGATCACGCGCATCGTGTTCTTGACCTGCTTGGCTCGGTTCGATTCGATCACCCCATCGGCCACGCCGATGACCAAGGCCATCAGGATCAGGACGACGGCGACCACGATGATCAGCTCGACGAGAGTGAAGGCCGAAGGCAGAAGGCTGAAGGCTGAAGGCTCAAGGAACGAGGCCGACGCCCGGCCGCGACGGCGAAATCGCCTCATGCCACTACCGGGCAAGGCCGCAGCAAGGCGCGAGCACGGCCGAGTCGCTCGATCGCTTCGGGACCACATACATCACCTACCGGTTGAGCTCGAAGTTCGTCACATCGTCGATCGTACCCCACAGGGCATCCGGCCCGGGGCTGGTCAGCAGATAGCTGTGGGCGTTGTGCGGCCTGTGCAAGGTCGGCGCAGCCGGATTATCCGCCGCTGGATTGTGGATGTACCTTGCAAACGGGCGTGTCACTCCCGGAGGCAGTCCGGACAGATCATTGGGATCCTCCGGATTGCCGAGGTACTTGATCTGGTGTTCGGTCCCGCCGCCGAGATCAATTCCGGGTCCGAACGTGTCGCTTGGATCACTAGTGAACAGCGCGTTGTCATACTGGTAATAGAACGCCGCGTCATTGATCGCCAGGCTCGAGTCGGCGATCTGCACGTTCGGCGGATTGCCCTGAGCGACCGGATTCGACCTGTAGTAGAGGATCGGGAATCCCCACGGGTCGAGGAAGACCAACGAATCGAGAACGGCCTTGCCTCCCACACCAAGCTGAAATTGGCTGCCGACGCGCTCGGGAAACTGCATCTTAGTCACATCCACGAAGGGTCCTGCACGCTGGAAGAGAGGAACGTTGCCCTGCATCGCATACAGCCCGGAGGGCTGAGGCGCGTTAGCGTGCGTATCGCCATACCACAGACCGTCCCCGTCCACATCGATGAACCCGGGCGTGCCCAGCAGATCCGCGCCCGCCAGCCCCCAGACCAGAAAGTACGCCCCCTGTGGTGGTTGAAGGCCCTGGCTTACGACGTGGGGGTTAGCAACCAGGGCAGTGGTAAACTCCGAGGGCGGGTACCGCCCGCCGACGACGTGGTCGGATTTGAAGGCCTCCAGGCCCGCCTGGATGCTGCTCAGGACCGATCGGCACTGGGCGACGCGGGCCTGCTTGCGGACCTCGTTGAACGCCGGCACCAGAATGGCCAAGAGCAGTGCGATGATCCCGACGACGACCATCAGCTCGATCAGAGTGAATGCTGAGTGCTGAGTGCTGAGTGCTGAATGTCTCGCGCGGATGATCGGGGTAACACGCTTTGGCGAGAACAATGGATACATGATACACCTCGCTCAAGTCTTCGAGCTCCGACAGCCTGATAATCTGTCCTGGCCCGAACGTACGATGGAATATAGGATGGCGACGATTTATCGGCCTCGTCGATCAGGGCTGAGAGACGGCGTTCCGGGAGCATTTGCGTCTCCGCAAGCAGCCGCAACCAATATAGAGTTTCTCGTGCCTCGCGTTTCGCGATCCGCACGGATCGAAGGAACTCCTTCTTGGAGTCAGCTCCCTGGGCCTCCTCGAGATTCGCACCGACCGACGTGCCGGACCGCACAACTTGGGCACCGACAATCCGCCCGACCGCATCTCGCGGCAACTCACGAGCCATCTGGATGATCCGAACGGAAAAGCTGAACGCCCGTTCTCGAATATGCTTGGGGCAACGCCCAAGCTTCGCCTCTGGGGCTCGCCGTCTTCTCGCCTTGTCGTGAGGATCGAGCTGTCTGGCTTCCATTCAGCACGCAGCATTCAGCATTCAACACGTGCAGGTCACCAACGTGACTGCCGTCCATGAAGCCCGCGACTACCCCATCACTCCCAAGCCCCACGGGATAGACTTTCTGATGAAGCCATTAAGCTGCTGGAGATTGCGGCTGTAGCTGG
>CAYGAN010000357.1:292-531 GCA_964347585.1 uncultured Planctomycetales bacterium | reverse complement strand
GCCGTAGACGCCGTCCGCCCCGGCACTGATCAAGAGGAACATGTCCATGTTGTAGGGCCGAACGAGGTCAGCGGCCTCGTGAACTTGGTGGTTGTGTATGTATCTGCAGAACGTCTGTGGGTAGGCATCTATGTCCGACTCCGGGTCGTCCGGGTCGCCGAACTCGAGGATCTCATGAGCCCCTTTGTATTCCCAGCCGGTCTCTCCGGCCCCGCCCGCGAACAGCGCGTTGTCCTCCT
>CAYGAN010000357.1:0-272 GCA_964347585.1 uncultured Planctomycetales bacterium | reverse complement strand
CAGGATCAGGAGCCGTTCGGCTGACCGCTGCCAAGGGCTTGGTGGCCAGTCGCCCGCCGGTGTTGGCCTTGTAGTACAGGACGGGGAATTCGTACCCATCGAGCAGGATGAATCTGGCGGTCCCGGGGGCGCCCGGGGCGCTCGCATACTTGTAGCTTGGATCGTCGTCCTTGATCACACGGGCAGACTCAAGGTTGAGGTACTGCCCGTCCCGATCGAGTGCGCCCAGAGCGGCCTCATCGGCCAGGTCGCCAGCCTCGGCCGCGTCCAGC
>CAYGAN010000356.1:973-3009 GCA_964347585.1 uncultured Planctomycetales bacterium | reverse complement strand
AACAGCAGACGCGCCCGTTGTTGAAGATCACGCTTCGAGTAGTGCCAGAGCCCGTAGTAACGCAGCTTGTGAAACCCTTTCGGCAAGACGTGGAGCAAGAACCGGCGGAGGAACTCGACGCCCGTCAGCCGGCACAGCTTCCACGCCCCCGTGTCCCGGTCCTTGTACTTGAAGGTCACGTGGGTCTCGTCCATCGCGACGAGCCGGGCGTTGGTGATCGCGATGCGGAAGGCGTAGCGAGCCAGATAATCCAAGACGGCCTTCTTGCCCCGGCCATAGTGCTTGCAGAACGAACACCACGCCTGCTTCCAGGTGTTCGGCGGCACCCGCGCGAAGACGGCCGGCTCCGCCTTCTTCAACGCATCACGGAACCGGGCGGCGATCCGCTTCGACAGCGCCTTGACCGGCACCAGGAATCGCCCGGACGGTTCGCGCCACGATTGGCCGTCGGCCGTAACGCCGCCGCCGGTCACCAGCAGGTGGACGTGCGGATGGCCGTGCAGTTCGCCGGCCCACGTGTGCAGCACCATCAGGATGCCCGGCGTGGCACCAACGTACTTCGGATCATTGGCCAGGTCCATCACCGCGCCGGCCACGGTCTTCATGAACAGTCCGTACATGCACTTCTGGTCGGCAAAGAACGGAGAACGAAGCGTCTCGGGAACCGTGGCGACGACATGGTAGTAGTCGCACGGCAGGAGCTCGGCCTGCCTGGCTTGAAGCCACTCGCGCATCCGCGGTCCGTGACAGGCCGGACAGGCGCGGTTGCGGCAGCCGTGGTAGACCCAGAACCGGTGGTCACAATCGAGACAGCGATACTGGTGGCCGCCCATCTCCGCCGTCATGCAGGCAGCGATGTCGGCCAGGGCCCGTTTCTGGGACGGCATCATCCGGTGCTCGTACAGGGCGACGTAGGCGTCCCTGAACCGGCGGACGACGTCCGCCAGTTGGATCGGATCGTCTTTCATGGCCGGCCCCTCCGTCAAAAGAGACCGGCGAAGAACTCGCCGAGCATCTGGCGCAGGTCGCGACGCAGGGGCTCGGTCAAGTGGGTGTAAATCTCCGTCGAACGGAGACTCGAATGCCCGAGCAGGATCTGCACGACGCGGATGTCGACGCCCAGTTCCAACAGTCGGGTGGCGAAACTGTGGCGAAGCGTGTGGGGGGTGAAGCGGTCGTCAAAGCCACACGCTTCCCGTGCCCGGTTGAAGGCCACACGGGCGGTTGAACCGTGCACATGATTGGATCCCATGCGGTTGGGGAACAGCCAGTGGGGATGGCGATGGGTCGTCCAGACGCTCCGGAGCATGGCGAGGACCGGCTCGGTCAGGGGCAAGGCCCGTTGCTTGTTGCCCTTGCCGATGACCCGCAGGAGCATCTGCTTCGAGTCGACAGCGGTGATGGGCAGCTCGACGGTTTCGCCGATGCGCGTGCCGCAGGCGTACATCAGCCCGAAACAGCCGCGATAGACGGGCTTCCTGAGGGCCCCGATCAGGCGGCGGCACTGCGCATCGCTTCGGACCTCGGGAAGGCGTTTGCAGCGAGGGTGGCGGACTTTTTTTTCGTGAGCAGCGGCCAGTCGTAGCCGAGGGTGTTGACGAAGAAGAACTTGAGGCCGAAGAACTTCTGTTGGAAGGTGCCCTTGGCGACGCCCCGAACGTCACGCAGGTGGATGAGGTACTCACGCAACTGGCGTTCGGTGATGCGGTCCGGCGACTGGCGGAAATGGGCAGCCAGTTGCCACACGGCTCGGATGTAGCCGTCCTGCGTGCCCGCGGACAGGCCGGCGAGCTCCATGTCTTCGATCATGCGTCGTCTGAGTTCGGTCACAGCAGTATCCTCCACATAGGGACATAGAATCGACCGTCCGGCCCCACGGCCGGAACGTTCTGAGGATACCGCGCTTCGGACCGTCCCCGCCCCCTGCCCGCGTGACCCCTGCACACTATGCTCCACGTCGCCCTGCGGCGCAGCCGCTTCGTCCAATCGGTCTTTTTGAACTTACGGCTCGATCGCGTAAGTCTTTGTGGGGACTA
>CAYGAN010000356.1:0-963 GCA_964347585.1 uncultured Planctomycetales bacterium | reverse complement strand
CACTGGCGCGCGCACGGTAGGGTCCGGTGGCAATTCCAAGGCTTTCGCTTTGGGCCTCAGTCCGGCTCCCATGGTCACGTTTCCAGCCGTCCTCCCTAAAATTCCGGACGTTGGGTTTTCCCCAGTACGGCTTCAAGCACCAGTCACCACTCGGTTCAGCAGAGAGCCTTCCCGCACCAGGCACAGGCTTAAGCTCGATCCAAGCATTCGCGTGTGCCCAATACGGTTTACTCTCGCCTTCGGACACGCCGCCACCAGTACGCCGGTTCCGCCTCTGAGTGCGGGGCGCGGTCTTGGCGAGTCCAACTGGGCCCTGAGGTCCTCGCTCCGACGAGGTTGTGTTGTCCTTGCCTTCATCGCTTGGCGACCTCATCCGCCAGTCTGGCTCCCTCCGACGCACTTCCCAACTGCGTTGGTTATAGCCTCGGTCTTTGACATTCAAGGATCATCCTGTCTGGTCGCCAGACCTTCCGTGCTTTCGCTGCTTGGCTTTCCAGGATTGCCGCCTTCAACTTCCGCCGGGGACCTGACGCGTGCATGTTCCCGTTTCTTCCGCGTCAGCACTGGCCATCGGGTAGAGGACACAAACCCTTGGCATCACCAAAAACCCGCTTGAATCAGCTTCATGCGGCCCTATGTTTCGACGGTTAGTCCGTTCGCTTTCGCTACGGCCCTCCTGGTTGCTCGCCCTCCGTGCTGACCCGACCGAGTGGTTCTGAGCCTCACTCAGCCGACCAGGGCTTGTACGTCTGGGCTTCCAGCTTGTTGAGTCACCTCAACCGCTGCCAGATATAACTACGACGCCACACGGGAACCTGCGTCGGCGGGACTTGCACCCGCTAGTCAAGCAGCTAGCATCGCTGCGCGTCCTCCGTACAGGTACATAGAACGAGCGTCCGGCCCCACGGCCGGAACGTCCCGAGGATACCGCGCTTCTGACCGCCCCGCCCTCGTGCCCGCGCC
>CAYGAN010000355.1:0-3028 GCA_964347585.1 uncultured Planctomycetales bacterium | reverse complement strand
GAGGCACAAAAGCAGGTCGGGTTGACCTCAATTGTAATGGAGCGACTGCGAAAGAACACGGCAGACATTCCAGATGTCGCCGGTTCTGCTCAACAGAAATTTGCCACCTTCCAAGCGACCCTCCAAAACTTGAAAGACAATATCGGTCTTGCTGTACTGCCTGTGTTTGGTCGTTTGATGGACACAGTAGCAGAATTGGCCGATCAGTTTCTACCGCTGTTGGTTGACTTTTTGCAGATCAACGTCATTCCCATTATGCAGACGGTAGCCGAGGCGGTTTATCAGTTTGTTTCCGCGTTGCTAGAGGGTCAAAGCCCCATCGACGCGCTGATGGGGGCATTGCGATCGGCGGGCCTAGACGCTGCGGCAAATCAGTTTTATGCGTTGGTTGAAGGTGTACAATCCTTTATCGAAAGCCTCCAGCCGGCAATTGATGCCGTTCGCCCGATTGTAGAGCAGGTCGCGGCCTGGCTCTCGCAAAACGTCAAATTGCAGGACGTGCTGATCGTCCTACTGATCCAGACGCTCGGCCCGATCTTGCTGGTCTTTGCAGCGGTCGTAGCCGCCGTGGCCCTGGTGCGCACGGCGTGGGAGAACAACTGGGGCGACATCCAGGGCAAGACGGCGGCGGTCGTGGACTGGCTCAAGACGGCGTTCGAGAACGTGCGCAAGTTCCTGGGCACGCTGGACGATCGATTCTATGCATTCCGGGACAGCGTGATCGCCGTGTGGCAGTCGATCCAAACTTTCATCAAGACGACCTGGCGCAACATCGAACTCTTCCTGACGGCCACGCTGAACGCCATCGCCGCCGTGTTCGAGTTCGTGTGGACGGCGATCAAGGACGTGCTGATCGTGATCACCGGCCTGATCCTGTCCCTCCTCTTCGGGCGCTGGGAAGACGCGGCGGCCATCCTCACCGCGATTTGGGAGCGGATCAGGGACGCGGCCTCGACGATCTGGACGGCACTCAGCGACGCGGTGACCGAGATCGTCAACGCGCTGGGCGCGTGGCTGGAAGACGAGGCTTGGCCGGCGATCAAGGAGGCTGCCAAGGCGGGCTGGGAGGCGATCAAAGAGGCGGTCAAAGAGCAGGGCGCGGCGCTGTGGGAAGAGGTCAAGGCGTTCATCAAGCGCATCGGTGACTGGCTCAAGAACGTGGACTGGAGCGAGCTGGGGCGGAGCCTGATCGAGGGCCTGATCGAGGGCGTCAAGGACAAGGCGAAGGCGCTGATCGACGCGGTGCGCGGCGCGGTCGATGACGCGATCGCGGCGGCCAAGCGGCTGCTGGGCATCGGCTCCCCCAGCCGGGTCTTTATGGAGATCGGCGCGGAGACGATGGCCGGGATGAGCCTCGGCGTGGTGCGCGCGGCGGGGATGCCGGTCGCCGCGACGGCGGCCGCGACGGCGACGACGATCAACCGCACGCTGAACATGACCGTGAATGCCAACTATGGCACGATGCAGACCGCATCTAACGTAGCGCGCGACGTGGCGACGCAACTGCAACTGTTGGGGTGGACGTAAGATGGGCAACAATCCGACGAGGGCGCGCGTGTTTCTGATCCGGGGCAACGATTCATTTTCCCTGAGCGATGGCAGCTATTGCACCTGCGCGGGCATCCAGGGCGCGGGGCCGATGCGCGTGGACCGGCTCACGGAGCGCGGGCCGCTGCAGCACGGCGAGACGGATCGCGGCTTCCGGGCGCGGAAGCGCATCCTGCGCCTGTTGTTGCGCTTCACGCGGGCCACGGACGACGATTACTGGGACAACCGCGAGACGCTGGGCGAGATGTTCGAGCCGACGGTGGACGCGGTGCAGTTGAGGTTCATCCTGGGATCGAGCACGCAAAAGAAGCGGCAAATCGACTGTTTCCCGCTCGGCACGCCGCTGGACACGGTGCCGTCTTATGCCGGCTACCAGCCGTTCAGCGTCGATTTCGAGTGCCCCGACCCGGCGTTCTACGACCCGGTGAGCAACGCGCTGATCTACGGCATCGGCTACTCGGGCACCTCGTTCCAGATCCCGATGGAGATCCCGCTCGGCATCGGGCAGAGCACGATCGACGAGACGGTGACGTTCACCTACAGCGGATCGTGGCGCTCCTACCCGTGGCGCATCCGCATCGTGGGGCCGCTGAGTGACGCCGTGATCACGAACGAGAGCACGGGCGAGAAACTGGACTTTACGGGCACGACGATCGCGGCGAACGACCGCTACGACATCGACCTGCGCTACAGCTACAAGACAGTGCGGGACGCGAGCGGCGCGAGCAAGATCGCGGGCCTGTCGGACGACAGCGACCTGACGAGCTGGCACCTGGCGACGGCGCGCGAGGTGCCCGACGGGCAGAACACGGTCAGCGTGACGGGCACGGGGGCGACGAGCGCGACCGAGGTCTACATTCAATACTATACCTATTACGTGGGGATCTGACGGAGGCGACGATGGCCGAATTGTACAGGACGACGTTCGAGGAGCCGTTCAGGTATTACAGCGGGATCAGCGAGTTGGAGGTGCCGCCGGGATGGGTACCGTTGTGGATACAGGGAGAGAAACAGGGCATCAACCACCGGCCGGAATACAAGCCGGAGCGGGACCGGGTGCGGACGGGCAAGCAAGCGGCAAAGTTGTTCACGACGCACGCCAGCCACGACGCGGTGCTTGCGCGGTCGATCGGGGTCACCGGGAGCGGCGAGGTGTCCGTGGTCGCCTACGGGGCGACGTTCACGATCAAGGCGGGGCAGGCGCTCCGGATAGGCATCGACCCGACGGACGCGCGTCGCTTTCCAAATGAGCGGATCGTGTGGAGCGAGTGGTGGGGGCAGTACAACGAGGGCTGGCGGGGGGAGGAGTACCACCGTTTCGACGTGTCCGCCGAACCGCAGGGAAACCAGGTCACGGTGTACCTGCACTCGCGGTCGGACTACAAGGCGCAGACGGTCGCGGCCTATTGGGACGACGTGACGATCAGCCAGGCGGGCGAACCGGAAGCGGGACCGGGACCGGAGCCGGGGCCGGGGGAGC
>CAYGAN010000354.1:335-3070 GCA_964347585.1 uncultured Planctomycetales bacterium | reverse complement strand
GGATGCGAACAGGCCGGCGCGTGGCTCGATCCGTGGGGAACGCCGCTGCGATATGTCACGGCAGCGCACGACGCGGCTCGCGTCGCCGCCAACGCCGGCAAGCCCTTCTTCGAGTGTGCGGGAAACGATCGGAACTTCGGCGACGACGACCCGGCCCGCACAGCGGACAACATCCTAACCAACGAGCCGCTGCACTAATCGACGCGGCGCCGCTGCTGACGTCGGCATCGATCACCCAGACAGCGAAACGACGGCGCAGGATCGCATCACCACGAATGACGCAATCACGTGTCCGACGGCACGGCGATCATGACGCGGCCCGTTGATGGCGCGACCTCAGCACGTTCGACGCGTTCGGCGAACTTGACGACTTCTTCATGAAGGGCATCGACCATCTGATCCGCGGGCACGGTGCGGATGTGCTCGCCTTGGACGTAGATCACGCCGCAGCCTCGCCCGGCGAAGACGGCCACGTCCGCCCCTTCACATTCCCCCGGCCCGTTGACGACGCAGCCCATCACAGCCACCTTGATCGGCACCTTGATCTCCGCCAGCCGCGCCCGAACTTCACGGACCAGACCGACCAGATCAGTCTCAAGCCGCCCGCACGTGGGACACGCGATCAATTCCGGCTCCGTCCTCGTCCGTAAGCCCAAGCTGCACAAAAGCTCTACCGCATCGGCGACCTCGTCGAGCGGATCGGCGGCGTAGCTGATGCGCACGGTGTCGCCGATGCCCTCGGCCAACAGCGTCGCCAGCGCGGCGATGGAACGGATTCGCCCGGTCTGGGGCGGGCCAGCATGCGTGAGACCGAGATGAAGCGGGAAATCGAACCGTTCGGCGATCGCGCGATTCGCTTCGATGGTGATGATCGGATCCGCGCTCTTGGCGGACAGCACTAAGTCGGCAAAGTCGTTCTGCTCAAAGATATGCACGTAGTCTTCGAGCTTGCGGACCATCAAATCGACGAGATGCTTGTGGTAGTCGGCTGCCAGGGCCTGGCGCTGAGCGTCGCGGATCGCTGCGTCCTTTCGCTCGACGATGCTGCCTTCGTTGACTCCCACTCGGATGGGCGTGCCATAATCGCGACACGCGGCAATGACGCGGTCAACCTGCCGACGGTCGTTGATGTTGCCGGGGTTCAAGCGAATCTTGTGCACGCCCGCGTGGACGGCCTCAATCGCCCGTTGGTAATGGTAATGCACGTCGGCGATGATCGGGATCGGCGACTGGTTGAGGACTTCCGGCAAAGCCTTGGTATCGTCTCGGGTCGGCACGGCGAGACGAACGAGTTGGCACCCCGCCTCCGCCAGCGCGCGGACCTGCGCAACGGTTGCATCAACGTCGCGCGTGAGCGTGTTCGTCATCGACTGGACGGTGATCGGCGCCGCCCCGCCGATGGCAACGTCCCCGACCGCGACCCGCCGGGATGATCGTCTCTGAATCATAGCACGTTGCCTCGCTGCCTCTTGCATTCTAGAGAGCCGCGTTCATCGGTGTCAAACAACGCGGTTTTTCGCTTGACGCGGCATCCTACTAATTCTACCCTGCCGCGCGCGTGGTCTGATAGAGCCTTCGCGAGTGCCGTGCGGCTGACGGTCTGCTCGTCAGGCGATCAGGTCACTCTTACCATTTCGAGCAGTGCAAGAAGATCCGAACGGATCAGCGGCTCAGCAGGGAAGTTGGTTTCTGGCTGGAGAAGGAGTGAAGTCAATGGCCCCGAAACATCGATGGTGTGCCGGCATGACCGCGCTGGCTGTCGCGACGCTGATTGCCGGCTGCGGACCCAAAGCGGAAAAAGCCACGGTCACCGTCTCGTATGTGCTCGAGCCGAGCAAGTCGCTTCCGGCAGGAATGAAGTCGCTGGCGGTGCTTGATGCCGGGACCGGAGCCGGAACGGACGAGATATGGTCGCAGATGGCTGCGAACATCATCCAGGACACCGTGCAGCAGTCGAACCGGCGCTTCAACCTCGGCCTGACGATCGTGGACCGCAAGCAGACGGCTCAAGTGATGAAGGAAAAGGACATGGCCCTTGCCGGCCTGGTCTCCGGGGCCGAGGCGGCCGAGGTGGCAAAGCTCCATCACGTCCAGGGGATCATCTGCAGCGAGGTCAAGGTTCGCGAGGAAACGCACACAGGAAAGAGGAAAACCATCAAGGCAAGCAGCCTGCTCACCGCGGCGATGGGCCGGGGACGCGGCATCCAAACCGAAGAGGTAGAAGAGGTCTCGCGGGACCTGACCGTCCAGGCCAGCTTCAAGCTGGTGGATGCAGCCACCGCCAAGGATTGGGACACGCACACATCCCCGCTCATGCGGAAGCGAGACCAAAGCCGCCCCAGGTTCATCGGGGGCGAGAGCGCATCGACCGCAGACCTCACGCCGCGGGACAGAGTCATCGGCGAGCTGGTCGAACGAGCAGTACGCCAGTTCGTCAGCCGGCTCATCCCCTGCGACGTCAACCACCCCATCACGCTCGAATCCAGCAAGAACGAACAGTGCATCAACGGAGTGAAACTCCTGCGGGCGGACGACTACACAGGCGCTCTGGATGCCTTCAAGGGCGCTCTGGCGGAGGACCCGGAGGATCACCGGGCGGCCTTCGCCGCGGGCGTAACGAGTGAGCTGCTCAAGGACTCGGACGCAGCGCTGGGGTACTACCGCAAAGCCGTCGCGATCAAGGGCGAACCGGATCCGGAGATCCCCGATCACGACCCGCGCACGGATCCCGAACG
>CAYGAN010000354.1:0-325 GCA_964347585.1 uncultured Planctomycetales bacterium | reverse complement strand
CAAGGGCGAACCGGAATACGCGGACGCAAAGAACCGCCTGGCCAACGACAAAGACCGCATTCGCCAACAGTAGCAGCGTCGCGACGAGGCCAAACAGCGGCGAAACAGCTTCCGAACGATAGAGACGCGTGTCCTGGCTGTCGGGCCAATCGGCCTGGCAGAAGACACACCGGCCCGGATAACCGGACGGATTGACGTGTGCAACAATCGCAGTCGCGGAAAGGAGAAGCTGCCATGAAACATTGGCGTTTCGCGTCAGTACTCGCGGCGTTGTTTGGACTCGCCATCGGCGTGCCCACCGTGCGAGCTCAGGACGAAGGTGAAA
>CAYGAN010000353.1:0-3082 GCA_964347585.1 uncultured Planctomycetales bacterium | reverse complement strand
CAGTCCCAAGTCTCCTTCGCTTGGTGCCGGAAGTGCATCGGCCAGACCCGCGCCTGCACGACTCAAAAACATGCTACCCTGGATCACGCCCGAATGCCGGACCGGCCATCCCGAATCTGGTGCTCTTCCCGGGGCCCGCAGGTAGCTGACGCCCGGAAGGTCTCCTGCCCCTCGGCATCCGGAACATCGATTCGAGTTCGGTCATTCGTCAGGATGCGAGCCTCTCCTCCATCCGCCGCATCCACGGTGCGAACGGAGACATCGCTTACGGCATCTCACTCACGTATGTCGGGCCTCAATCCCGGTCCCGCGGAGAGCCCTCTACTCAAGCTTTCTATTCCAACCAGGGCGCTTCGGCTGAAGCGACTTGACGTCCGTTGTCAGCGATATGCCGTGTTCCTGCAGCATCTTCTTGAATTGCCCCTTCATGAGTCGATCAAAACAGTCGACGGTAATGCGGTAGCGTGCGTCGCGACGCTCTACGGCGTGTTTTGAACGGCTGGCGGCGAGGAGCTGGTCGCGCGAGTTTCTTATCTCCTTGAAGAAGTTGGGCCAGAAGCGCCGCCCATATTGCTTCTCACATTCGTGGAGCAAATGCGCGTGTATCCGATCGCACAGGTTGGGTGGAATGTCCTTCGGAAACGTGTTGTTGAGACGTTTGTATTCGGCGAAGGTTTCGGCCTGTTTTTTTCTGGCGTTGACCAGGGATTTTTGGTGAATCGGATTGCCTGCCACCTTTTCTGAGACCATCTTGGAGACAGACCAGCCGGTCATCTCCCATCCGAACCACGCCAATGAGGCCGCGACGAAATTATGAGCCATCTCTTCTATGTATCCCGAGACATGGGGAACACGATACCGTGTCCACTCCGGCTGTGTGTCGAATTCAAGATTCTTGTAGCTGTACCAGATCGTGCATTCGCTGGTCCCGCCGGTGCGAATGCGATGCTCCTTGGGCAGAGAATAGACAACCATCCTGTACTTCGTGTGGACTCCCACAATACGGTAGAGCTCGTCGTACGCGCGCACCAAGTACCGGTGGACGATCCTGGCTTCTCTTGCTTTCCTTTTTGGCGCGTAGAAACGCACGTAGTCGTCATCAAGAACGATGCCGGGCTCGCCGATCTCCTTTTCATAGGAGCCAAGCGTAGGGAAGAGCAGCGTTGGCTTGACTCGACCACCGGCAGGCAGCTTTTCTCCCGTCGTCAGTAAAATTGCAAGGAATTCCAGGCCGTCCCCCGAAAGGTGGCGGAGTTGAATCTCGTTCTGCCCTCTCTTATGCACGAGGGGGAAGCGCTCAACGGTCTCGACCTTTGGGGTCTCTGAGCCGTTTATCAATTGGCTCGTGCCGATGGGCGTGCCGTTGAGGAGCGCTTCGAACTGCTCTTTGCCTCGCCAGCCGGGATCCCAAATGATATGGAGCCATTGGTGGCCGGCTTGCGGTACCCGGTAGCGGAAGACGATCTCCTTAACGGAGTCTTGGCCGCTGGCGAGGTGGCCAAGGCCGGTGGGACACAGTGATTTCTGGTCGTTGAGGTCCACCACGACGCGACCGTTATCTATCGAATAGGCCTTGTTCGTCCAGTCGAAGCGTCCTGCTTCGGCCAGATCCCAAACTGTTTTCGACTTCTCGCGCGTGGCGGTCGGTGCTGAGAGCAAAGGGACCTGACTGCCAAGAAGAGGTATCAGCCAGAGATGCTTCATGATTTACCCCTCTGATTTCTGCTTGGCCAACGTTGGCTGCATGGCTTACGGACGAGAGGCGTCATGCCGTTCGTCGCACGCGTAACACAGGTACCGCGATCTCTCCGTAACTCCTCGATACTCGGCAGGATGCCCACATAACCCGTAGACGCGCTGGGAACAGAGTTGTTCCCAAGCAAGGGCGTTTTTCTCGCCGGACGCTCCGCATCTCCCCCGAATCTGGCGGTTTCCCGGCGGCTCGCTGGTAAGTAGCGCGAATCACAAAGATTACGATGCCTGAATGGTCGGAGCTAATCTTGACGTCCATTCTTCCTTCTGCGAGGCACGCCCGGCTGGTGGTGGAAGGAAGCAAGATCGACTTCGCGCTGGGACTGCCGAAGGCGGCCTGACCGGCAGAGGCGGAATTTGGCCCTGCTTGACACGCCAAGAAGTGTACTTGGCCCGGTTCGCGCTACGCAAGGCGTGCAGAAGGTTACAGCGCGCGCCTTCGTTCCGAGCGCTGACGGTCACAGCCTGTCGGTCGCTAGCGCATTTGCCATTCACGAACGACGTGCTACGATTAGAGGATCGTTTGGCGGTATGGTTGGGCCGGAGACACACGATGCGAATCAACATGCGTGCACTTGTGCGCGCGGCTGCGGCTGGGATCTCCTCGTCCATGGCGGGGGCGTGCCTGCTCGCGCCGGATCAAGGATTGCCGAACACCGCCTCAGTTCAACAGATAACGCCGCAGGAAGCGTACGACTTGATCCAGCAGCGCCAAGGCGATCCAAGCTTCGCGATCGTGGATGTCCGGATGCCCGAGGAGTTCGCCGACGGATACATTGCCGGCGCTGTCAACATCTGTATTGAGCGTTGCAACTCATCCTTCAACGATGAGATCGCCGGTCTCGATAGGACGGCGACTTACCTGGTTTATTGCCGTTCCGGACGCCGCAGCAACGATGCCGCCGCCATCATGGTCGGGCTTGGGTTCACGTACGTCTACAACATGTCGGGCGGGATCAACCAGTGGCAGGCAGATAGGCTGCCGGTCGTGACATCCGAGTAGATGCCTGACGTGCGGGGCGGCCTTGCGCGCCATGAGTGTACAGGGCTGCGGATGACGGACCGCATAGCAGCTCGGTCTAGTCCCCCCAGCCGACAGGCGTGCAGCTCTCAGGTAAGTCACACAAAGTGTCAAATCAGCTTCGTACTTGTCCCGAGGACGCCGACAGGGGTCGCCGAAACACAGTCTTGACCGGGCCGCTCCGACCTCCCCTGGGGATCTTGCGGCTTTCTCGCGGTTCGCATGCAGCGAAACGGAGCGAAAAGGCCGCAAAGGCTGTTCCAGAAGCCTCCATCCAGCCGATGATGGGAATGCCGAGCGTAGCATGGA
>CAYGAN010000352.1:0-3084 GCA_964347585.1 uncultured Planctomycetales bacterium | reverse complement strand
GATGTTCTGACAGAGAGGCACGGGCGTATTCGCTTCGGCAGGACGCGCTCTTTGTCGCTAGCACCTGCCTGTTCGTGCTGATCGCGTTCCTGTACGTGTTCGGCTGTCGTCAGCCGGAGCCGCAGGTGGCCACGCCCGTCTACAGTCCCGATCCGGGTACCTATGCGGGCCCGATCGACGTAGAGATCTCGTGTTCCACGGCAGGGGTGACGATTCGCTACAACACCGACGGGACCAACCCCGACTCATCGAGCACCGAGTACACGGGCCCGATCCGCCTGACCAGCTCAAAGACATTGATGGCCCAGGCTTACAAGGCTGGCATGATGGACAGCGAAGTGGCCGTGGGGGCTTTCATCGTGTACTGATCGTCAGATCGCGCCCCGTTTCGTGAGGCGGCCACGATTCTCACATCCTGGAAGCCAACTGTGGCAGGTCGGCGACCGTCCCGCAGGGCCTTTTGTTTTCTTGTCTCTCTGCAAGGGTGCCCCATCCACGCGGAGCGTGGGTGGGGGACGGATCACGGGCGAAGAAGGCTGAAGGCTTCAGGCTGAGCGAAGGCGCGTCTCAGCTGGCTGACGAAGTCCGTCCCCTGCTCTTCACGCAGACGCGAAGGACGGGGCACCCATGCCCCCAAGGGGTCAGAGTATACTTGGTGGCAAATCGCCGGGAGGTGTCCTATGAACGAAGATCTCCACGCGGCGATTCTTGGCCCTATTCGCGCCGGTGCTGTTGGGCACGCGCGGACGGAACTCACCGCAGCCTGCCACCGTGATGCGCTTCGGAGGGATCCCTTTGGAGATCATGTACTGCGCGACGTTGATGGCGCGATCGGCGGACAGATGCCAGTTGTCAGGGTGCTTGGCCTTCGTCTCGGCCCTCTTGACCGGCACGTTGTCTGTGTGGCCGACTACGAAGATGTCACGGTCCGGAAAGCGCGTGCGAATCTCCTCGACGATGCGATTGAGCGCGGTCCGTCCGCCGGCGCTCAGTTCGGCCTTGCCCAACTCGAACAACACCTCCTCGGAAACGGAGGTCATCGCGCCGCCAGGCATGATTGTCCATCGCTCGCCGGTGGACTTCTCCGCCTTGGCCTTGGTGTCGTCGAGGTCCTTACGCAGTTGCAGGTTCTCCTGCTTGAGTGCGTCGGCCTGCTGCAGCGCCGCGGCCAGATCGTTCGTGAGCGTGGCGTTGGCTCCCTCGAGTTGCTCTATGCGCTTCTGCGGGTCGTTGCAGCCGTTGATCAACAGGACGCTGATGCATGCAATCACCCCAATGCTGACGCCGAGACCCCGGTTCATGATCGTTCCTCCTTTCAGCCGAGATTTCCCACGTGCCGGACTCTTGACCGTCACGCTACCGGTTGAAACCGATCGGAGCAACCGGGGACCACGCATGTGACCCCAAATCCCGCCCGTCTGGCCCGTCCATCGTGCCAATTTGGCTCCATCCGCCCGTTGACAGGGGCTTTCTGCCCGTTTCGGCGCAGCGCCAACCGTGCCCGGGTCGGAATCGACATGTTCTTAGCCCTATCGCGACGCTCAGCAGCGTTGCACCAGCGGCGGCGGCACACCGAACCACTGGATCCGCTCAAGAATCCTGGCGAACAGCTCACGCTAGGTGCTCCGACAGCTCGCAATCGCTCACGAACGCGCATGGTTTAGAAAGGTGCGCGGCGCTTGGTGTCATGCGGCACCATCCAAATTGGCGCGGATTTGAGCTTCCTGGAGCTGCGAGGGCATCGGCTGCGGGATGGCAGCCCTGCCGCCAACTGTTGGCAGAGGCACGACTTAATCTTGCCCGTCTGGAGTCCGGCTCCCCACTTAGCGAGTCCGAAAGGGCGAATCGTTCTCAGGAGGCAGAAACGGGCAGCGCCGAAGAAACCGCAAGGAAATTCGCCCTTCCGCCTTGACGCAGCCCGGAGCTGTGGCATATTTTTTTTGCAAGCATTTCACGGGAGCGGTTGAAAGAGACGCCCTGACGGGCGGCCTCTCTTTTCATTTCTGGTTTGGTTTGCCGCCTTTGAGGGCGGTCACGTGTGGACGGCTGTCAACTCTATTTGGAGGGCATGACAATGCAAGCCGGAAGAATCATGGTGGCGGCAGGAATGACGTTGGCGTGCGTTTCCAGCGTCAAGGCCGCTGGCCCGATGGTGGCGTGGGGGCGCAACATCGAAGGCCAATGCAACGTACCGGCGCCGAACACCGACTTCGTGGCCGTCGCGGGGGGCGGGTATCACAGTCTCGGTGTCAAGGACGACGGCTCGATCGTGGCCTGGGGAAGGAACGGCTACGGCCAATGCGACGTACCGGCGCCGAACGAGGGCTTCGTGGCCGTCGCGGGCGGCTGGCACAGTCTCGGTCTCAAGGTCGATGGCTCGATCGTGGGGTGGGGAAACAACGACTACAACGTACCGGCGCCGAACGCGGGCTTCGTGGCCGTCGCGGGCGGCGGGCATCACAGTCTGGGTCTCAAGGAAGGGGTGCGCATCGAGAGCATCGACATCAAGCCCGGTTCGTGTCCGAATTCGTTCAATCGCAACAGTCACGGCGTCCTACCGGTTGCGCTTTTGGGCACGGCCGACTTTGACGTCACAACCGTAGTTCTCGACAGCGTGCGTCTGTCCCATGTGGATGGCGTTGAGGGCGCTGTCGCCCCATACGAGGGGCCTCCTGGACCGCATTCGGTGTTTGAGGATGTGGCAACGCCGTTTGATGGCGAGCCGTGCGAGTGTCACGACCTGGAAGGCGACGGGATCATCGACCTGTCGATGAAGTTCAAGACGGACGTGGCGGCTCTCGAACTGGATTCCTTGGATCCGGGCGCACTGGTCGAGCTCGTCGTCACGGGGAATCTGGTCGATGGCACGGAGTTCAGCGCGACGGATTGCGTCAGGCTCGTCCCGCCCGACTCGCCGCCGGTTAATCTGACGGTTGGTTCGACGGCACCTGGAGCTTGGCTGGATGTGAGCCCGCTCGACCTGCGGCTGGACGGCGGGGGGTTCGCCGAGCCGGAATTTGCTCGAACGTTCCCCGAGACTTCCGTCGTCATGGTAGCCGCAACCCCATTCCCAGGTCGGTCCTT
>CAYGAN010000351.1:1603-3095 GCA_964347585.1 uncultured Planctomycetales bacterium | reverse complement strand
CCAGTGTTCTTCTGTAACTCACGATGGCTTCCGCACAGTCGCCTCGCATCTCCAGCATGCGCCCCTGCGCGAATACGTACGTGGGCCGGGCTGCCTCGAGGCCAAGAGCCTCGATCCAGCGATCGACTCCTTCGAGGGCAGCTTCTACCGAGTCCGGCTGCTCCAGATGCAGGTAGATGTCCAGCTGACCGAGCGACAGCAGCACATCGTACGGCGGGGAGAGTTGCGTCGCGATCGAAGCGAGCGTGTCCTTCGCCGCCTCCACCTGCCCGGCTGCGACATAGGTGTCGAGATCTTGCAGCTTCTCCTGGAGCGTATTGAAGGGGCCCGCGTACTTCTCCAGCTCGGCGCAGCGACGCTGCATGTAGTCGATGGCCTTGTTCAGCTGCCCACGACGCTCGTAGTACAACTTGTAGGCGTCATACACCCCGGCGCGCTGCTCCGCGGTCACGCTCGCCGCGAGCGCTTCGTCGTAGCCACTGAGTGCGCTCTCGAAGCGGCCAAGGTCCCTATCGACATCGGCCAGCCGCGTCATGGCGACGACGTTGTTCGGGTCGACGATCAACGCCTTCTCGAACTCGTGTTGCGCCGCTTCGTGCTCGCCGCGCAGACTGCGGAGGTTGCCGAGGGTAATGAATGTGCCCGGGTCATTCGGCGACTCGGCTGCGTAGCGCTCGTAATAGCCGAGTGCCACCTCGAACTCGCCGTCCGCCTCGTACAGGCCACCTATGCGGAGAAGCACGCCAATACGGCCCGGGTCGAGTTCCAGGACTCGTTCCAGCGCGGCGATAGCTCTGGCTCTGTCACCTCCGGCAAGGTAGAGCTGAGAGAGCAGCAGGTGTGCCTGGATGTCCTGCGGGTACAACTCGGCGTACATATCGGCGGCGGTGAGCGCCCTGTCGGGCTCCTGTCTGACTACCCAGTAGTAGACTGTCTTGAGTTCGAACTGGTCCCGTTCTGGCAGTCTATAGATAAACTGCATTCCCGCCTGCAGAGCCGACTGGGCCTCTTCCATTCTGTTCAGGTTGAAGTACAAACCAAATAGATGGAAGTGGGCTTCTGCAAACTGTGGGTCTTGTGCCACAGCCTCTTCTAGATGCGCGAGCATTACTTCATAGTCATCCGCGGCAATAGAGGCGCGAGCTGCATCCACGTAGGATCGATAGGCGGGTATGGACGTGGTGAGCAACTCGGATACGGGCAGGTCCTTCGCCTCCTCGATAGCCTGTGTCGGGACCCCGAGATCGCGTCTCAACTGAACGCTCATCTCGTCCACGAGCCCGAAGAGATCGTCGCCGCTGAATGCCCGCTCTTCTATCAGCTTCCCGCGCCGCGTCTCGTACAGATAGGTCGTGACGGCCGGTCGGCCGGCTTCCTGTGAGACCTGTCCGGCGAGGAAGTGGCCGACGTGCATTCGCTCGGCGGTCTCGCGCTTGAGGGGGAGCGGAACACCCAGCCCGTCGGCGAAACCCTCTTCCTGCAGTCGCTGCCT
>CAYGAN010000351.1:793-1593 GCA_964347585.1 uncultured Planctomycetales bacterium | reverse complement strand
AGAACGAGGCGAGGTTCTTCCTGAACTCGCGCTTCGGGACGACGCGCTCTACCGTCTCACCGCTCTCATCCTCAACCGTGATCGACTCGGTCGCTGCACCCAGTTCCTTCCCTGCGAAGGCGACGACCAGGAGGAGCCCGGCGACGGCAAGGTTCACCGGTATGCCGATCTTCTCGATCTTGGCCCAGCGATCCGCGCCGGGTCCGCCGTGGAAGTAGGCGAGGAGAAACACGCTGGGCACCAATAAGGCCCAGGCCAGCATGGCGAAGTCGGTGAGGTGCGGCGAGAGGACGTATCTGTTCACCAGGAACTCGGTGAACTCGAGCACCGCCCAGCCGGCCGCGAGGTAGACGCCGAGGATCTGGGGTACGCGCCGTCGAAGAAGATCTCTGAGGATACCAGAAGTCATCGACCATACCCCCTCTAGGAAGCAATCTCAGCCGAGGTCGACTCGGTGTTCGACGGCCCTTTCACTCTCAAGCGGTGAAGCGATCTTCGGATAGAACTGCTCAGCAGGGCGAACCTCCGGAGCACGTCCCCCAGACCCCTGTTTCCGTTCGTGATTATGGAGATCGTTGCTCCTATACGACGATCGCCGAACGCCACAACGCAAGAACCTCCCGCCGTGGCCGAGACACTCGCGCGTGTTCCACCATCCGTAAGGGCGAGGACCCAGCCATCCAAGCAGAAAGCCCCTCGCGAGGACCACATACGAACGGAGCACCCGATCAAATCCAGCGACGCTTCGTCTGAGATAGCGCTCCAGCGTCTCTGACCTTATGAGGCGAGTTCCGGCCGAG
>CAYGAN010000351.1:442-783 GCA_964347585.1 uncultured Planctomycetales bacterium | reverse complement strand
GTATACCGTCGGCTGTAGTTCCTGCCGCCAAGAGCATTCTGTAGAACTCCCCCAAAGCCGAGGCCGTGGTTGTCGTGGACGCACCCGGGACCAGGGTCGTCAGCGTCGACTGGGCGTTGTATATCTTATCCAACCTAGCTGCCAAGTCTTCGCCCGCAAGCCGAAAGCGTTTCGGCCCGAGCCAATTCGAGGCTATGGCGGTAGTCGTCATGCCCAGCCCTTGCTTGTCGGCGGGTTGCGTGGCATAGTGGCAGACAGCCCAGTCACAAAGACAACTGGAGGGATCAGGATGAAAGCGCGATCGGTGCTGCTTGCGGTCCTGTCGCTTGCTCTCGTGACCC
>CAYGAN010000351.1:0-255 GCA_964347585.1 uncultured Planctomycetales bacterium | reverse complement strand
TCCCTTCGATCTCCACCTCAACTACGTCCCCGGGGTTCAGGGCCGGCGTCTCGCTCAGGGAGGGGCTGGCCACGCTCCGCGAGTGGGTTGAATCCCAGGACTTCACCGTCTCGGAGCTGACGGCGACGGTGGCGGACATTGACGGCTGCGGCGACCTGGCCTACGTGCGGGGCACGTTCCAGCTGGTCTTCGAATACGAGGGCCACCGCTACTCGAGCGCCGGGAACTACCTGGCCCTGCTGAGGAAGGGCCCGG
>CAYGAN010000350.1:377-3100 GCA_964347585.1 uncultured Planctomycetales bacterium | reverse complement strand
GCGAAGCTTGCTGACGTCTTCGTCGGTCAGCCCGATCTGACTAGCTTCAAGCGAAGCCCGCTCCGAGAGTCGGGCCATCATTTTACTCAACCGACGGCGGAGCGACGCCCCATATACTTCGTCACTGGAACCGTAGAGGTTCGCGCGTTCAAGAGGATCTTCGATCAAGTCATACACCTCGGGGCTCGGCGCGTGGATGTACTTGTGGCGGCCTGTGACGATGCCCACGAGCGGACTCCAGCCGAACAAGTGGGTGGTGGAATGATTCTCGAAGTAGATTTCGCGGGCCTCAGAGGCGGGTCGTGACGAAGCTTGCTCACCCAACGGGAGCAGGCAGCCGTCTGTGCCTCCCGCGGAGGGCAGCTCCAGCCATTCCAGGACGGACGGGAAGATATCCACCAACGAGACGGGATGCGAGACGGTGTTTCCCGCGTGTCGCCCATCCGGAAAGCGGATGATAAGCGGAACGCGTAACGTGGCATCATAGGCGAACAGCCCGTGTGTGGGCTCGCCGTGTTCCCACAGCCCCTCACCGTGATCTGCCGTGATGATAATCAGGGTTTCCCGTGTCAGGTCTGTCTCGTCCAGGAAATCGATAAGTCGCCTGATCTGCGAATCGACGAAACCGATCTCCGCGTCATAGCCGGTGCGATGCGAGTGCATCGCGTCGTAACCCGGCGGTGCGTACGGCGCGTGAGGATCGAAATAGTGCGTCCACAGAAAGGTCCGTTGGTCCGGATTCCGCTTCAGCCAGGACAGCGCCGCGTCAGTGACCTTCTTGGCATCGCGCTCCGCGTAGTGGAAACAACCCGGAGTAGCGCCTTCGGAGAGATCATCGTCGTAATAGTCGAATCCCTGCTTCAGACCGAATTGTTTATCCAGCACGAACGCACCGATCACCGCGCCGGTGGCGTACCCGTGTTGCTTGAGCACCTCGGCCAAGGTCAGTGCCTTGTCGTCGAGGGCCTCAGCCCCGTTGACGTGTATGCCGTGGCGGGGCGGAAGAAGACCCGTCATGATCGAGGAATGACTTGGGAGGGTCAGGGGAACCGGACAATAGCAGCGGTCATAGCGGACGCCTTCCCGGCTGATTGCATCAATAGTCGGCGTTTCGACATGTGGATACCCGTAGCAGCCCAAGTGGTCGGCCCGCGTGGTATCCAACGTGATAAGAAGCACATTCCATTTGCGGTCGGATTCACCACGCCTCCAAACGAGCAACGCGGCCGCTACTCCGATAGCGACAATAGCAATGACCACGCCGCTGGCGCCAATTCGACGGAGTAAGCGCTGAGAGGCACCGAAGATATGTTCGGAGTCGCTCATGGTTGCGATGAGTGGTCAGAACCCGGCGTTCTGTCCGCTGGTTGCATCGCGGGCCGGCTTGCGGAAAGCTGGGTTGTGGCCGGCCGAGTGGCGGCCGCTTGCTCGGCACGCTGCAGCAGGTAGCGCGTCCGCTCAACGTCCGGCGGATTCGGGTCCAATTCGAGGCTGCGACGGAGATGATAAACGGTCCTGTGTGGGCGGTCCTTGAGCGCGTAGATCGAGGCGATGTTCTTATGAGCCAGTGCATAGTTCGGGTCGGCCCGCAGGGCGAGGAGATAGAACTTCAGGGCCCGATCGATCTGGCCCCGGTTGAAGCAGCGGGCGCCCAGGTTCTCCGCGGCGATTGGGCTGTAGCGGTTGACGCGCAGGGCCAGCTCGAACTCTTGTACTGCCTCCTCGGTCTTCCCTTGCTTGCTGTAGAGCTGGGCGAGGTTGACGTGCGGCGCGTCCAAATAGGGACCGTATTCGATGGCTTTCCTGTAGTGCTGCTCGGCCAACTCGAGTTCCGCTTTCTTGCGGTAGATCAGTCCGATGTTGTTGTGGGCGTGGGGGAATTTCGGCGAGAGTTCGATCGCCTTTTGGCACAGTCGGAGCGCTTTCTCCAACTCGCCCTTCTTGTCCAGAATGGCGGCCAGGGTAGCCAGTGCCCGCGGCTGGTTTGGGTCGAACCGCAACGCCACGGCCAGTTCGCGTGCGGCCTCGTCCATCTTGTCCTCGGCAAGCAGGATGTTCGCCAGCCCGTCGTGGGCAACGCCATTGAGGGCGTCGATTCGAATGGCGCTATGAAACGCCTCTCGCGCCTCTTCGAAGCGTCGGGCACGCAAGTGCAGGAACCCGATCTCATTGTACGCCGAGGGTCCTGCCGAGCCCGGATCCATCTCGATCGCTCTCTCGAAGAGCTCCAAGGCCTGCTCCGGCTGCAGTCGTCGCACGGCGAGTCGTCCTCGCATGGTGTACGCCTCGGCACACTCGGGTTCGATCTCCAGCGCCTTCTGGATGGCGGCTTCTGCCTCCTCGGGCTCGCCGCGCGCGAGGTGGACCGTAGCAATACCAAGGTATACGGGTTCTGAGTTCGGCTCGATCTGGGCTGACCGGCGATATACTTCCAGCGCCTTGTCATACTCGCCCGTCTGGACATAGCAGCCCGCTAGCACATTACGGGCGAACATATCGCCCTCCACCTCCGCCACACATTCTTCGATTATCGGAAGCGCTTCCTCCATCTTGCCCTGGGCTCGCAGGTTGATCCCCTTCTGAAGGTTTTCCCAGCGGTAGATCATCTCCTTGGGGTCGAGCGTGAACTGTTCGGGCAAGTCTTTGCGATCCCGCACGGTCGTGACGTAGCCCAGCCCGGCGAGGCGCTTCCGCATCTCGTTGTCCATCTCGACGCTGGATAG
>CAYGAN010000350.1:0-367 GCA_964347585.1 uncultured Planctomycetales bacterium | reverse complement strand
CGAGACCGCCACGAACAGGAATCCGGCGACGACCATCACGTACGCCGACACCATCGCGACGAGGAACGATCCGGTGAAATACCAGTAGAGCGCGAACACCCCCGCGATGAGCGCCGCGACCAGCGGCAGTATCACGCGGATGGGCAGGTCTTCTCCGGTCTCCTCGGGCTTCTTCTCGCCGCCCCGCTTCATCAGCAGTCTCATCACCTCGCGCAACCCCGCCTGGATGCCATCCAGTTCACCCGGCACCTCTTCACCCAGAAGCGCAAGAGTGGTCGGCACGACGTCGATCAGGCTTGTTTGGCGATGGATGACCTTGCCCCGCGGCAAGCGCGAGGGGGCATTGAAAATCAGCGGCACGTGGAGC
>CAYGAN010000349.1:0-3107 GCA_964347585.1 uncultured Planctomycetales bacterium | reverse complement strand
GCGGCGGAACACTTAACTATACGATTACGGACGACGTGAACTGGCTGAGCGTCGATCCGGACAGCGGCACGAGCACGGGCGAGCAGGACACGATCACGGTGAACTACTCGACCGCGAGTCTCTCGCCGGGAATCTACTACGCCACGATCACCGTCTCCGATCCGAATGCGAGCAACGATCCGCAGACGGTGGATGTCACGCTGACGGTGAATGAGGTCAAGATAACGGTTGCTGAGGACTTCGAGACCATGCCGAGCTGGTCATCGAGCTGGAACGCCCCTTGGGGCAGTGCCGCCACGTGGTCGATTGTCGGTGGCGGCCAATCGGGCAACGCCCTCCAGGCCTCCCGCAACTCGCAAGGCTCGTCGGCCAAGGTGAAGGTGTACACCATCACGCCGAACAAGAGCTACACCATCTCGATCTACATGAAATGTCCAAGCTTCGGGGGCACCTACTGGGCGGAGTGTGCGTTCAGGCTGGGGAGCCACTCGGCCCAGGACTTCGACGAGAACGTCGGCGCCTGGACGATGATCAAGAAGTTCTCGAACGACGGGGACAACGGAAACGGCAACCAGTGGGTGCAGTACTCGAAGAACTTCAACAGCGGATCGAACAGCCAGATCAGCGTGGGCTACAAGCTCGGATCGTGGGGCGGCGGCGGCCCGACCGTCGGATGGGATACGCTGCGAATCGAGTAAATGGCGAGACGAATGGGCTGCGACGAGCCCGGCATCTGCCGGGCTCGTCGCTCTCCTCCGTCTGTCGCACTATGCCGGCGCGTTACTGATCTCACCAGAAAAGACAGGAAAGGAGAATTTCTATAAGTCCACAGAGAGAAGCCGAATTACTTATCCGCCGTTCCAGTCAGCGAGGACTTCGATGGGTCGCTTATGGGGTAACTAAGACAAACTGGTAACTGACTGAAGTCCATTTCTCTATTCTTGCCAGACTCTGCGGGCGTCAGTGGGCGACGGCTCACCCTATTGACTGTCCGTACGCTGGGTGCGCAAAGGAGGCTTCCATGTACTCGCGAGTAAACAGGAAGGTTCTTTTTGGGAAATGTGTGGCCGCGGTCCTGGCGCACGCCACGGTCGTGAATGCCCAGATCGTCAACGGCGATTTTGAAGGCGGCTTTACAAACGGGGTGGCTAATGGGTGGACGCTGTTCACCACCGAGGGTTACAACGCTACTGGCAGCGACGAGACCGGCAATGTCCACGGAGGTTCCCACGCCCAGAGGGTGAACCTCCCGCAGCCGGCGAGTGGGGAAGGCTACGCGGGCATTTCGCAGGTCATCAATACCGTCCCCGACCAACTGTACCGCATCGATTTCTGGATCTATGCCCACATGCCGGGCGAGAGCTATCAGGGTGAGGATCTGCAGACCTTCATCGGTTTTGATGCCCAGGGCCGGCCCTACGACGAGTCCCTGGTCGATTTCGACATTAGTTGGATCGGAATCAACGAAGGGCGTGACGAATGGCGATCGATCGGCCGGGAGTTCCTGGCCGCCGGCAACAGTGCCACGATATTCTTCAAAGGCTGGCGCAAGTGGGCGCAGCACGGCGGGGGGTACATCATCCTTGACGACGTGACGATTCAGCCCGTTGACGTGATCCACCCGCCGTCCGTCGCCGCCACGCCCCCGCCGGACGCACCAAGCCTGACCGGCTCGAATCTGTTGGCCAATCCCGACTTCGAGGACGGGTTCACGAGCGGCGTGGCCAACAGCTGGCAGAGCTGGACGAGCCGGGGCAGCGGGTCATTCAAGGCCTCGTCCGATCTCGGCAAGATCGGCGGGGGGAACTACAACCCCGACGGCGGAAGTGCGTTCCTGTGGCTCTCCGAGACCGCCAAGGTCGCATTCGCCATGCCCCCGTGTGAGGGCGGTCTGAGCCTGGTCAAGCAAGCCAACCCGGAGGTCTTGACCGTTTGCCGGCTTTTCATCGACGAGGTCAACTTCTGGGACCAGGACGACGCCGACACCCGAGCCCTCGGCCGACAGCATGCCGACAACTGTTATCAAAAGCACCTGGACCACCCCAGCATCGACGCCTGGCAGGGATACAACGAGCCCTGGATGCAGCAGCGCGAACGCGCGCGTAAGACCTGCGTGTTCGAGCAGGCGTTCGCCGAACGTTGCACCGAACTCGGGATTCGATCCGTCGTGATCGACCTCGGGGTAGGCAACCCCCCGGAGACGGAGCAGGCTGAGTTCTTCAAGGACGCCCTGGCCGTCGCTGATTTCGTCGGCTACCACGCCTACGGCGGCTCGAGTGACCAGTGGCAGACGGGGCCCCAGCAGGACGATTTTGCGCTGCGATGGCGGCAGGTCAAGAGCCACTACGATCAGAAGGGCTGGCGGCATCCGCCTGTCGTTTACACCGAGGGCGGGACGTACTTCGGATGGAAGGACCTGCCGGGGGTGACCGCCGAGATGGTTCGCGACAAGTACATCGAGTTCGGACCGTACATGCAGGCGGACAACTGGTGCCTGGGCGAGGCCATCTTCACGGTGGGCGGCTACGGTCTGTGGGATCGCTGGGACATCGCCGACGACCCGGTGATCATCGAGGGGATTCGCCCCTGGAACCAGGCCAATTCGGCCGACGCGCGGGGCGGAAAGTCCCAGCAGTGGTATCACAACGGCTCGAACCTTCGCGGCGGCATCGTCCAGGCCGTCAGCACCAGCGCGGGCGAGTACTGGCTCAGCGGCTGGTTCAAGTATGAGACGGGCATCGGTGGCGACCCCGTCGATCCGGACATCACCTTCAGGATCGGGTACGACCCGACCGGCCAGACGAGCAGCGGCGGCGCGGGCGGCATCGTCTGGAGCAGCGATCAGATCGGCGCGCGGCATCTGGACGCGTACGTGTGGTATGAGTTCGGCGTCTCCGTCATCGCGACGGGCTCACAGACGTCGATCTGGTTCGCTCTGGATCAGGCCACGACGAGCCCGACGGGTCGGGTGTATGTGGATGCCCTTGATCTGCGGGCGGCCGAGGGCACCCCGCAACCGCAGGACCCCACCATTGCCCTGTCCCCGACGTCACTGACGCCGGTGACCGATGAGGGCAGCAGCCCGCCGGCGGATACGTTCGAGGTGT
>CAYGAN010000348.1:0-3158 GCA_964347585.1 uncultured Planctomycetales bacterium | reverse complement strand
GGTCGACGAACATCCCCTCGTCCACGAGTACGCGGTTGGCGATTCCGAACACGTAGTGCCAGACGTAGTAGAACGTGTCCTCGAAGGGCACGGCGTGCCCGCTTGCCCTCTTGGACGGCATCATCTGCGAGATGGTTGGCAGTCAGCGTCGCAGGCGCCTCAGTGGGGATCCTTGCCCCACCTGCGGGACCAGGCTCGCTCGACGCTCCGCACGATCGCGGGATAGACGAGGACGCGTCGGAACGGGTCGATGAGCGCCATATATACGGGAGTCAACCAGCTCGTCCTCTTTACGTAGATCGCCCAGTACATCCGGTAGCCGTCCTCCGCGGGCACCAGGGCCCTGCAGAAGAACGCGTGCGCGGTGCGATTCATCATCTCGACCAGCTCCTCGTTCTCGAACGTGTAAACAGTCCGGAACAGTCCGTGGCTGGTGCCCGGCTCTTCCGAGGAGCGGGACCGGTCGGCGTCGGTCAGCCGGCGCACGTAGGAAGCAGCGGCGTCGAAGTGCCTGTCGTCGTCCCAGCCGGACAGCCGGCCGACAGCCATGCGCAACGCGACCAGCCAGGCCACGGTTGTATTCATCTCCGTCGGCGGCCGGTCCGATAGAGCTGCCAAGGCATCGGCAAGCGTTCGCTCACCGCCCCCGCCGCGCATGTGAAAGACCCAGATGTCGTGCAGCGGCACATCGGACAGAAGCGCGTGGGCCCGGAGGTCGAGCGCGCGGAACTCTGCGGGCGTGGCTCGTATGTGGTTCCCGGTGAGCAGCGGCCAAAGGAAGGCGAAGTTGATGAAGGCGGCGGTGAAGATCACGGCGAAGCGCCGGAGAATTCCTCCGAGGCCGCCGAGGCCGCCGATCATAGCGGCTACGGCGAAAGCCATGCTGGCAGCCAGGAACCAGGGGGCCAGGATCAGCGGACCCGCGGCCATGGCGCCGAGCAGTCCCCCGCACGCAACCCACGCGGCCCAAGAGAGCCACTTCCAGCGCGACGCCTTCGCCCCCAGCACGAGGAGGGCCCCGAGGGAGGCGATGATCGCGGCGTCAGCGAGCAAGGGGCGCGGTGTGGCGGATGCCGGCGAGGCCGGCCAGTAGATGACAGCCGCGAGGATTGGGGCTGCGGCGCCGATCAGAGTCAGGACACGGGTCATGTCGGATCTGCGTGTGTGTCGCCGGAGCAGGCATCCGGTCTGATCAGGAAGTCGACACACACACTACGGAGGCTGGGCGCCGGATGTGCCAGGAACGATAGTCGGTAGGGCCGGCACGTGCTTTGCACAAAGGGCGTGGCATGATGCCAGCTATTCCTTTGATATTCCGATCGGTCCAGGCGAGGAGACCACGGTCAGCTTCTATGCCGACGGACGCCGCGTTTTCCCGCGCATTCGCAGTCGTGCCTCGCGGAACTGCGCACGCACGCGGCCACCCGACACTGCCATCACGACGGACTGCACCGCGTCGATTTCGGCTTCCGTTATTCCGATTTCTTTGGCCACGCCAAAGTATTCTTCCATTCAGGGGTAGCAGCCCACCGCCATCGCGGATGCCAGGTGGAGCATGAGGGTCGTGCGCTCATCCAAGACGTCATTGTGGCGCGCTGAATGGTAGAAGGCATTCCAGCGCTTGTGTTGGTTGCTCTCTTGCATGGTGTCTCCTCTTGCCAATTGGCTTCAGCGGCCACAAGTACCGGCCGCCAGTTTGCCGCGCTGACCTGCGGCGTAGCAGCCTGGGTTATGATGTGCCGGGGTGAGGTCTCGCAGGGACAGGACAGGGAGTCCTGCGCGACCAGCATCACTTCCGTAAGGTGATCTTTCCTCTTCTAAACGCCTTAGGTGCTTGACCATGGCCACGGCACTCGCGCAGCGGACGCCCGTGAATTCGGTGGACTGTGCCACGGCGGTCGGGACTTGCCTCCGCTCGGTGAGCACGAAGCCATGCCGTGCGAAGAAGCCCTGGGCAGTCTCGGTGAGCAGGTACACTTCGTTCACGCGGAGTCTGCAGGCGAGTTCGAGGGCTGCCCGCGTAATGCGGTCGCCCAGACCTCGTCCCCTGGAGTCCGCGGTCACCGCAACCGATCGAAGAAGCGCGTGCTCTCCGTAGACCTCCAGGGCCGCGCAGGCGACGACGCGGCGATCGTCGTAGGCAGCAAGGAGCATCGTGCTGAGATGCTCACCCAGCCCAGACGTGGGTAGGCCAGACTCCTTGATAAGACTCAGAATCGCCGGCAGTTGTGACGGTGTGGCTATCTCGATCTTCACGAACATGTCCGACTCCTCCGCTATTCGAACCGGCCCACTACGGCGCCGATGCCGACGCCCCGTGGCGAGGAGCATCGAGGCCAGAGGCAAGACCACGAGGATGCTCCACAGACCGGGATGCTCAGCAGTGCCCCGGGCCGGGGACGACCCAGCGGCGATTGTTGGTACCTGCAACTAGCGCTCCGTCAAGAACGCCCCGTGTATCCAACGCGCGAGGCGGTTCAATCGGTACTACAACAGGTCCCGCCGGTCGTGCTCACCCGTTCCTTGGCTGCCTGCGCCAGGCGAGCAACCAGCTCGATCATTGCGGCGCGTACGTGCGGGTCGAAGTCGGCGAGCAAGCGTTTCTCGCGTTCCTGGATCTCGAGCCGGATGCGGTCGCAAAGCTGCCGGCCCGGGGCTGTCAGTTCGAGGCAAACGGCCCGACCATCCTGAGCATGACGGCGCCGGCGAACTAGCCTCTTCCGTTCTATGGCGTTCACGACGCGGCTCACGGTGCTCTTGTCGAGGTAGAGGTGGCTGGCCAGCTCGTTCAGCGTCAGCTGACCGTGCCGGGCCAAGGCGTCAAGTGCATAGCACTGTGTGACGGAGATATCGTGGCAGCAGATCTGATCCCGATCCCGGAACTGATAGAGGCGGATCAGGTCCGACAGGGCGTCGTACAGCGCCGCGGCGTCTTGGTCGAGGGACATGTCGGAGGCGGAAGCTTGCTGTTTATGCATATGAGTGTGCTGGGTCGCTGTTTAGTTGCTGGTACCAACTATATGGCGGCACTTGCCCGTTGTCAAGGCCGCGCAGCGATGCTGGCCGCGGCGTGGGGGTCCTAAGGCTTTCTCTGCAGCGCGAGTTCCACCGCTGCGAGCACGTGCTCAACGGTGAGCGAATACTTCTCGAACAGCGCC
>CAYGAN010000347.1:0-3158 GCA_964347585.1 uncultured Planctomycetales bacterium | reverse complement strand
ACAGAAGCATCATTGTGAGTCGGGACATCGTCACGCGCTCCCTAACGACTCTGCGCATCAGCTGCGGGCGTGCCCCCCGTGGAGTACCCCGGAGGTGATCGTTCAGTGGTGCCGTTTGAGCACTCATTTCAATGACTTCCTTCAGAAACGGGCCGCGCCTCCGCAGCTGCGTGCGCGGGTTAGGCGGCTTGCGTGCACTCAACCGTCAACCCCCGTCAGGAGGAATCCGAATTCGCCTCCTGAACCTCTTGGCCTGATAGAACTCATTGACCTCCGGAATTATCACGAAATCGTGCTGTGCGAGTAACTGGAGAAACTCGCGCAGTATCACGGTCCAATCCGCGTCAGCAAATCGAACGACTGATCGTTCGTAGCTCTGCCGGACAGAGGGACGCACCCGATACGTGTCGTGGTCGAAGATCGGGCTATTGTCTAGTCCCGTGAAATAGATTTCGAGTGTGGTACGATGCCACGAACGTGCTTCCCTTCGGAGTGCGAAACTGCCGTGTGTCGCCAAGATCCTTTCCCACGCGGAGATGCGTTCGGCTAGCTCATCCCATGAAGCCCTTACGGCTCCATCATCTATGAATAGTCCCTGCTCAGCGGCCATTTGAGCTAGAACCGCGGCGGATCCAGGCGATAGGTAGGGGGCAAAAAGCCTGTGTAGGAAGATGTAGTTCGAAGCGAGCCAGGCATGGCCCTCCGAGAAAAACAGGTCGTATCCGTACTCTCGCACTAACTCGCGAATCTGATGAAAGACGTCAGGATTGAAATAGCGGATGTGCTCGTAAACCGCGCTTTGTTCCAGTTCAGCAGTGCGCTCACGCCCGAACTCACGGTACCACGCGCGGACAGCAAGGAAAACTGAGTCGGCTCTGTCTGGCCGGTCTGCCGACCGCTGAACCTGGCGAAGTCGTTCGTGTAAGCTGTCGGAGAACTCGATTAGTTGAACTTCGAGTGCTGCCAGATACGCGTCGAGTGGAGCCGTGTCTGCCGTCACGCGACGCGGTGTAGCCGGGGCCGACGTGTCTATGCTCAGCGGCGCCTCGTGGCGTCCCTGCTCACGCGGAGACGGAGTGGAACATCCGGCAAGTGCAAACAGGAGGACACCGCCGGGAGTGAGCGTGATTATGCGAGACATTAGCACGCCAACAAGCCGCCTAACGGTCAGCGCATGACCTGCGAGCGCCTCGCCGGCCAGGGGCGCTTCCGGGTGAACGTACGCGCATCAACGCCAGGCGCACAGATGGACGACGTCCTTTGAAAACGCACGCGCTCGCTGGTCCATGCGCTTGTTAGGCAGCAACTCGCCACTCACGGCATCCGCGCCGCCGAGTCGATTCTGGCCCGGCGAGCAGCTGCCGAGTCCGCCGCCTCCAAGGCGCCCTGGACGCCCGGAAGATTGGACTCCGCAATGGCGCTATCACGTGATCGCTGCGACTGCGTGTCCTGCGGTTGGTCCGCCGCTTGATCGGACGAGCATCCGACCGAGAAGAGTAGAAACAGCCCCACCGCGATCGCGCGCATTGAGATGCCTCTCTGTAAGAAGTCCGATCTGCGTTGCTGCCTAACGGATCTGCGCGTAAGCCGCCGGCGACATCCTGCCGGCAGCCACCATCGGTGAACGATTGACGTCGACCCCTTGGCGCGCAACTCAACCACTTCCTTAACAACGAGCGCGCCGGGCGGCTTCACGCGCAAGTTAGACTGCTGCACATTCAGTTCTTGAGAAAATACTCCACCGTCGAAACGACACGCACAATCTTGTACGCCTGGTATTCCTCCCGGATGCCTTGTGCCTGATCACGCGGTAGAATGACGAAAACGCCCTGGCTGGCCCGGCGAATCCCCGCAAGCGAAGCGCGAGAATCCCTGGCGAACTGCTCGGCCGCCTCCCGCGCGCTGGCGGTTGCTTCCGCGATCATTGCTGGCTTGAGGTCGTTCAACCGCGTAAAGAGAAATGTGGGACTACTAGGACCCCATTGCTGAAGCCCGGACGAAAGGACGACCCCCGCCCGCACGAGCTCTCCAACCTGTCGGCTGGCTGCGACCACGACGTCTGGCTCCGTCGATCGCACCATGACCGTTTGATTAATGATGTAACGCAAGCCGGCTTCGCGCTGAGGAAATCGCTCGGCCAGTACGTCAGTGACGCTGTATTCTTGTAACTCGACGTTCGATGTATCAATCCCGTGTCGATCCAAGAATGCCAACACCTGCGTGACATCGCGTGCGAGGCGATTCTGGGCACGGCCAAGATCATTATCTGTCACCACGACGCGAATAGGCCACAGAGCGAGATCAGCCTCTACCTCCCGCTCCGCTACGCCCTTTACCGTCACAAAGCGATCAGCTGCGCGCCCGCGCAAGAATCCGTGACCGACGAACCAGCCCGCGAGGCTGACGCCCACGGCAATGATAGCAGCTCCGATGATCGTGCGATCTAGGCTCATGTGGTCCCCCCGAAGCCTGCGATCGTCTGCAGCAGTCTAACGGTCAGCGCATGACCTGCGAGCGACCGGCTCGCTAGCCGTGCGTCTTGCTGTTCGTACTCGTATCAACGCCAGGCGCATCAACATTCAACTTCCTTAAGAACGTACGCGCTCGGCAGGTCCATGCGCTTGTTAGACAGCAAGCTTCACGCCTCCGTCTGCGCCAGTCGATCCCGTAGCTCAAGCCGCTCCCTGATGTATCGACCCATCTCAGAGAAATGAAATGTCCAGAACGGCACGACGATGCTCAACGACCAAAAAGGCATGAAGTACGTCGGCAGCGCCCGCGACCGAAAAACAAACCTGTACGTGGCGGGCACTAGAAGCGGGATGGCACCGAATCGCTCAACGTCCTCCCAAGAGGTGGTGAAGCTCTCGCCAGCCTGACGGACCTCGATCTTATGGTCATACACCGTCACAATTCCAACGCGACGCCGAAAGTATGCAAACACCCCAACAAGAGGCGGGGCAACTAGCAAGGCCGCCAGCCAATCATTCCAAGGAACACCATTGGCCAGCAGGTAGCAGCCAAGGACCCCGGCAATTCCAGCTGACACGAGCGCTCCCCAACTCAACAGGTATACGTACGCATGACTCCGGTAGCGCTTCATAGGGCCGTTTGCTGTCTAACGGTCAGCGCATGACCTGCGAGCGAGCCGCTCGCCA
>CAYGAN010000346.1:0-3187 GCA_964347585.1 uncultured Planctomycetales bacterium | reverse complement strand
CGCTACGGCGGAAGCGGAGTCCAGCGGCGAGCGAGGAGGAGAATGAGCCTGGCGGTGGGGGTGCGGCGCGCGAGGCGATCCAGCAGCAACGTCAGTTCGGTGCCAAGTCAGTCGGAGGGAGAGCGCTAGTGATATCGCTTTGGCGGGCGGGTGTAAGTGTCTTTCAGCTGACTGCAGGCCGTAGGCCAGCTTTTGCGGCGGTGGTCGTGCGTGGCCAAGAGGAGTGGCCGGCGCTGCCGAGCGGGCGACAGGCAGCTTCTGCAGGTGGAGAATCTGCCTTAGCCGATGCCTGGCGGGGGCGGGTACCGCTCATCAAGCAGGGGGTCATGGTTGGGAACAACTACGTCCGCTTCGGCCCGGATGCGAGCCATTCCCTCATAGACCTCGACCAGGTTCGATGCAAGCCCGATCGGGATATCCTGCTCGAAGTTGCGGTAGTGAAAGCACAGGTCCGACGTAAGGCACGTCTTACCTCGGTCGGTCCTAAGATATACGCCCTGCAGCCCCGGCGTGTGGCCGCCGAGCAGAATCACTTCCAGTCCCGGAAGGATGTCCGTGTCGCCGTCCAGCAACGCAAGCCGCTTCCGCAAGTCGCCGTCTAACCGTTCGACGATCCCCGGCAGGTAGGCGGCAACGAACCACGGGTGGGGGGGATTGACCGCCGTTTCGTATTCCTTGCGCTGCAGATAAAGCTTGGCATTCGAGAATAGATCGACGGTGCTGGACAGATGATCGAAGTGAAGGTGGCTGACGATGATATGCTCGATGCTCGCGCCGTCGATCCCAAGCTGTTTGAGGAGCTCTGCCACGCGCCACTCGGGCTTCTGGATCATCGTTGGCATGATGCATTCTTCCGGATCGAACCCCGTATCCAGCAGGATCCGCGTTCCATTGCCTTCGATGTACCAGAAATAGAAGTACGTGGCGTATGTTTTGTCCCAGTCCTGCAGGTAGTACATCTTGGGACCTTCTTCGGTGTGACATTCGCCGACTTTGATCGGTTGAAACGTGTACGTGGCCATTGCTGAATCTGCTCCCTCATATCTGTAACCGGGACGTTCGAGAGCCTTTGGCCTCCGCCTATTGTCAGCACCGCGCCTTTCTGGACCGCGTCGCACCCTCTGCATGGCGCGCTTGCGCCCAAGAGGTCGCAGGTGCTACGCGATAAAGCCACCATCAACGACGAGCAGAGCGCCGGTAATCCACTTGGCCTCGTCGCTGGCCAGGAACAGCACCGCTGAGGAAATGTCACGGCAATCACCAAGTGACTTGAGCGGCGTCTTCTCGATGATGCCGTCGGCCACCCCTGGCTCTGCCAATACGTCCCGGTTGATGTCCGTCGGGATCGTCCCGGGCAGCACGCCGTTGACCCGAATGTTGCACGGGGCGAGGTTGACCGCCAGGCCGCGCGTCATCATGTTCGCTGCGGCTTTGGAGGAGCAATACACCAACTGCTTGGGATCGGTGAAGCGTAGGCCGGAGATACTCGTTACGTTGACGATGCAGCCGCCGCCGTTGTCGCGCATGTGCCTCGCGGCCTTCTGCGACGTCAGGAATATGCCCTTGGCGTTAATGCCCATGATGAATTCGTATTCCTCGTCGCTGACTTCGAACATGTCGGTGAACGGACAGACGCCGGCATTGTTCACAAGGATGTCGATCCGACCGAAGCGCTCGATCAAGTCGTCGATCATACTGTGGACAGCCGTCCTGTCCGCCACGTCGGCGGCCAAGACGAGCCCGTTGTCCTTGCCGATCTGTGCGAGGACCTCTTCGGCAGGTTTGGCGTTTCGACCGGAGTGATTGATACCCACCTTCGCTCCCTCGCGCGCAAAGCACAGGCAGATGTCCCGCCCGATCCCGCGCGAGCCGCCGGTTACCAACACAACCTTGTCCTTGAATCGCATGATGCATCAGCCCCAATCAAAGCCACGTACTCATCCGTACAGGATCGCCTCGCGTCGCCAGACCGAGTCAGGCGTAACGCTGCTACGACTCAAGGCAGTATCCTAGCGGAATTCCGCCATCTGCGTGAACTCAAATTCGAGGCGGCTTGTATCTCGGGCGCGCAGTGGCTCTCTTACTTCGTTGACATGGATGTTGCGGCGTGACAAGGATGGCGGGATATCCACTTTCTGCTTGTGAACCCGCAAGCTGAGTGCCTCCAGGGCGAACGGACGGACTTGGCGATCAACCGTTCTGAGGTAGTGTCAGAACAAGGGCTTCCTGGCGTTGAACACAGCCAGTGCAGTCGTCCTGTCTTGAACGACACCCCCCGACCGGCTGCTGACTGCACTGGGCAGCCCTTCCGACAAGCCCGGCTACCACCACCAGTCGTAC
Source organism: uncultured Planctomycetales bacterium (assembly GCA_964347585.1). GTDB lineage: Bacteria > Planctomycetota > Phycisphaerae > UBA1845 > CAYGAN01 > CAYGAN01. The sequence continues at coordinate 847 of CAYGAN010000346.1, read as the reverse complement.
CAGCCCCAGTCATCGTACACGTACGTCTCCTCGTACCAGTAGTCCTCCTCGTAGTACACGTGCTCGTAGTACTCCTCCACGACGTAGGGCTCGTCGTGGTAGGTCCCTGTGCCGAGGGAAACGTAGCCGAAATCATCCGAAGCTCCCGCAAGCAGGCCAAGATCGTGCGAGCAACTACCCGGGCTGAAAGTGACGGCCGTCAGCGTCACCATCAGCGGCACCAGTTTGGCTCGGATCGTCTCGAACATCGTGGCTCCTCCTTCCGCGGCCGCTGGCCGCAAGCGAACCAGTCCCGCCCAGTTGAGCGGGCCAACTGAACTACTCAGCTGCCGGAATAATAGACAAAGGCCAATTATCCTGGTTAGTGAACTTACCGCGCGACGCGTTGCGTTGAAAACGTAAGTGCAGCCAGGAAAGTCCCTTAAGATCGCAAGTCGCCGTTCCGGCGCGCAGTGTGGCCTCGCGAGGCACAATCGCGCGTCGTACGACGTTGAGAGGTATGGCCGCTGTACCCGGTAAGTCCAGCTGGCGCCCGCGCCGGTCCGGCGGTCCGGTTGGTTCACCGTGCTGGGGCGAGCTGGTAGAGTGCCTCGACGCGGATACTCGCGTGGATCAATGGAACCCGTGAGGGAGCTTGAATGGGATGAGCGACCGATCACCTGAGGGCGCCGCACTGTTGCCGCCTATCGAAACGGAGGCCGATCTCGACGAGGTCTTGTCGAGGCCGCCGCCTGTGGTTGTCGAGCAGATGCGCCAACCTGGTGGCGACCTGCTGATCCTCGGCGTCGGCGGGAAGATGGGGCCGACGCTGGCACGAATGGCCAAGCGGGCACTAACCGAAGCGAAA
>CAYGAN010000345.1:1543-3192 GCA_964347585.1 uncultured Planctomycetales bacterium | reverse complement strand
AGGCTGCGACTGACCACGCGGAGAATCGTGCAGCATCAATCATCGGCACGCAAGAGAATTGACAATGAGCAGTCATGATGGATGAAGTGATACCCCGAAGGCTTGCGCTTCGCAGGATTGGCACCGCAACGACGATCATTGCTGGCACAGAAAGCCTCTGGCTGTCCGGCAAGAAGGCTGCTGTCGCGGCCAACAGCTGCGGCTCATCGTCTGCACGCGCCATCCTTCTGGCGGACAGCGAGCGTACCGAGGTCTGGCAAGTCAGCACCGAACGTTACGATCAGTCCAACATCTATTGTGAGATTCCCTACTGCTCGAAGGATTCGCAATACTTCGTCTATATGAGGAAGAACCCTACGCTGCGCGGGGCGAACCAGACCGAGTTGATCCGTGTGGAACTGAGCACCTGGAACAAGCACCGTCTGGACGTGACGCAGGGCCTCCGTGGTTCTGCGATTCAGCATGACGGCACGTTCTACTATCTGAAAAAGACTCGTCCCGCAACGTGCAGCCTCATGAAATGCAACCTGTCGGATGGCATACCCGAAGGCGTCTATGAAATGGACGCGGATGAACCTGTCACCAGCCTCGGGACGGTATCCGCGGATCGTCGGTATTACGCCTATGGAGTTCGACTCGACGAAGAATACAGCTTATTCGGCGTGGCTCTTGTCGATCTCACCACCGGCCACAGGACAATCATTGATCGAGATCCGTGCATCTTCAATCCCCATCCGCAATTCGAACCCAAGAAAGGTAAACAGCTGTTAATTCAGCACAATCGCGGCGGCGCGTACGGCGCGGATGGCAAGATTAAACGGCCATATGGCCCTGAAGGTGCCACGCTTTACCTGCTGTCCGTGCCGGACGGCAAGCGGACCCCGCTGCAGGTCGGCCGGCCATTCACGTCGTTCATTTCAGGGCATCAGGCCTGGATTGGCAGCACCGGCGAGATCCTGTTATCCGTCCTTGCGGGGGAGGGATACACCGTTGATAAAGGCCTACTGCTCAAGGTTGGCGAAGACCAGCCAGCCCGTCGGGTCGCGAAGGGTCATAGGTTCATTCATGTCAACGTCTCAAGCTGTGGCCGATTCTTCTGTTGTGACGACTGGCGGGAGAGGTGTCGGATTGTGATCGGGTCGATCGCGACAGGCAAGACGGTCGTACTATGTGCGTCAAGAGCGTCCATGGGCAAGGCCCAGAACACTCACCCCCACGCTTATCTTACGCCAGACCTGAAGTGGGTGATCTTCAACTCGGATCGCAGTGGTCTGCCGCATGTCCACGCAGCTCGTGTTCCGGAAGAGCTGATCCGCTCTTTGTCAACGGCGTAGCAGCCCCAAGCGACACCTCATTGGATTGAGCAGGTCGTCTCCCCCACAACTAGCCTGCCGGGTGCTCCGTCCTTCGCGCAGCGTGGGCTCGGCGAGAGCATGCCACCCGGCCGCCAGCAGATACGACGGTGGGTTCCAAGAACCCACCCTACGGAGCTTTTGCGCTCGGTCCCGAAGGCGCGCGCATCAAGGTCAGCTTCGAGGATGGCCGCGTGGACGATCTGCAGGTTGGCCGGACGGTGCAGGTGCGTCGCGGCGGGAGATAGCGATCCCGCCCCTGCTCTTGAGCAGGCCCGAGCCGCCAGCGAGGACTAT
>CAYGAN010000345.1:1048-1491 GCA_964347585.1 uncultured Planctomycetales bacterium | reverse complement strand
CCGTGTACCGGCTACGGTCAGCAAGCTTCTTGGGCGTGACTATCGAGACGGAGAGCTCCCGCGACGTGTCCTTCGAGTACAAATGCTCATGGCAGCACGCTTCTGGGTCTCTTAACAGGTGGTCGAGGTAGTCTCGAAACTGCTGGGCCTCTTGTGGTGTGAGGTACAGCTGCAGGTAATGAACACCTTGCTCTCGTTGCGCGTCAAGCATCCACATGATTGTTTCCCTCCGCTGTTCGCGGCCGTTCTTGGTCATCACGCCCACCGCTGCCGGGTGCCACGCCCCTCGCGCAGCGTGGGCATGTTCTTGTCCCCCTTGGAGCCAACCACGCATGAGGCATGCTCTCGCTCGGCGAGAGCATGCCACGCGCCACGGTCCCGCCAGGAGCTGTCGAGTCCCTCGGCGCTCTCCGTGGAGCTCGCGCGGGACGTGGACGACCCCG
>CAYGAN010000345.1:0-1038 GCA_964347585.1 uncultured Planctomycetales bacterium | reverse complement strand
CAGGAGCTGTCGAGTCCATAGCCGGCGTGCGGTTTACGAGCTCCCTTTTGCGTCGCGGACGTAGTGGCGTAGAAACGCCAGCGTTCGTTCGTGGGCGCTATTCAGGGCTTTCGGGGCCGCGCCGCCGAAGTCGTGGTCGGCGCCCTGCACGGCGATCAACTCATGTGTGACGCCGGCGCGCGCCAGCGCGGCGGCCATCTGAACCGCTTGATCATAAGGCACGTCGCGGTCCTCGGTGCCGTGACAGAGCAGCGTCGGCGGATAGTCCGGCCCGACGTTCTGGACCGGGCAGAACGGCTTGAAGGCTTCGGGCTCGGTGTGTGGGTCGTGCCCGACGGTGTACTGGGGCCAGAGGCCCTGCTGGCGGCAGTAGAGATAGAAGTCAAGGCGGCGCTCGCTCAGCTGCGGTCCGCACGGGGTGGCGTCGCCCACAGCGCTCAGGGCAGCCTGCTCGGAAACCGGCGGCTGGGAGCAGTAGTGCGGGTCGGGCTTGCTGTACCAATCGCCGATGATGTCGCCGTAGCCGCAATACGACACGAGCGCTTTGGGGCGCGGCTCGACGCAGAAGCCGGTCATGAGCGTCAGGTACCCGCCGGCGGATAGCCCCTGCACGCCGATGCGGTCCGGGTCCGCGCCGAACAGCTTCGGGCCTTGCTCGCGGAGCCAGCGGCAGGCGTCCCGGACGTCCTCGATGATGCCCGGCACTTTGGTCTCCGGGGCAAGCCGATAGTCGATCGAGACGATCACGAAGCCGGCTTCGAGCAGCGGGTCGAACAGGGCGCTGTTGACCGGGCCGCTACGACTCCCGAGGATCAGCGCCCCGCCGTGGATCATCAGTATGACGGGCTTTGACTCGCCGCCGGCGCGGCCGCCATAAACGTCCGCCTGGATCGCACAGTCACCGACCGTCTTGTACACGTACGTCGTCATTGATCCTTCTTGCCTGACCTTACTGGACGCGGCCGACGGCGGCCTGCGCGGGGTGCCATGTCCCTCGCGTAGCTTGGGCATGTCTTGTCCCCTTCGAGCCCATCACGG
>CAYGAN010000344.1:799-3203 GCA_964347585.1 uncultured Planctomycetales bacterium | reverse complement strand
ATCAGGATACTGCCGCCCGTCCTGGAAGATCAGCGTGCCCGGCTCGGGACGGACCAGCAGCAGCGGAGCATCGGTGGTCTGGAAGGTCAGATCAGCCGAATGATGCGGAGCATAGCCGCTCGCTTCGGACCAAACTCGGAAGTGATACGTGGTGAGAGGGTCCAGATTCAGAAGCTCGACAACATGATGGGTCACCAGAGTCGGATCTGATTCTTCCAGACCATACGCGGTCGTTTCCCCGTACTCCGCCCGGCTCGTCGAAGGAAAGAGCGTGTCCCACGTGATCTCCGCCGAATATCCCGTGATCTCTCCCACAGTGATCGTCCAGGGGCCTGTCGTCGCATAGAGGGGCTCCGAAGCCCCTTCACCATAATCGTCTTCCCCCGACCGGCACCTCAGGATGTATTCCGTGCTTGGTTCCGCGTGAGGCGGTCCGCTCATCTCTACTTCGTGGTCAATTACTCGACTTGAAAACGTCTGGTGATCTTGTTCCTGCTGCTGCGTCGGCCGAAACTCGCCGTTATTGTTGACTTGATTCCAGAACCATATCTGCGACGTCGAAGGGACGTCGGTGTGCCATCGAACCTGAAGGGCTTCATTCGAAGTGGACACTTCGATCCGCACGTCTGAGATGGTGATCGGATTGAGGGCGTACGAGTTCAAACATGTGCAGTTCGCCGTCATGTTCTCAAATGCGGGGTTGTCAATTACTGAAGCCTCCAAACTGAACACCTCGTGAAACCAATGTGGGTAGGCGTACCAGCATGCACAGTAGATTGGCCGGTCGGGACGAGCGGCATTCCAGTCGGCAATGTCCTGGCAGAATCCCAGCATGACGTTCCACGAGTCCGGATTGGTGTCCGCCACCCATCCCCATTCACTGATATACACGCCCACCCCCGCAGGGGCCCCTTCCTCATCGAGCATGGTGCATAGGCCGGTCGGAGCAGTGCTTCCCGTATGGCACGTGATGCCGTCGTAGTTCCCCGGCCCGAGTAACTGTATGGTCTGCCGCACGTTCCCATCGCTGTTCCAGTGGCCGACAATCACCCTTGCGTTAGGTTGCTCCGCTTTGATCGCGTCCCGAACCTGCTGGAAGCACGGTGCATATTCCGCAGGAGTAAAGTCAAAATCTATCTCGTTGCCGATCATATAGTGCCGACAGTACTTCTTAAGCGGCCGCGCCCAGTTGTCTGCACAGTTGACGGCGAACGAGGGATAAAGGCCTGGGTCAGGCGGAATCGTTGACTCCCAGCTGTAATCGAGTCGTTGAACAATCGTGAAACCTTCCGCGCGCATGGGGACATATCGTCCCCACACGTTGGGAGACTCGTCTGCAAGCATGGCTTCGAGAACCCACCCTGTTTTCCAACTCATCACATCGAGATCTGCACCCCAATCCCAGGTATGGATGCCGAAAACGTGCATGGACTCGGCCCTGCAGATCGTGGCCGCAAGAGCAACGAAACAGCCAAGAACGATTGCCGATTTCGCGTAGCGCCTCATTTTTCGGACCTTGCACTAAGGACTGCCATCTGCGTCCCGGCAGACGTTGCCGGTTCGGACCGCGGGCTGACTCTCCACCCTCAAGAGTAGAGAAACACCGAGTGTCGTTCAAGGGCGGCATAGCACCGATGGGCAAATACTTCAACCGACAACTACCTTGCGTCTTGCGAGACGGTGAGATCGCAATGGTCCGGCTTCTCCGGTGCTCCGCAACGTCCAGAACATGGCGGCAGCACTGCAAGGCGCTACTGATGCTAAGACCGATTCGTGAGCCGAGCGCCGCGATTATGCTTGGTTGTCTCCCGTCAGCGCTGGAGCTTCAACTGCAACGAAGCAGACTTGCGTGCCGCGAGCTTAGAGGACTGACATCCCTGACATCGGGGTCGTTGAGCCGGCCAGCTATGAGCAGCGAAGTGAGCGGACGCCTCATGCTTTGGCTGGAGGCTGTTCGTGGGAACTGGGGGCGGGGCTGCAACCTCAGCCAGTTGAACCCGGCTGGGCTGATCGCAGCGTTGGTGCGTTCCCCGACGTGGAGGTTAAAATGGTGGTATGGCAAGGCGTGCCGGGTCAGCAGCTCAGCGGTATCACGATCGCGTTGCCGGGTGCTACGACGCGATGTACGAAGACGCGTATTGGGCTTGGCATGACAGCCTAACGTGGGACCATATCAAGCCCCTACTGCCGAGGAATCTGCGTTCGCGCGTGGTCGATCTGGGGTGTGGGACGGGTAAGTGGTCGCTTCGTCTGATCAAGAGCGGCTACCATGTCACGTGCGTTGACATTTCCGGAGCGATGCTGGAACAGGCGCGGCGCAAGATCGGGCGAGCAGGGGGATTGCACTTGGCGGAATTCGTGCAGGCGGACCTGTGCGACCTGAACGCATTGCCGGCGGAGCATT
>CAYGAN010000344.1:0-789 GCA_964347585.1 uncultured Planctomycetales bacterium | reverse complement strand
GGATGGCCAGCAGATGCGCTTCATTCCATTTACCATAGTAGTTCACGACTTGTCCCCGGTAGAAGCCTGAAGCCTGGCAGAAGGACTTGTAGCGGCGGCCATTATCACCGGTATACACCAGACGTGAGCAGCCCAGCCCGCAGCCGAACCTGGACGTCGTTCTCGGCGGATCGGCGGAGCATTTCTCGCTGGCTGTGGCGTTGGGTGAGCCGGTCGGGTGCGCGAAGAGCCCGGCGCGAGCGCTCAAGCAGATCCGCCGGTGCCTGGTACCTGCAGGCACGGTGGTGGCGACCTTCGATAATCGATGGGCCGGGATCGATTACTACGTGCAAAGTGGGGACACAGCCAATTTGGCGCGGTTTGTCCGAACGGGCCGCACGCATTGGCTGACGCGGGACCGGAAGGAGCGGTTTGAGATTCACACCTACTCGCCTGGCCAAGTGCGAGAGCTGGTCAGTGCCGCGGGGTTCGAGGTGATCGATCTGATCGGCAAGACGGTCCTGCCTTTGCGGCAGAGGCCGGAGCTGCTGGCCGATCCGGCCGCGCGGCGAAGGTGGACGGCGATCGAGAGGCGGCTCTGGCGGGACCCGGCAGCAATGGGCCGGTGCAGCCACCTCCAGGTGGCGGCTCGTAAGCCTTTCTGAAAGAAGAGGTTACGCGGAAGGGGCGATCGGGCGGCGCGCCGGGAACGGCCAGAAAAACGGTTGACTTGAGTGGCCGACACATTAGCCTAAGTGATTTGTAAGGTGCTAGCGGCAGGGGGATCGAACCCAGCAGGGCTTTGGCGGG
>CAYGAN010000343.1:0-3207 GCA_964347585.1 uncultured Planctomycetales bacterium | reverse complement strand
AGATCATCAAACTCCGCTACGGCATCGGTGACGGGTACACCTACACGCTCGAGGAGGTGGGGCGCATCTTCAAGGTGACGCGCGAACGCGTTCGTCAGGTGGAGGCCAAGGCGATTCGCAAGCTCCAACATCCCGTCCGAGCCCGCAAACTGGAGGGATTCCTGGACGGGAGGATGGTCCAGCAGCAGCAAGGGTGGCTATAGTTGGCGAAAGGGAATGCGAAGAGAATCAGTCTTCCGGCAGGGCCGCCCCATGAGGTGCGCGCCGCTCAATCGGCAAGGCGGAACCGCACGATGCTGAAGATGGCCCTCACGCCGTCGCGCCAAGTGATTTTCTTGCCCTCGCGATAATCCCTGCCCGCGTAGCTGATGCCGACCTCGTAAACGCGCCATTTGCCCTTGGCAATCTTGGCAGTCAATTCCGGCTCGACCCCAAAGCGGTTTGACTTGATGCGGATCGTCTTGAGCACGTCGGCGCGGAAGACCTTGTAGCAGGTCTCCATGTCGGTGAGATTCAGGTTTGTGAATGCGTTCGATAGAAGCGTCAGGAACTTGTTGCCGACCATATGCCAGAAGTACAGGACGCGATGGGGTTCCCCCCCGGAGAAACGCGACCCGTACACCACATCCGCCCTGCCCTCCAGAATGGGCGCGAGCAGCTTTGGATAGTCGCGCGGGTCGTACTCCAGATCCGCATCCTGGATCAACACGATGTCCCCGGTGACCTCGGCGAAGCCGGTGCGCAGCGCCGCTCCTTTTCCTTGGTTGCGCTCGTGGAAAAGCACGCGGACGTCGGCGTCCGGAAAACTGCGTCGAATCGGCTCGTAAAGGTCGCGCGTGCCGTCCGTGGAGAAATCATCCACCAGGATGATCTCCTTGGCCATGTTGACCTCAGCGCAGATCGCTCGCTTGACAATCTCGGCAAGTGTGTTCTTCTCATTGAAGACGGGGATGACAATCGACAAACGCACGTGTAATCAACCTTTCTTGCCGAAGACGTGGTCGCCGGCTAGGCGGGCTCTTGCGAGACGGCCCCCTCAGCATTCCTCGCCGGCCTCCGGAACGACTCTGCCGGACAGCCACGCCGTCGTTCAACATGAGAATTGTCGGAGATAATAGGACCATGACCGGCGACAGGCAACAGCTCGATGCGATTAGCGGCCGCACCAGGGCTGGTATGGCGAGCCGCCGCGAGACCGGGCTGTGAGCAAGCCGCCTCAGGCGTCCTGCCACGCAGGCGAAGCCTGATTCCAGTCAATCCGGGGCCAGGAGCGCGCCGATATCCATCTTTGCAGGTGTGCCGCGATCCGCTGCGGAACTCTCTTGATGCGACCGCTTGAGTTGAGTAGAGTAGGGTGTCCCTGCGTTGCGATGTTGACAGGCGAGTCGTCGTTCAGGTGAGTTGCCGGAGATACAATAGTGATTGCTTGCCGTAGATTGATATTGGCTACGCTGGTGATGTTCGGCTGGACGACGGTGTCGCCGGCAACGGCCCGAGCCGGCTTCTGGGAAAACCTCTCCTCGGCGTTGTCCTTCGTAGCCAACCCGCGAGGCGACGGGGCCCGTACGGGTTTCTACGTAGTCTCCTATGAGCCACTGATGGACGGCTGGCGCGTGGATTGGGGACGGTCATTCGGGCCCGACGCGATCGGCCGGCCGAACAGCCTGGACTTCGGGCCGGTGGATTTGACGTTCAATAGCGGCTCGCTTCGGTGGTCAGCGCAGTTCAACCGGCGGCTCCTGCCGGGGGCTGACTTTGATCTGTTCACACCGGCCCCCCTTGACTATACCCTGACGCTCAATACGGGTTTCCAGAACGCGACCGTGGAGGGCCAGATCGACATTGCTTCGGCGGGCCACATTAACATGCTCGGCTTCTATGACTTCGAGCTTGATGTTAGCAACCGAGGCGATTTCGAGATCGATGGGTTCTTTTCGGAGGATGACGGCGACATCAACTTCGATATCGGGCCGATCAACGTGAGCGGCAACATCTTCGCGGACGTTCTCGCGGCCGTGACCGACCCGTTCTTTACCGCGGCCGGCGTGGACAACCCGTTCACCCAATTCAGCCAGCGTGCCACCAAGCAAGCTCTGTACGACGCAACGGCCGACGCGTTGCGCGAGCGACTCGCGGCTGGCGAGATCCTCAGCGACCAGGAGATCGAGTCCCTCATCGACGCGACCGTCCTATCCGCCGTACTCGGAGGGGTCGAACCGGACATGTCACTGCTCGAGACGGCACTAATGCGCGATTCCGAGCAGGTCGCTGCCGACAAGGGGTTGGTGGCGACTGGCGGAGACATCGTTCCGGAACCGGCAACTGTGGCGCTGCTGGCGGCACCATTGCTCGCGCGGCGCTGGCGCCGACGGAGCTAAGCATCCACGGTCGGATGGCCCAGTTCGGCAGTAGCGCATCTACGCGACACGGTTAGCGGCTCAGGCCGTTGTCCCTGGATAAGTCCTGCCAAAACAACTGGTTACCACGAGGCTCGGGATTGGCGGAGCGAAGCCGTCCCACCGGGGCTGGTCCCCGGGCAGGGGCGGCAAGTGACTTGATCCGTACCGAGGGAGCGGCTACATTCGCCTGGATCGGGGTGGGTCCGACGGCCCGCCTGAGCCGATATCCCTGTTGTGAAAGGACGCTGGTCGGCATGATCAAGGTCAAAGCGCGCAGTAACGAGACCGTCGAAGCGATGCTCCGCCGATTCAAGAAGATGTGCGAAAAGGAGGGGCTCACGAAAGACATGAAGCGCACCAGCTACTACGAGAAGCCCAGCGAGCGCCGCCGGCGTCGGCTCCGGAAAGCGATTAAGCGGGGGCAAAAGGCTCAGCAGGGGCGGTGACACTTCCGGCTACCAGCCATCTGTAACGTTGCCACGAGGACTGCTATAGTGCCCTTCGTATCGAGGATCAGTGGTGCGTCGCGCTCTCGGACGTGCTATCTGAACCATTACTCAGTTGAGCGTGGTGACTGACCATGTTTGATTCCGTCTTTGGTGTCCGAGCCGGGCGCGTAAGCACGACCGGCTGGCCATTTGCTGGCAGGGCTTGCCGAGTCGCGGCCGGTGCGGCCGTCTTGTTTCTGTCGGGACCTTCTGCGACATGGGCGGATTCGATCGGCGCCTCGCACGCGGGCGCCGACGTGCCGTGGATCTGGTGGCTCGGGCCGCTCGGCGCATGCCTCGCCCTGTTGTTCGCCTACATC
>CAYGAN010000342.1:1126-3216 GCA_964347585.1 uncultured Planctomycetales bacterium | reverse complement strand
CACGAACGCTCACGAAGTCCGGCGCACGTGACCGGCCGAAGACCCGCCGAGCTGAGTGCACCGGGCAGCGGCACCTTCCCGCCGGAACTCGTGTTGCGTCCCACGCGCCAACTTGACGAACCGGTGGAAGTAACTTGGGGCGCCAAGCTTCTTTCCGTTTGACGTACGTTGAATGAACCGATCGCCGGGGATTCTGAATATTGAGGCCACCGGGCGCTCCCCGAGCGGCGTAAGCAGATTGGCGACCCCCAACCCGCCCTGTCTTGCTGCCGCCCGCACGTAACGCCTTCCGCGTTTGGAACCGAGTTCCGGGTTGAACCAAGGGTTCATGAACCGACCAACGACGATGAGCTCACCCCCGCGTACAAGCACACGGCTCACCTCGGATAGGAACCGTCGCGCCGTCCAGGGTCTCCGAAAGCCGTATCCGCTTGGGCCGACGGCCACGACAATGTGGATCGTGCCGGCGCAAATGGGCAACGAGTGCACGTCGAGCCGGAGGTCGTTCGCAGGGTTCGGCTCGATGTCACTGGCTACCACGGCTACGGCCCGGAACGGCTCACCTCCGCCCCGAATCCGACGGCGGTTCGCGTAGCCTAGGAGAATTCGGCGAAGGCCGGAATCCGAACCCAATCGGCGCGTGAATTCACCCGCATGGCTTCCGAGACGTTTGCCGCCCGCGCCAATCTCCAATATCTTAAGCACGCGCAAATGGAAGCGCGTGGTTCGCGGCCGCGCGCACCCGGTTCCTTTTGGCCCTTGCATCATGGTCTCAGTACCTATCCTGGTTGCTCACGTGCTGGGTGACTCAGAGACAGCGCCGCCCCCAACCAAGGCGTGAAAGCACTTCTCCCTTCCTGGGTGAAACAGTAGGCGAGGCCGGATCTCTGTCAAGCGATCTTGCGACCCGAACGCGTATTCCTATCGCCGCGCCCCCCCGAGCTACCGGCCCTGCCACAGGTTGCGATTGTCGAGAATACTCGAGATTTCGAAGGATTTCCGGGAGGCCACGGAAACGCATCAGTCCTCACGCGAGGGCGGGACCTTCCGCGCGCGGATCAGGCCAGACAGTTGCACAGCGCGCACGATAAGCCCGCTTGCTCACGCACCTGATACGTCTCCTTACAGACAGATACGATGCTCCAAGGCAACCACTCAGCGCACATGGCCGCGACCTTCTTGTAAGCCGTCACGCGGTGCGAACCAGGCAGGTGCCAATGCGTCCCGTCCCGCCTCAAAGGCCCTGCTCGCCACTCCATCGCTGGCAGGCCCCACCTTCTTCGCCAGTAGTCGAGTTGTTGGTGGGTTTTGCGGTAGGTTCCGAGCGTGACGCGGCTCGGACGGTGGCCTTGCGACGCGGCCCGCCTGAAGAAGTCCAGGTAATGTGCTTCCCAGCCATGCGGAGTGAGTATCGGGTCGATCCGCCAGCGGACCCCGAAGCCCATTCGCTGCGCGATCAGAGACGCGGCCAAGCGATCTTCAATGGGCGGCGTGATCCGTTCACGCGTGTCCGGCCATTTGCCCTCCCAAAGGTCTGCAATAGGCTCCGGATTAAGCGAGAACGCAACGATCACGTTGTTCGGGGCGAGGCCTCGAAGATAGTGCACGTTCCTGGTCTTGGTCAGCAGCAAGAGCTTGCACCCGTGCGGGTTCCTACCAGGGTCGGCGAACATGGGCGCGAGGCGCCGGACGTGCCCCGTGATGCTCTCGAACAGCAGCGAGTCTGACCTGTCCGTGCCGAGCCCGAGTGTATGCAATCCCCGCCTGCGGGGTGCGATCAGCCAACGTCGTGCTGCCTCCCACAGGAAAGCCACATTGTCGTACACCACGGGTTGCAGCGGATCCCGCATCGACCGGAACGTACCGAGAAGATAGCAGCCGCGGCAGCCCAGACCACAGGCCCCGCTCCCGATGGCCAAGTCCCAGTACAGCGGCGGGCAGAACGTCTTACCGTCGCCTTGCCCGGCCTGCACGATCGGGTTGGACCTGCGCGAAGCCAGGAAGATGCGCATGTCTCGGCTCAGGCCAGCCTCCGCCGCTCCGATGCGCGCCTCGCGCCACTCGCCGGAGCGCACCTTCTCGGCAACGTA
>CAYGAN010000342.1:0-1116 GCA_964347585.1 uncultured Planctomycetales bacterium | reverse complement strand
CGCGGCACAAAGGTACCCAGCGATGGATCACGCGACCGTTCGGTGCTCACCGCAGGCGCCTGAGCCCGCTCGAAGAGTCCGAGAGAACAGGCCTCGTCGCTCAAACCTCGATCCTCCGCGACTCCGGGCGAACTGCGGCTGGTACCTAACATATTCCTAACGAGACGTCAAGCCCTCGCGACCGTCAAAGCGCCGGCTCGACGCACCGGTCAGGTCGTCATGGGGTGGTGCATCAGCGACGATTGGTAGGTTACCTATCCTCGATTGGCAGCAGTGGAGTCCGTCGGGCGCGCGGCGCGCTTTGATCGGCTGTACCAAGCCGCTGCAATGACGAGCACGATCAGCAGGCCCAGAGACGCCAGCGAGATCGTCGCGCCGCGCCGAAAGCCGGCCGGTCTGTACTCAAAGACGACTTCGTGGCGACCAGGCGTGGCAATCTCGACGGCGCGGAACAGCGAATTGGCCGCCAGGATCTCGGTCTCCGCTTTGTCCACGTAGGCCCGCCAGCCGGGGAAGAAGGTGTCCGTCAGCACCAACAGGCCCGGGCGCCGGCAGTCGGCCTCGATCTTAACGCGCTCCGGCTCGTAGCGAACGATCTTGGCGGTCCCGCACGGTCCCTGCCCGCCCGTCGCGATCTGCGGGTCCTTCTCCAAAAGGACCGTGGTGTGATGTTTGAGATCGCCAAGCAGGATCCTCTGCATCGCCACAGCCGGCGAGGACAACTCGAACCGATCCACGAGGTAAGCGCGCGGCAGGGCGTCCTTGTTCTCCGCCACGCCCCACCGGCGAGACTGTCTGCCCCTTGACCAGCGCGGCCCGACGAAGAACCGCACGCTCATCACGTCGAGAAGCTGAGCGTACTCGACCGGCTCGACACCGTTCCTGCCGCGCAGTGCGAAGCTCTTCGGCGGGACGTCCATCTTCCTGAACAACTCAGCCCACCGGCGGGGAAGCAAGGCCTCGTAATCGGTGACCATGTACGCTCTGGGCAACGGCCCGGCCTGCTTGCGAGGCATGGCCATGTCCAGCAGGGCGATCCTATCGTACGCGGCTTCGGCCGCCAGCTTCGCGAAGCGATCGGCGGTCATGATCAGCCGCGGGTGGGCCGCCTGCGGG
>CAYGAN010000341.1:2060-3260 GCA_964347585.1 uncultured Planctomycetales bacterium | reverse complement strand
TATGGGGATCTATTGCGATCCGCAGGTGGGTTTGGCCGCATTAACGTGCAAACTGGGCGCTAAGTGCGTTATCGTATGCAATCTGTTGACGGCGGCCGACGCTATAGTGCGTTTCGGTCAACGAACACAACGGTTTGGGCGTCACGCAGGCCACGCCGATGTCCTTGAGCCAACCCCGCAACTGGCGTGCCAGGCCGCGCGGCAACCAAGCCTCGTTGTCCACAGCGGCGATCACCGCTTGAGCGCCCGTCATGCGCGCGACATCAGGGAGCAGCTCTGCTATTCCCTTGTGCTCACCGAAGGACAAGAGCAAATCGGCCGCCGGAAGGCTGTCCGGCAGAAAGTCCTCGGGGTAATCAACCACCGGCGGCAGAACTGCCGGCGCTCGCCAGACCTCGATCTGCCATTCCGCCGGGCCGTGAGCCCGGATATTGTCCACGTGCCGTTGACCGTACTCGCCTGAGATGATCGCTAGGATGCGCATACTGGTCACTCCTGCTCGTCCAACAAGCGTCGCTCACCTTCCAGCGCGCGAATGCGGGTCAGGTCTTGAACCACCTCCAGCGTGCCCTGATACTCCCCTTTGCCATCGCGGATGGCAAAGTAGCGGATGTGAACGAACTTGCCCTGCATCTGGATCCAGAATTCAGCCACGTCCCGACGCCCTGCCCGAAAGTCGTCCAAGATCCGTTGCACGCGGTGAACGCTCGCCGGTGGGTGACATTTCTGCACCTTGCGACCGATGATGGCAGGTGAACGGGCAAAGATCCGCTCTGAGCCCTGCGAAAAGAAGCGAACGGCATCCTCTGCATCCACATATGTGATGTCGAATGGAAGGTGGCTTAAAATCAAGTTGATCTGTCGAGCGGCCAGTAGGCCGGTATCCAGTTGCAGTAAGCCTTCTTTATCGCCCTCGGCCAGCGCCTCAGCGACGGTTGACGTGACCGCTTCCCGCTGAGAGACAGCCTCGTCGGACCATCCCTCGCCCGGCTCTATGTAGGCATAGCCGATCGCAGGCTCTTGTTCGCTGATGGCCACCCACTCCTCGGCACTGAGTTTTTCGACGGCAGTGGGAAAAAGAATGTTCTCCTCTTTGTAGAACATCTCGCGAATGGCGGTACCAAGCGGCCCGGACACTTGGTCCAAGCGGGCATTGAACGTACGCCGATCGTCACCCGGACCCTCAGACAGCAGCTGATC
>CAYGAN010000341.1:402-2050 GCA_964347585.1 uncultured Planctomycetales bacterium | reverse complement strand
GCAAGTAATGCTTCTCATACTCTCGCAACCTTCGCAGCCGTTCGCGCGCTCGCTCCAACTCGGCCGCACCCGGCGTGGCCTTGAGCGCCTCGAGGGCCTCCCGGAGGGCATCGAGCACACTCGCAGCGGCTGCGTTTTCCGCTCGGAAGGTATGCACAGGGTGACCGGGAACTGCCTCCGGCGGCGTCTGGGCATCCAGAGATTCGCGGAACACGGCCACGTGCACGTCGCATAGCCGCTTGACCTCCATCTCTGGCAGGCCTTCGGCGATCAGAGCCTGCTCGATTTCTGCCACCTCAGCTGCGCCGACATCGCGCAATAGCTCCGCGAATCCCGCCTTGACATCGTCCACCGTTTTGCCCTCGTGCAACTCGCGGATCAATCTCTTGAGCATCTCTTGTCGCTTGACTCGGTTGTTGATATACTCGCTCATCCGTACGCTCCTTGTTTACTATCACCCCCGCTAGGAGGCTTTGAGTCGAACACCTGCCTCCCAGTCCTTCGATCTTTGCGCGCCCGACAAAGATCGAAAGGGCACTGGTCAAACCCGTTTTGCCGTCAATACGAGGTTCCCACTTGTCTCCGGATCATAGGGTGCACCAGCCATATCGCCGTAGCAACGCACATCCTCAAACTCTGCCTCTACGACCGCCTCCAGTAGCTCGGCATGCCGCCAAGGATACAGGCAGGTCGCCTCAACCCGCTGCTCCCAAGTTCCGCTCTCGTCGCGCTCCAGGGTGACCACGTTAAAGGTTAATCTGCCGTCCCTATGGAAATCGTAGAACCGCAAAAAGAGCCATTCCTGCGCCGACTCGCCGTTCTCTCGAAACGACCGCAAAGGCATCCAGCGCTCACGTCGAGCCATCACGCGATCCCAATTCCGGTTCTGAATGAACAGTAACCCGCCGGGACGAAGCTCAGTTGCAAAGTCAGCCAACGTTGCACGTAGCGCTTCGAGCGTTAACACGTGGGGCATGCTGTTGCCCAGGCAGAGCAGCGTGTCAAATCGACCCCCAACCCGCCGCCCCAATTCACCGAACCCAGCAACGACAAACCACACCTCAGTCACCCCTGCGACCACTGCGTTCTGGCGCGCTCGCTCGATCATACTTGTGCTCAAGTCGGCACCGGTCACGTTATAGCCGCGCTGTGCCAGCGCGATCGCGTGCACACCGGTGCCACAAGCTGCGTCCAGCACCCGCCGCGTGCCGACGGCCTCAAGTTGGCTCGCGATGAAAGGAAGCTCGTGCGTTAGCCGCCGCTCCCAGTTGATAAAGCGGTCATAGTCGGCAAAATCATCGTAAAGGGGCACGACTCGCGGTGAGGCGAAAGACACGACTAGCCTCCTTACTATCCGTGGATCAACGCCGGCAGGCAGCGGGTGCACACCCACAGGCTCGCACCGGCCTTGCGGCAGGGGAGCAGCACCCGGCTGTCCTCGCCTGCCCCGCACACGTGGCAGGCCTGTTCAATGTAAGCCTTGCCCCGCTTGTCCATCTCTACCTCAGCAGCGTGCTCATCAAAGGGCACTGCCTCCCGCTCTTCGACCGTCAGCGCGCCGGTAGGGCAGACGGCCAGGCAAAAACCCGCACCGTCGCACAACTCTTCGCGTATCACACGCGCCTTGCGACCGACGATCTCGTCGGCG
>CAYGAN010000341.1:0-340 GCA_964347585.1 uncultured Planctomycetales bacterium | reverse complement strand
TCCATCCGTTCAGCCTGCGCATTCCTGTTGTGGCGGCAGGATGATCTCGTAGGCCAACGCAATCGCTTCTACAGGGCACATCTCTTCGCACAGCCCACAGTAAGCACAGTCGTGAGGATGTAGGATGGCTGGCCGTGTGTCCACCATCTCGACCGCATTCGTAGGGCAGCGTTCCACACATAGGCCACAGCCTGTGCAACGATCCAGGTTTATGGTTGGTAATACCCTATCGTCCACTGCTCAGCTCCTCAAGATTACCAGCAGTATAGCACATTAGGGGATCAAAGTATGTGACAAAAGTCACAGAGGATTGTCAAAAAATCTGTTATGATGTTGCAGT
>CAYGAN010000340.1:0-3290 GCA_964347585.1 uncultured Planctomycetales bacterium | reverse complement strand
CGAAGTTCCGGCCACGTGGTTCCAGAGCGCACGGCCACATGGTCCGAGAACCATGTACGCGGCGGGGACGCCATAGTTCCATGCAGGTGGCAAACATTCCCCAGCTTGACCGCGATAGATTTGTATTTGATATTCCCTTCGTGTCAGCAGTGTGGTGGGAAAGGAGCGGTCGCAATGATGACTAAGCACTCTCATCGTCGCCGGGCTACCAGTCTAACCTTCGTAGCCATCGGGATGATCGCGTTTCTGGGATTTGCCGTTCTGGCGATCGACCTCGGCTATCTTTACATCACGCGCGGTGAGCTGCAGCGGAATGCGGACGCCGCCGCGTTGGCGGGCGCGTCGGCATATGTGGATCTTTGTCCTCTGCTGCAGCCCGACACAGTGCCCTATCGAATCGACGAGGGCCGGGCGCGGGCGATGTGCTTCGCCCATAAGAACTTGGTGGCGCGCGCGCCCATCACTTTGGCGTCGGCGGATATCGATCTTGGCTACCTGGCCAATCCGTGGGATGCCACGGCGCCTTTTGACCGTTCGGATCCTGCTCTGTTCAATGCAATTCGGGTCTCCGCGCGCAGGACCGGCGACAGCCCGAACGGCGCTTTGCCGCTGTTCCTGGCTCACATCTTCGGAACCACCCAAGCTGATGTAGGCGCTGCGGCAACGGCGGTGCTTGACGATCGATTCACGGGATTTGCTGCGCCAAGCGAGGAAGAAGGCTCCTCGCCGCTTGTTCCCTTCGCGCTGTATGAGGGAGATTACGAGCGATTGATCGTGGACCGCCACGGCTCGGACGTCTGGGGGGCCGCAGCTGACGGAACGCCGCTGCCCATAAGCGATGGGATCCCCGAGATCAAGATATACCCGCAGAAGCTGCCTCCCGGTCAGCAAGAGCCGGATTATGATGGTCTGGAGCTCCTGCCGAGCAATCCAAAAGCAGACGCTGCGGGCAACTTCGCGATCCTCAACATAGGCGTGCATAGCATGAGCGAGATCCTCGTCGAGGAGCAGATCCGGGAAGGAATCCACGCAGAGGACATGATCGACGAGCTCGGGGAGCCGTTCATCGATTTCTTCGACCAGAACGGCGGCCAGATCGTCCATCCCATCGGGGGCAACCCGGGAATCAAGGTCGGGATGAGGGATGCCCTCGATTACCGCCTCGGCGACGTGGTTGGATTCTTCCTTTTCCGCGAGGTCGTGGACCCGGGCTCCAATACGATCTTCCAGGTTACCGGGCTCCGCTTCGGTCGTGTGATGTTTGTCCGCCTGGTTGGCAATGCGCCGAACAAGAGTGCGGTGGTGATCCAGCCGTGTGTGTACGTAGGGGAAGGAGTCAGGACCGATCCCGATGCACCATCCAGCGGGGGGCTCATCGCTAAGCTGATGCTCATCCGCTGATGATCGTACGTGCCCGCTGACGGCCCGCCACACTTGCGGGCACATCGGAAGCGGGACGTTGGCCGGGCCGGACACCGTCCAGGCCCGGTGCTTGCCTCAAGATCATCGCCGCGCGCGTCGCTCGTCTGCCTGTGCGTCAGGCTTACCGACAATGCGTTGCCCTCTGCGGTGCTATCTGTGATTGACGCGCGTCTGTGAACGTGGGGCGCGTCCTTGTGGTTGCGCGAAGGGTGCTTCCCCTGCGCAGGTTACCGCAATCCGCTTCAAGGACGACGGCGCGGCCACGCGTTCCGTCCCGTAAAGAGCGATTCTGCCTGCGCCGGACCATCCTTCGAGCGTTTCGAGTCTGGCGTGTCAGCATCGCCCACCGATGCCGAATCGCCCTCCCGCCGCCCGCGCTGCAGCAGCCGATTCGCGCTCGACGGATAGGCAAGCTCACGCGACACCGGGCGGAACGACCGGAGCCGCTGCCGGTCATGTTTCCAGATGCAGCTGGCCCCGAAGAATGCGAATCGCGGGACAGGACCCGCGGGACCCGGCGAGTAAGCGCACCGGTTGGCGATTGGCCAGCTTCGTCACGTTGCAGGGGGGCCGCGCTGCTGGGAGAGCTCGCTCCGAACAGCGTGCGCGGAAGCGACCTCAAGCCAATTGGCGAAGCGCCGTTTCCCTTTTGCGCCCGCGAAGTGGCTGGGGGGCCTTCTTGATCTGCTACGGCGAGGGCTGAGTAGCTGGCGGCGCGGCCACTTCGGGCTTCTTCTTCAGCGACTCGATCTGCGCTTTCGCCGCTTCGAGCTGGGCGGTCAGATCCTCGGCATTCTTTTTCGCGTCTGCCAGCTTGTTGTTCGCCTCGGTTAAAGCTGCCTGCGCGTCTTTCACGTCGGTTTCCAGCTGGCTCACCTTGGCTTCAAGCGAGGCCTTGTCGTTCTCCAGAGATTCGATCTTGCCTCTGTCCTCGCAGCCACTCAAGGCCAGCGCCGCCAAGATCCCAATCGATACAATTCGGTGGATGCCCATCGGCCACTCTCCCAATACTGGTGAAGTGATGTTCCCGCCGCGATTGCTTAGGATTGTACCCGGTTCGATGTCAGAACGCTGTACAAGAAACACAAGATTGTTGAGCGCCGTAGCATAGCACCGGCGAGGCGTGTCAGCCGCGGCGGCTGGCCAGGGCAGGCCGGGGGGGGCGTAAGTTGCGGGCGGGGCGCGCTCGGCGCCATGAGGCGCTGTCCAGATCGGCGTCGATGTGGGCGAGGAGGACTTTGTTACGTACCAGCCCTCCTACGCCGGGCCGCGTTGACCATACGGTTTGGGCGAGATTTCGCCAGCCGTCCTGGGGCGCCGGGGGAACGGTCCACCCGCAGCCATCTGAGGGGCCAAGAAGGACGGCCTGCCAGCCTGGTGCGCAGCGGAGCCGGCGCTGTGAGGCAACCGCATCTGTGCGCAAGACCCTCTGGCTGAATAGGTTAGGCTACCAGCCAGCCGGCGAGCCGAGCCACAACAAGTCGATCCTGGGGTCAATGGCGTCAGACCGGCTTGACTTGCAGGCGCTGACGTATGATAATGTGGGTGGAGTGGCAAGGGAGGAGAGAGTTGTGTATCACGGTGTGCCCGAGGGGAGAGAGAGTAGTGAACAGGGGGCGAGTTGGGGGAGCAGTTGGGGTCTGGCCACGTTTAGCCTTGGGTGCCCGTCTTGCCGTGGGAAGAACAGATCGTTTTGGCGCAGTGGTTGCGCTTCCGTAGAGCGGAAAAACGCTGATGGGAAAGGAGGGAGTTTATGAGAGCCAGTTTTGTGTTGGTGAGCTTGTTGTTCGCCGCAGTAGGTTACGCCGATGCGCCGCCCGGCACGATCGTCTATATCGAGGACGACTTCCTGCCGGACCAGGACATGA
>CAYGAN010000339.1:828-3331 GCA_964347585.1 uncultured Planctomycetales bacterium | reverse complement strand
GCAGAAGGTCGGGCTGCGGCTGACGCTGAGCAAGCCGACGTTTGACAACCTGGACGCCGTCTTCGACTTCATCGAGCGGGAACGGATCGACCGTGCGTGCTTCTATCACCTCGTCCCGACCGGCAGAGGGCACGGGGTCATCGATCTGACGCCGGCTCAATCACGCCAAGCCATGGACATCATTCTGGCGCGCACGGCTGAGCTTCATCGGCGGGGCAAGGCCGTCGAGATCCTGACGGTGGATAACCACTGCGACGGGCCTTACCTGTACCTGAAGATGAAGGCGGCCGGCGAGGCGCGCGCTCAGGAAGTGTATCGGATGCTCGAGTGGAACGGCGGGGGTTTGTACTCCAGCGGCGTCGGGATCGCCGACATCGACTTTGTCGGGGACGTCCATCCGGATCAGTTCTGGACGCACGCTACGCTCGGCAATGTCCGCGAGCGACGGTTCAGCCAGATCTGGCAGGACACGTCGCATCCGCTGATGGCCGGATTGAAAGATCGCAAGCGCCTGCTGAAAGGCCGATGCGCGCAGTGCAAGTTCTTGGACCTCTGTGGCGGGTCGCTGCGCGTCCGGGCGGAGCTGGCCACGGGCGACCCGTGGGCGGCCGACCCGGCGTGCTATCTTACGGATGCGGAGATCGGCCTGCCCGCTGGGCCGAGAACGTAACCCGAGCTCGACGTCACATTCGCCAAGCGCAAAGGTGCCGCGTCCTTCGTGCGTGCGTGAAGGGCGGGGGACGGAGTTTGTCAGTTAACCCAGACGCGTCCTTCGCCCAGTCTTCAGCCTTGAGCCTTCAGGCTGATGCCCCCGAGCGGACTGCTGTCACTCCAGGGTCGCGAGGACGTCCGCCACGGGAATCTCGACAAGTAGCCCACGATTGTCAACAGGCGGATCCTCGGTCGGGCGCAGCGCGCCCAGCAGCTTCGGCTCGGTCGCGTGCCAGCCCAGTAGCTCAACCGACTCGTCTGGCAGCGAGATTGACTTGCCGTTCTGCAGATTGAGAATCGTCAGCTGCAACTGATCCTGGCTGGGGGATGTCTTCAAGAACGCGTAGAACCTCTCATCCGGAGAGAGCACCCCGGGATGCTGGCTCACATCATCCGCAGGGACCGGCAAGGTGCGAACGGAAGGACTCGCCCCGGTCAGGTCCGCGAGGCGTAGGCTCACGCCCTGCCGCTCAGGACCCGCGTCGGACGACGGCCTCGTGGTAGCCTTCTCGATGTGTGCTATCGCCGCCCGCAGTCCTGCAGCAGTTTGCAGGTAGTACAGCAGCTTGCCAGGAGTAACCAAGCGGAAGCCGCCGATAGCGGCGCCCGGCTCCTCTAGAACCGTCTCTTTGATCTCGCCCGTCGCCACTTCGAGCGTGTAGATGATCCCGGACGGGTAACTGTAATAGCTTGCCGCGGACCGCGACCGTGTGAAAGCCAGGCGAGCATCGTCCAACCAGATAAAGCCAAGGGGGCGCCAGCTGGGATCGCCCCCATTTTCGGATAGGTCCTTCAACACTCGCTCGCTTCCGTCGCTCAGATCGATCAGAACCCACTCATGCTTAACAAGACACGCGTTCCACTTTTCCATTGTCTGGAAGGAGCTTTGTTTCTTATGATCGATCTGCGCCGCCTCCGGCGAGTACTGTTTGCGGATCGCCGCCACGCGTCGCCCGTCTTGCGAGAGGCGCACACGCTCCAACCGGGTCAGAGCCATCCCCCACGGGCCCTGGCCGCCATAGTTGTCGTGGATCAGGCGATACTGGCCCGTCTTGCGGTCGAGCAACCACCAACCGAACGTCGTCCACGCCTCGGCGCCCGGCGGCGCCGCCCACGCGTAGATCAGCAGACTCTCGGAACTCCTGCCGTACTCCGCCCAACGTGGCGCCTCCGTGCCAGGCGGCAGGGGGATGATTTGCCCGCGCTGGCTGCGATAGATCTCCGAGCGGTAACCCGTTTCGCTGACGGGACTCCCGCCCGCCACGAGGACGGGAATCACCGGGACGCAGATTGCGCCAGCGACAATCGGCCAATACGCGAGTTCTCTGGTTATTCTCATAGCCGTCTGCTCACTATTATAGCCATGGATCTTTACGACCTGCTATTGTCCGCCGCAAGCGGGGCGCATATGTTGCGTGCTGCCGGGTCACAGCTATGCGTTGCCGTCGGAGCGCAGTAGTTCGCATTCACTTGGCCGTAGCACTTATTACTGGTCACCGTCCCTGAGCACACGTTGGACCCTCCCCCCGAGCCCCCGCCAGTGCATACGTTGGACCTCGATGGTTGGCCGCACACGTTCGCGGTGGAGGCTGGCCCACCACATGCATTGCAGCACCGGCCACCCACATGGACCCAGATTCGCCCCGGTCGCGCCAGGGACACAAGCCCCTGATCCGTTACATACCCCGGCTTTTGCCGGCGCAGAATCATGTACCCATTCGATGCACGGCAACCAGTCTGCATCAGGGGGCTGCAGTCCTTTTCGGGGGTCCAGTCCACGCACTCTGGGCAC
>CAYGAN010000339.1:0-818 GCA_964347585.1 uncultured Planctomycetales bacterium | reverse complement strand
ACTTGGCTTGGAAGTATTCGTCGATGACCGATTGAAGCCTGGCGCTCTGGTTCCGGTACATGGCGTCGGCGGCTACCCTTTGCAGGATGAACCTGCCGACGTCAGGCCCTTCGACCTGCTTGATGATCCAGGCGCACAGCTCACGCGTGAGCTTGTCGTCGGTGACCCTCAACCGACGGATCGCCGGCCCCACCGCCGGCTTGCCGATCTCGATGAGCGCCCGAACGGCTGGATACTCGCTGTACTGGGGTGGGTACCCCATGGTGACGACCGGCTTGGGCATGCGCAACGAGAGCGATTTGAACAGGAGATCGAGCGCCTCTGTGGCGCGAAACCTGCCAAGCAAGAGCATGGCGAGCCGCCGCGGCGGGGCGATCTCATCGGCCAAGCGTCGCGCTTTCGTCGCGGCGGGCTGAAGATCCCGTGGCCGAGCAGCCAGGTCCATGAGCGAGTCTATCACCCGCTTCCTTTCCTCAAGGATGCTATCCCAGGCTTGGTTTCGCGCTCCTGAATCTTCAGCCTCCAATCGCGCCACCATGTCCGCAAGGCGCGCCTCGGGCGCGAGCGCCAGAGCCGGCGCCAAATGAATCGCCGTCACTGCGAGTAAGATCGTTTTGCCCGTCATTTCACGTATCTCCATGCTATGGGTCCTGGGGGTTCTCGGGGACATCGATCCAACCATGGTCGAGCTTCTGCCAGGTCTTCATTGGCAGCGCGCGAGTCGTATATGGCTGAGTGGAAGATATCGGCTTCACGTAGACCTGTGCATGCCATCTGTAGAAATCAGAGCACTGGCCGCCGGCGTTGGGGAGCGCCAC
>CAYGAN010000338.1:1303-3345 GCA_964347585.1 uncultured Planctomycetales bacterium | reverse complement strand
CAGAGAACAGGATGTATCGCTCGTCCGCGTTCCACGGGCAGATATCGTAGTAGCTATGTTTGCTCTCGAGGCGATTACTTGTCAGCTGCCAGATCACCCGCCCTGCCGAATCCTTGAATTCCCTTTTCTCCCGACCGCGGTTGAAGGGGAGCCGCCGCCTGCCTGTTATCCGCGTAGTCGAACCCATAGCACTGCCCGCCGAGACACCAATTGCGCAACCCGATAGTTGCCTCAGAAACCCTCTCCTGGAAGTCTCTGCCATTTCCTAGCCCTTCGTCCGTTCCCGACTCTGACCGACCCCTGACGTTGAGGGCCTTGAGGAACACAATGTACACCAATCTGGCGGCGTCTGGTACGGGGGAAATGCCGGCCTGAGCGTGATCGCCGTCAGCGGCATGAGCCGTCATGCAGGTTGCCAAGGACGGGACGAGTCCAGCTGCCTGGGCGTCAAGCCGCGCTGCACCACACCAAGCATCCACTCGGGCATTACCACACGAAGAACGGAAGTATGTCGGCCTCACTAAGCACCTGGTATTATTGCCGGACAAAGGTCGGCGTAGTACGAGGACAGATGTAATTCTGCACGGCGGATTGACAAGATGAAGGACACATCAGCTCAGCAGGTCAGTAGACGCGCCTTCATGGGCGTGATGGCGGATCTCACGGCGGCTGCTGCGTTCTCTCCATTGGCGCGCGGCGCAGAAGCCGAGCATCGCAAGCCCAAACGACCGAACGTGGTCTATGCCTTCAGCGATGAGCACCGCTGGCAGTCCATGTCGTTCACGGACATGCCGCAGGTGAGAACGCCGAACATGCAACGCCTTGCCAACCAGGGCGCTGCCTTTACCCACTGCATCAGCAACTATCCAGTCTGCTCGCCGCACCGCGCGATACTCACGACCGGGCGCTGGCCCTTCCAGCAGGGAGTCATCGACAACAACATCCCACTCGGCCACGGTGAAACCACGCTAGGCAAAGCATTCAAGACCGCAGGCTACGCCACGGGCTACATCGGCAAGTGGCACCTAGGCGGAACCCGCGCCGAACCTTTCGGCTTCGATCACTCGCTCATATGGACCGGAACGAACAACCATTGGCGGTCCTTCTATCACCCGCCCGATGGCCCCCGCGTCGAGGCGAAGGGCTATAATGCGATGCTAATGACGAATCAGGCTCTCGAGTTCATCGAGAAGAACAACCACCGTCCCTTCTTCCTGATGTTGTCATGGAACCCGCCACACGCCGACTTCACGGATGCGCCGGAGAAGTACAAAGCGTTGTACCCGCGCGAGGACTCGCTACCGCGCCGGCCCAACGCCACAGTGCCCAGGACGCGGACCCAGCCAGGTAAGTCAGCGTTGGGGGTCCCCGCCTGGCGGGCGTACCAGGGCTACCACGCGCACGTTAGCGCGATTGATGCTGAGCTGGGACGAATCATGACGAAGCTGGACGAGCTGAACCTGTCTCGAAACACGATCCTGGTTTACTCGTCGGACCACGGTTCCATGCTCGGTTCGCACGGCGTGGGAAGCAAACGCCAACCGTATGAGGAGTCCATCCGCGTGCCGTTCCTCGTCCGTTGGCCGGCAGCGATCCCTCCAGGGACGAAGCCTGAGGCGCTGTTTGGCACGATTGACATCATGCCGTCGCTTTGTGGACTGGCGGGCATCCTGATTCCGAGGACGTGCGTAGGTCAAGACTTCTCGCCAACGATGCGAGGCAGGAAAGGGCCCGAACCGACGTCGCAATTCATCATGCACATTTCGAAGAAGCACGCCTCACGCGGCGACAAGCACCCCGCGCCGCTGTTTCGAGGCGTTACCACGGGACGTTACACGTACGCTGTGTATCCGGATCGTCCCTGGTGTCTGTTCGATAATCGCGAAGACCCGTATCAGATGCACAACCTGATAGACGATCCAGCCAAGGCCGGAATCCGCAAACAACTCTGCACGATACTCGCGGAATGGCTCACCAAGGCGGAGGACCCCTTCGTCATTCCCGGGTAGCCGGAACCTGAGACCTTGCCCAACGCGCGGCGA
>CAYGAN010000338.1:0-1293 GCA_964347585.1 uncultured Planctomycetales bacterium | reverse complement strand
ACGTGCCGGCCTGGCTTCGGCCTCGTCCAGGCTCAAGCCGCCCCCAAAGATCGGCCAAGGCTTGGGATTCTGGCCGGATGTCCATATGCTGGAGGGCTGTCCCGGGCGCATGTGAGGCGGTGGCGCTGGTTTCGGAAAGCTCGGGCGGATGACTTCCCAGCATTGGCGCCGGCACGAGGAGTGCGCGGACCGATCTGGCGACTCGGGAAGATACGGAGCTCGCATGATGGCAAGGCACCTGCTCGCGCTGGCTTCTGCATTACTCTGCGGTCGCTTCTGCATGGCGCAAGGGGCATCCAAACCAGCTGCGAAAGGCAACGCCGACGGTCCGGGCATGACGGACGCCGAGCTGTTCGCGTCGCTGAACCTGGAGGACGCGAAGCTGGTAGCGGTCAAGTCAGCGGCTGAGAAGGGGGATTTCCCGGCGGCGAAGCGGGCGTTTGTCGAGCACCTGAAGTCGCGCAGCAAACCGCGGTGGTTCTTTGACTGGCGCGACAAGCCCGCACCGGAGAAACGTCCGAAGAAGCCCAACGTCGCCCGGGCCGACCGCTACGCCCGCAACGAGCTCGACAGCGTGGGCGTGTGGCACGCCTTCGGGCCGGACATTGACTGGAAGGCCAATCCCACGCCCGACGGCTACCGCGAATGGACGTGGCAACTGAGCCGTCACGCGTTCTGGCGGGAGCTTGGCCGGGCCTATTGGGACACCGGAGACGAGAAGTACGCCAGAGCGTTCGTGCTGCAGATGACCGACTGGCTCAGGGACAATCTCGTCCCGCTTCGCAAGCCCGACCAGGGCGCCGGCTCGCGCTGGCGCACGATCGAGGCCGGCATCCGCATGGGTCACACCTGGCCTGAAGTGTTCCACCAGTTTCTCTCGTCGCCTGCATTCACGGACGACGCCGTCGTCATGATGATCAAGTCCTTCGCTGAGCACGCCGAGTACCTGATGAAGTTCGCGACCGTGGGCAACTGGCTGACGATGGAAGCGAACGGGCTGTATCACGTCGGCGCCTTGCTGCCTGAGTTCAAGCGGGCCGAAGCGTGGCGGGAAACGGCGATGCAGCGCTTGTACCAGGAGCTCGACCGCCAAGTCTATCCCGACGGCGCGCAGATCGAGCTGTCAACCGGGTACCATCAGGTCAGCTTGTGCAATTTCGTTGGAGCGATGCGCATCGCCCGGCACAACGGCTACCCGGTCCCGCGGGACTACCTGGCCAAGCAGAACCTGCCCGGCTTCGCCGTCAGGGCCACCGCCGCGTCGCGTGAACGCTGTCCGGAGCGGCACAGCAG
>CAYGAN010000337.1:0-3360 GCA_964347585.1 uncultured Planctomycetales bacterium | reverse complement strand
GGTCGTTGAAGCCCCCTGCCGAGTGCCCGCACAGGTTGCCGGCAATGACCTTGTTCTCCATGCCCGTCACCGCGTTGGCCGCGTGAACCGCCGTGTAGAAGTGCGGCAGACAGTGCATGTACCAGTCCGCCCAGTTCCAGCCGTCCGGCGCGCGGGAGATGTTCGGCTCGTTCTCGAATGTGTAATAGACTGTCCCGTAGTTCTGATTGATGTAGATGACCATCGCTTCGAGGAATTCTTCGAACTTCTGCCAGAAGCGATCGCGATCGTTCTCCCAATCCGCCCACGCCGGACTCGTCCCCCACATCTGGTAGTACGCCAGCAGCGCTTTGCCGGGGATCAACTCGTCCGCCTTGGCATCGAGCGAACTCCAGTCGTACACGTTGGGTCCGTCGCCGGGGTCCATCGGCTGGGCCTGCGCCCAGCTCGTGCTGACCATCCCG
Organism: uncultured Planctomycetales bacterium; assembly: GCA_964347585.1. Taxonomy (GTDB): domain Bacteria; phylum Planctomycetota; class Phycisphaerae; order UBA1845; family CAYGAN01; genus CAYGAN01. The sequence goes on along the minus strand of CAYGAN010000337.1, from coordinate 2,917 downwards.
CTGACGGTCACGACCGGATGGTCTCGTTCGATCATGCTTTGGACTTCGTTGGCCGGTCCCACGTCGTCGCCGCCGTCCGGGATCGACCCGCCCACCATGGCCATGCCGATGTTGATCGTCTGGGCTGACGCATCGGCAACGGCCATTGCCACGACCGCTGGGAGCATAACACCCAGTGCCAATATCGCTACCGTTGAGCAGCCTTCTTTCACCTTTCCCTACCTCCGTCGGATACACGACGATCCGCGCTGTTCTGATGCAGGGTGATGAGCACGGGCGTGACGCATCGGCTCGGCTGTCGATGGCCCTAGTGCCTCACGGAGGTCTGCCACCTGCCCGCCGGCCGGACCGATCTGGCACGCCTGAGCACATCCATTGAGCAGCTCCCCTTTACCGGATAGGCCCTACGCGGCAAGACGCCGGAGGACCTTCCTAATCAGTCTACGCTCCGCCAGAAGTCCAAACAAGGACGTGCTGATCCTTCAGTATCATTACACCCCGTGGGGTGCGCACCGCCTCGCTTCTGCGCCTACTTCAGAAAGGTCCCCTTCGTTGCAGCAGATCACCGCCCCTTTGCTTGCTTGGGCGTGTCGTTACAGATTCGCAGGTAGGGGTTCTGCTCAATGGCGGGGGCGCGCACAGCCAACCGGAGTCAGTACCGGCGCGACTATCAAAGGTGCGGAAGACGCTGATGCCGGCCGACGTGGCGCCCTGCGGTGCCAGTCACAGGCTCAGAACTCGACCGAGCCGACGATCTTGCCGACCTGGTCAATCGGCGAAGCCTGGATTCCGTCGGCGGTCACGACATGGACGATGTCTGCGATGAAGACCGAACGCGTCCATTCATACCAGCCCCACCAGTAATCCTGATCTTGAGCATCATCCGTGCTGATCCGACCGAGCAACTTGAAGCCTTTCTCCGCCGTGACGCGAAAGACGTACAGCCCGGTGAAGGTGTGCTGACCGATTTCAGGCCCCCCGCTGCCGCCTTCGACCAGGTAGATCGGGATAGCCAGCAGCTTCTGGGGAGCGAAGTAGTTGAAGGCCTTGTGATCATGGCAGGCTTCCGATTCCGTGCCGCGCGTCCCCAGGATGAGATTGTCCACGAGGGCCGGGTTGGCGAAGTCGGTCACGTCGAAGAGCGACAACTGCACGCCTTGATACCAGGAGAAATCCCCGACGTCCTCGGCGTCTTTTCCGATCGTCAACAGGTGATTCTCACCCATCGGATGGATGTAATCGGAATAGCCGGGTCCCTTCCACTCGCCGATGAGCTTCGGCTGCGTCGGATCGGATAGGTTAAGAGTGAAGAACGGGTCGATCTTCTCGAAAGTCACCAGGAACCCTCTCGTACCGATGAATCGAGCGGCGTAGATCTCTTCGCCCGGCGCGCTGTCCTCTATCCTGCCGACGATCGTCAGGCGGGCCTCGTTCTCGCCGAGCACGAAGACGTGGTTCTTCGCCACGTTGTTTTCGCCGCCGAAGAACGAGCCGGTGGTGGTCGCAACGCGTAGAAAGCCCTCGTGCTCGCCCAGTGAGAATTGGTTCAGCAGACGACCAGGTACGCTCCCGCTGGCGACGTATTCGGCGCCTCCGTCGCCGGTCAGGTCGAACTTGTGGATGGCCGTGTCTTCCCTGAAGTTGTTGTCGAAGTCGTATTCCGTATCGGTCAAGTACAGCGCGTTGACCGACGCATAAATGATGCCTCGATCCGCGACCACGGCGACGGACTCGTGCCCCGCGTCGGGGTCGGCCACGTCGACGGTTACTATCGCCGTCACACCATAACCGTCCGGATCTTCGGGATGGTAGAAATCATCCCATTCGGCCAAGTTACCGGTTTGAATAGCTCCGTCGCCTGCAACAGCCTCGTACCTCGGCAGCCAATCATCCAGCGCGATTGCGCCGGTAAGGGTCGAGAGGGCCCCCTCGGGCAACTCCGGGTACATGGACAGGATCACGTGCAGCTTGCTGCCGATCATGCGTGAGGACACCAGATCCCCGTCGAAGAGGAAGGTCTTGCGAACGAGCGGCTGCGTTCGATCAGCCACATTCACTATGACGACGGCGGTGCGCACCTCGCTCGATCCGATGGACGCCTCCAACAGACGAATATCGTCTTCGTACTCGCCGTAGTCGCTCAACAGCGCGATAATCGTATCGCCGTAGAGGTACAGCGCAGTCCCCGAGTATTCGAGCTGAACCGTGGCAAGCTGCTGTAAGGAATCCGCGGGCGAAGCGCGGACGATGCGCAAAACGTCATCGGTAAGCACGTAGAAGTACTCGCCGTCGTTCTTGATCACGTCAGCCTCATCAACGCCCGCCTCCTGCAAGTTCGTGGTTGAGTAGGCACCAGCGTCGGCCGGCACGTCCTGGGCGGCCACATCCGGCGCCGCTGCGCCCAAGAAGCTGAAGTTCATCGGCAGGAGCGTCCAACCAATGCCGCCGCGGTAGCTGTAGCGATTCCGCACCTGCGCTCGGAAGTACTCTGCCAGAGCCGCGGGCGAGTCGAATCGCTTCAGTATTGGGTCAGCTTTTGGACGAGAATTCTGCGGCCACAAATCGCAGCCGAACAGAAATAGACTGGTCAGAGTTACACAAAGCAACTTTCGCATCGTGGGGCCCTCGCTTTGCGTGGGTCTTCGCGGCAAACTTCGGTACGCGGTATCCATCGACCCCGCGGCCAGGGGAGAGCCTCCCGCGTAACGACGGTCTGGCGGCCGCAGGCTGCTGGCCTTCTCAGGTTTGCTGAGCTTATTATAGTTCAGCGCGGGCCAAGACGCCCAGCCCATTTTTTCCGTGCACCCGACACTAGCCACACCAACGCTTTCGGGTCCGAGGGGGAGCCCTACGGGGCCGTCCGCGTGAACATGATCCGACACTCGGACAGGTCCAGCGCGTTGATCGCCCCGTCCGA
>CAYGAN010000336.1:3086-3362 GCA_964347585.1 uncultured Planctomycetales bacterium | reverse complement strand
AAAACCGCAAACCTTTCATCACCGATTCGGTTCCGTAAGCTGTCACCAGGCGCGGGGCCCGTTGCTGGTGGCGGAGAATCGCCCTGCCGCAACCGAGTACGGAATCTCGTTGCCGCCATCGGTTTTCTCTAGGCCGTCACGGGTGTAGGCGGAATGGCCTCGCGGATCAGCGACATCTGCATCTGCATTTGCATCCGCGGGAGCATCGACAGCGCGGTGGCCGGAGCAATGGGCGCCGCCAATTGGTCCACGCGAACCGGCAGCATGTCACAAGAA
>CAYGAN010000336.1:0-3076 GCA_964347585.1 uncultured Planctomycetales bacterium | reverse complement strand
TGCAGGGAGCACCGTGGCCCGATCCCGTCAGGCCTGGCGAGAGCGCCGCTTCTGATGCACCTCGGAGTGTGTGGCGGGCCATTGGACGGCATGTACGATTATCAGCGGATGAGCATCAGTTTGGCGATGAGCCCGTTGGTGGATGGCGCGCTCGGATGGGTCCTAACGCCGGTTCCCGTGTACGTGCACGGCTGGATCACTACCGCGCTCTTGTTCGGCCCGTTGCCCAACAGGCGCACGTACATCAGGCGACCAAACCGGAGTCCAGTGACCTGGAAGGTCGCATTGGAGCCCGGGTCCACGACCTCGCGAAACAGTAGGAATCCCACGACGTCGCCGACGCGCAACTCGAGGGCATCCCTCATCGCGACCTTGATCCCTGGGTTCCCTCCGATGGGATGGATGATCTGGCTGCCGGTTTGGTCGAAGAAATCTATGAAGGGCTCCCCGAGCTCGTCGATCATGTCTTCTGCTTGGATGCCTTCTCGGATCTGTTCCTCGACGGTTACCTCGCCCATATTATCAGCGCCGATGCTGAGGATCCCGAAGTTACCTGCACCATCCGCTTCTGGACTGCCGGGCACGAGATCCGAGATATCATAGTCTGGGTCTTGCTGTCCGGGAGGCAGTTTCTGAGGATATATCTTGATCTCCGGAATGCCGTCGCTTACGGCGACCGGCACGCCGTCGGCGCCAAGCCCCCAGAGGTCCGTGCCCTGCCGATTGACGATCAGGTTCTCCCAATCGCCCTCGTACATTGCCAGGGGAAGCAGCGGCGAAGTACCTTCATCTTGGCCTGGCACCGTGAATCCCTGGAAGTGATCATCGAGCACCGCCGTTGCCGTGGCGCCGACGTCTGCTTGGGATGCTCCAAAGATGTGAGCCAGAAACAGCGGCACAGCCCCGTTCGGGCTGTCCTGACTCCTGCGCGCCGTGACCTTGACTGCGTTGAACTGATCGGGATTGGAGTGGTCAAATGGCGCTGTACCATCCCATGGGTTGGCTAAGTAGCCAAGGTCGACGTCGCTCGCCCCCAGAGTGATGGGCGAGTGCGCTACCTGGTTCTTACCAGCGAACTCGTGAGCGCGCATGTGGGCCTCGTAGAGTCGATATGGCACCTCGTCGGCCTGCAGCAAAGCAGAAAGATCCGCATATGCCGACGCACCCGCCAGTGCCGCCGCATCCGCACTTCGCTGCAGCTCGCCGCGCACGACGTACAGGTATCCGAGGTCGACTGCCAAGGCGGCGAAGCCGAGAAAGCCAACCATCCCGACGGCTACGAGCACCATGGTGGCAGCTCGACGACGATGAGAGTGCTCAACCATCATCGCGGTCGCTCCTTTCCTACCGCATACTGATCACACGAGAGGAGTATCAAATATAACTCTGCCGCGAGCAAGCCGAGGGATGTCTGACGGCCGCGCAGAACCACGACTGCCGGCGCCCCGCACGATTCTCGGACTGTTCGATAGCACGCTCGCGCAGACAAGTAGCCCTGGCCTTATTCGGTCGAGCGAGCTTCTGAAGCCTTGCCGATAAAAGGTCCTCGCCCGAGCAGGGGATCAGGGGCCTTCAGCGGTGACCCCGAAGCGCGTACGTTTTGCGCAGTGCCATGCTGGCCCAGCCTTATCGGTCGCGTGTACGGGCAGAAAACACTCCGGCGCGCCTGACATTGGTAGCAAGCAAGGCCCCCTGTAACGGATGCACATCTAGAGATAATTCAGGGCCGGTGAAGTGCCCGCGATCTGCGGCTGGTTCTCGAACTCCCCGTATCTGTAGCGATGCGTCAGGTCGTTGAGGTATTGAATGTCCTGCTCGGCGATCTGCAGGTCCACGACCTCGTACAGCGGGTCGAAGTGCTCCGGCTTGCTGCCGCCAATGATCGGGATGACGCAGAGAGGCTGCTGCATCACCCACTTGACCGCCAATTGGTTCATCCCCATCCTGTACTTGTCGGCGACGCCTTGAATCTTCTCCAGAACGTCGAAGCACTCGTCCGTGAGCTTCTCCCGCAAGCGTTTCACCTTGGCAACGCGGGACCGTGGATCCACCGACTGGCCGCGTTTGTAACCGCCCGTCAGGATCCCGCCGTCCTGGGGACCGTAGGCCATCATCGCAATGTTGAACCGCCGGCAAAACGGGACGGTCTCGTTCTCGACCGCCCGGTCGAGCAGGTTGTAGCGCGCCTGGATTGAGATGATCGGCTCCCAGTTGTGCAGGGCGCTCACACCAAGCAGATGGGCCATTTGCCAGGCGTAGTGGTTGCTCACGCCGACGTAGAGGACTTTGCCCTGCTTGACGAGGTTGTCGAGCGTTGAAAGAATCTCCTCGGCGCTGACGAGCGGATCAGGGTGGTGTAACTGGATCAGGTCAATGCGGTCGGTCTGGAGGCGTTGCAGACTGGCCTCCACTGCCTTGACGATGTGGAATCGCGAGCAGCCGCCGCCGTTACGCCGGTCCGGCCACATCTTCACCCAGAACTTCGTGGCCACGATCATGTCGTCGCGGATGCCCTTCAGCGCCTTGGCGAGGAACTCCTCGCTGGCGCCCCAGCCGTAGGCGTCGGCGGTATCTACTAAGTTGATTCCCAGACCATGAGCCTTCCGAACAATGTCGATGGAGGTCCTCTCGTCGCACCGCTCGTAGAAGGTCATGGCGCCCAGAGAAAGGGCCGATACCTCCACACCCGCGTTGCCGAACTTCACATACTTCATCCGTTTTGTCTCCTGCAGACCGATGCCCTGAATGCTATCTCGGGGCAGCCGGCGCCACCTGATGGTGAAGACGCCCACATGGTCCTGTCAGAGCGAATTGCTGAGAAGCGCGAACCTGGGTGTTGCGCCGAATGCGCTTCAACCGCGCCCGCAAGCGTTCGCGCTACTTGACTGCGGATGTCTCAATCCGTTCCCAGGCGGTTCAGGCACCGACGTGCGTTCCTTCGGACATCCGTGCCGGAGCGAGACGAAACTCGTTACTGCCGCAGAGCGCTCCAACGCATCCGGCCCATTCTAAGGCGCCGCATGCGTGAACATGATCCGACACTGGGACAAATCCAGCGCGTTGATCGAACCGTCCG
>CAYGAN010000335.1:1620-3414 GCA_964347585.1 uncultured Planctomycetales bacterium | reverse complement strand
GCCATGGTGATCCACGTCGCCGTCGCGATGATGCCCAGGCATCCGCACGCAGCGCGATGGAAGCGCATCGGCAGCGAGCTGATGGTCTCGGCGTTCTCATTGAAGAGGGATATGGAGTCGAACGAGACGGTCGTGGACGGCAAGCCGGTCAAAGCGTGGCTCAGAGGCTACAACGTTCGAGACGACGGTGCCGTGGTCAACCACGGCTTCGTCCACCCGGATTACATGACGTGCGTATTGCTGAACCTGCGGGCGATCCTGACCCAATCGCTGGCGGGCCGGCCGATACCCGAGTCGGCAGAGTTCAACGCCGCTCTGATATACCGGTCGCTGGTCACGCACAAATGGCCCAGCCCGCCCTACGAGCCGCCCGGGGGGACGATCTACATCCCCGGCAAGGCGGATGTGTACTACCCGATGGGCACCGACTGGAGCCGCTATCGCTTCGACGCGTTCTACATGATCGACGTCTTTGCCCATCTCCTGCAGTGGGACAAGCACTGGCCCCACCACGCCGCAGACTGGATGCGCCTGCGAGCCGAGCGCATTCGTCAAATGCAGTCGCGTCACACCGACGGTCGGATGTTCGCGAAAGGCGAGTTCGACACCTACGCCGGCTGCGAACAGATGGCCGCGTGGGTGCTGGCTGACGCCTTTCTGCTCCAATGGCTCTACGCCCAAGAAGCGATCAGCAAACGGTCGAACTGGAATGCGTTCTGATCGTGCAGGCGCGGCGGCGCGCCTTTCTGTCGCCTACCGGGCCGCGAGGGGCTGAACCTGATAGTTGGCAAGCCCCCTTTGGTGGTCCGGGGGGGACATGGTATTCTGCCGAGCCACGACGGGTTGTGGGAGTTTGATCGATGCGGACAGCGTTTTTCGTTTCAGTTCTGGTCCTGATGGCGTCGGTTCCTGCTGCCGGGCAGGCGCCGGCTCGCCGAAGTCATGCCGGCAACGACGCGAAGCCGGCGGAACGGCGTGGAAAAGCAACATCCGCCCAAAGCCGCCCGGCCACGCGGATGGGCGATCCGTGGGGGATGATCTACGGCGGGTCGGGCTACGGCGGCGAGGTGCCCTTGAATCAACTGGCCAAGGTGTGTGCGGAAAAGGCGGCTGCCAACCGCAAGTGGGGCGTGCAATCCTCGCGGATGGGCATCTGCTGGTGCAACGTCGAGAAGGTCCGCGGTACGTACGACTGGTCCGTCCCCGACGCGAGGTTTCCGGCCGTGGCGGCCAGCGGCATCCACATCGTCCTGTGCGTCGCGACCACCCCGGAATGGGCCTGGCAGTATCCGGAAGCGGCCGAAATCCTCCGCAGCCGCAGACAGGACAACCTGGCCGGCTGCCTGCCCAACAAGCCGCAGTATTGGCCGGACTATGAACGGTACCTGAGCGAGGTGGTCAGACGGTACAGCAAGTATCTCAAGCACTACGAGATCTGGAACGAGCCGGACGGCATGGCGGGCTTTCGCTTCGTCAAAGACGCCGACGGAAAGGTGATCGACGTGCACTACGGCGGCGACCCGGTCTGGTATGCCGAGCTGGTCAAACGCAGCCACAAGATCATCAAGTCGATCGATCCCCAGGCCCGCGTCGGAATCGGCAGCTTCGAGAAGAAAGACCCCAAGAACACCTGGTTCTTCGAGCAGCTCTACGAACAGGGCGTCAAGGACTACTACGACGCGATCAGCATGCATCCTTACGGCGAGCCGTTCGCGCGCGACTGGCTCGGTGCGGTCCGGCGGATCATGGTCGAGCACGGCGAGGGGCACAAGCCTGTCTGGGTGACCGAATACA
>CAYGAN010000335.1:0-1610 GCA_964347585.1 uncultured Planctomycetales bacterium | reverse complement strand
GGCAAGGGCGTGGAGCTGGCCTTCGACGTGCGCCGCAAGCTGCGATTGCTCCGCGAGACCCCGTGGATCAGCGTGGCCCAGCCGTTGGTTTTCGCCGCCCATTTCGACAAGAAGACCAATCCTCACGGCCGGTCGCTGCGCGCACACAAGCAGATGAGCGAGGAGTACGCTCCGCGGGACGAGTTCATCGCCGATTTTGAGGGCTCCGCTCTGGACCTGCTGGACCATTGGGAATGGAACGCCACGAGCAACGGCAGCCGCGACGTGGAAGGGCCGGCGATCCGGTCCGAGTGCCCGCACGGCGGGGAGGCCTGCCTGGTCGCAAAGACGGCCAAGCCGACGCTCCGCGTCTGGTTCACGCCCTACGTCAAGGCCCGGAACCGCACGTTCAGCGGGTACCTGCTCATCGAGCCGAAGGATCGAGACGCCCGGCTCACGCTAACCGTCGGCGTCGAGAGTGGAGACATCCTTCAGGACATTCGCGAAGTGCGTCCCTTTCGCACGGACGTTCCGGCCGGCAAGTGGTTCCGTTTCGAGTTCCCCATCGACGAGCAGTTCCCCGAGTGGCGAGACCTGGCCGTCGTGACCTGCTACGTGGAGGTCCAATCCGACAAGCCCGGGCTGTGTGTATCGATTGATGACGTGCGCGTGGGTGCGGCCAAGGCCGCCAACGCCGAACGGAAGTAGTGGCCCCCCCGAGCTTCTCATCTTCTCTCGGCTCACCGGGGCGACTAGACAGGCTGCTCCGGCGGGTACGGCAGCGGCTTGCCGGCCAGGATCGGGTCGTTGGTCTGTTCCATCCAAGCCTGCAGATTGGCGCGGAGGTCCTGCTTGACCTGCGCAAGCTCGGGCGAGTCGATCCGGTTGTGCAGCTCCCAGGGGTCCTGTGTCAGATCGTACAACTCCTCCGGGGCGCGACGCGCCGTCTGTTCGGCCGGCACGTGGCTCGACGCGATGCTTCTGCGGATGTCACTGGGCAGAGGCAGGTCGGGCCCGTCGGCGAAGCTCCTGACGTACTTGTAGCGATCGGTTCGGATGCACCGGATCGGATCGTAACAGTCGTGGAAGTTCTTCTCGGCGAAGATCTCCCTTCGCGGGACGTAATCGTCGCCGCGAAGGAGCGGCCAGAAGCTCCTGCCCTCAATAGCCGGCGGAACCGGCGCACCGATCATCTCCAGCAGCGTCGGCGTCAGATCGATGTTGCTCAGCAACTCTGAGTAGCGGCCCCTGATCCCCATCGACTCCGGCAGCCGCATGATTAGGGCCGTCCCGATGCCGGGATCGTAGAGCGTCGATTTGGCTCGCGGAAAGGCCATCCCGTGGTCCGTGGTGAAGATCACGACGGTGTTGTCTTTCAGGCCGGCAGCATCGAGCGCGTCGAGAATATTCCCGACCGCATCGTCCATGAACTTGATCGCACCGTGAAAGCGGGCAAGTTCCAGCCGCACGTCGGGGTTGTCCGGGAGAAAACCCGGCACATTCACTGTGGCGGGATCATCCGGCTGATACTCCGGCCGATCGAACGGTAAATGAACCTCGAAGAATCCGAGATTCGCGTAGAACGGCTGGCAGCTGGCCGCTTCGGACGTCAGGAACGCGACAACCTGGTC
>CAYGAN010000334.1:0-3439 GCA_964347585.1 uncultured Planctomycetales bacterium | reverse complement strand
TTGAGCCACGCCTTGGGCACGAGCCGTAGCAGATGCAGCGAGTCCGGCTCAATCAGATCATCCACGACGGACAGGCGGACGGCGTAGACGCCAAGATGCCCCGGGATCCCGGTCACGCCGCCCCGCGTCTCACAGGCGATATACGTCTGGCGTGAGTGCGCGCCGGTGAGCATGCTGTACATCCCCTCGAGGAAGCGATCTCGGTCCCCCAACTGATGACTGTGGAAGAGATTGAAACTCCAACATGGCTCGCAGCTCGAAAGCTCGTGCGTCAGAACCGGCGGCTGTTCGTAATGGCCGTGCGGATCGTAGAGCCGGCGGTTGGGGCCCCCCCGGAAGAATCTCAACGCGGACTGCATGAGGGGATCCTGCGCATCCAGCAATCCCGCGTACACCAGGAACAGCGGGCCGGTGTCGAGATAGAAGCCGTGCGTGAAATCCCCGCCTTCCGACAGCGACATCGCCACAACGTGGTGCTTCTGTCCTGCCGAGTCCGTCCAGGTCGGCATCCCCTTCGTACGCTCTCTCAGTGCGCGGACGAAAGTGGTGCGGTAGTCGTCGGCCTCGCGCTCGAATTCATCGGCGCGCGGGTGTCCGATTCTCTTCAACAGCCGCACCGCGCTAGACAACCCCCTGTAGTTCCAGCCTGTGTTCCACGTGGCCTGCGTGGGCACCTGCCGGTCCGTTGCCACCGCGGGCGGCAGCACACCTGACACGCCGTCGTGATTCGTACTCGCGCGGGCCTGGCGGATGAACTCGCATGCCATGATGATCGGGTCCCTCCAGCGTTCGATGAACGCGCGGTCATTCGTCAGCATCGCGTGGTAACAGACCGCATCCAGCACAGCACCGTGATCCGAGAGCCAGTCGGTCGATGTGAGGCCCTTGGGCGTGCCGAAGTAGCCGGAATGCAGAGCGTAGCTTGGTCCCGGGGGGCGCACCGTTCCCTGCGTTGCCCGGAATATCTCCAGGTAACGCGCGACAGCATCATGATACCCGAGCGTGTCGAGGAGCATGGTGTCAAACATCGTCGTCGGGGTCGCCCACATCCGTGCGTACACCAGCGAGCCGGTCAGGTTGGTGTAGTGCCCGCTGTCAGGCATCTTCTGGGCGATGATCTGCCCATACTGGGCGTTGCGATAAAGGTACTTGTTCACGTAAGGCTCAGGCGTATCGATCTGGGCGGCCGTGACAGGTGTCCGGGACCAATACGCATTGCATTCGGCCAGCGCCTCGTCGCGGCCGAGATCCATTTCCCGCAGGAACGTCTCGCGCAGCTCTGGGAGCATCGGCACGAGCAGGTCAACGTACGCGCCCTTGTCGGCCGGCACAGTGACATGCAGGTTGGTGTCCTGGTTGTGATTACCTGTGCGCCCGATGAGCGCTATTTTCGTGGCCTGGCCGGGCAAGACCCCGAGACGCACCTTATCGCCTTGCTCGATCAGCAGGCAACCTGGCCGGTCCTTCTCACCAATCTCCTCGAGCGTCAGCTGCCGGGGGTAGAGCGCATCGTTCGTCCGCAGCGCACAGTTACGACCCTCGTACATCTCAGGAAAGACGTGCGGCTTGTTGATTTTCACCAGGATGTCGCAAGGGGCGGGTCTCATGAGCGGATTGACGTCGCAGATCGACATGCGGATCCAGGCGAAGAGCGGCTCTTGGCCGGTTTCGATTTCACCGCCGCCGGGAACGTGGGCGAAGACCTCCTGGCGCAACACGTACCCGATCGCGGAGCGAAAGGATTGCCGCCACTCCGTCCAGATCACCGGCGTCGGCCCGTCAAGCAGGCCCTGGTACCCCCAGCGTCGCCCGTTGTCGGTTGTCATCTGGAAGGTGCCCGCCCGCCACCGGTAAGGATCCAGCCCATGCTCCGACGGCATGATCGACAGCTGCACGCCGAGTCCCTGCCACGGATCGAGCACATCAGCCGCGTGCTCCGGACGCGGGTCGGCCATGATAACGCCGTTGTAGTACACGTTGAACCGGAACAGGTGGTCCTTCCAGCCGATCGGCGTGTACACGTTGGTCAGGCGAGGCCACCATCGGCTGGCGACTCCAGTATTGGGCTCCATGGCTAAAGACTCCGCGAGCATGAGTTCGCTGTGGTGAACATACCGAGAGCTCTCCCGAATGGAAAGCAACACCGCTTCTCGGATGTCAAGATCCCTGACCGCCGTACTCAATCCTATTGGGCTTTCGTTAGCCGTGTGCGTCGGCTACCGGCTTCTTCGGTTCCACGATGTCCCTCTCCACGTGCTTAACACCACGGGCATGACCTATCCTCAGCCCGCCGTACTCCTTGCGCCAGCAGTGGTACATCTGCTCGCCGATACCCAGCTTGCGGACGACCTCGACGAGGAGCCGACCTCTCGACGGTGCAACCTCTGCCGCCGGCAGCTTGGCGATGATCTATTCAACCTTATGCCGTTCTTCGGCGCGTGATCTGGCCTTCGTTTCAGATACAGAACCGCCGCAATCCTGACATACGCCCTGGACGTGCTCTCAGAGGCCAGCTCATTGCGGATCTGGCCCGCTGTGGCGCATGGGCGGACGGAGAAGATGACGCTCCTTGGTCCGAGCAGGCAGCGACGGGTGGCGACTCCTGGTAGAATGAAGGCGAGAAGGGCGGCCGAAGCTGGCCCATAGCGTTCAAATCGGAAATTCTCATTCGGTGCTGCTGTCGGCGTCTGGCCGAGCCGAAGTGGCACCCGGCAACCGAGGATATCCCGGCGGAATGCACAATCATGCCTTGTCCGTTGATCGGTTTAGCATCGACGCTCTCCGATGAAGAGTGTGTCTGCGTTCGCCTTCGGTGCCTCCCTGAGGCGAGAACCGTGGTCTTCACACGCGAAGCAGGCGGGCTTTGGGCATCGGATGACCAGGCATCCGACGCGGTCCACACGGAGGAGCTCCTTGCAGCAATTCAGAAGCGATACGCCAAGAACGGCAACGCGATTGAATGCTTTCTGAGCGGGAAGACCGTCACCTATGCGATCGAAGCCGGCACGGTGTCTGTGAAGACGCAAGTGCACGCCGCGTCTCGAACCGATGGTGAGGAGAACAAAGCCGAGCTGGGCGCGTTGATCGACGCCCTCGGCATCCCGAAGTCGAAAAGGAAACCCAAGCTCAGACAGGCACTGCAGTTCAGCAAGATCGTGGAGCCAGCGATCGGCGGGAACAAGCGCAGGCCGTTTCGCGTTCTGGATTTGGCGTGCGGACGTAGCTACCTCGGGTTTGTGCTCGTGCACCAAGCAGTAAGCTCTGGGTTGGGCGCGAGTCTCCACGGCGTGGAGTCGGACCAAGCCCTTGTGGACAAGTGTCGCGAGGTGGCCAAAGCTCTACGCTGGACGAATTGTACGTTTGAGCGTGCGGATTTGGCGCAGTATTCGGCTACATCGAAGACGTACGACGTGGTGGTGTCGTTGCATGGGTGCGATAC
>CAYGAN010000333.1:0-3445 GCA_964347585.1 uncultured Planctomycetales bacterium | reverse complement strand
ATGCAGCACTGCTCAAGAGCAGTGGCACAGGCCGGCGTCGGCACGTCTTTCACATCCGACTCATTGAACACGCCGTCGCAAACACGAATATCAACACGAGCCTCAGGCCCGACAACGCGCGACTCGCTGCCCCGCTGCGCAGCTTCGCGCGTTGTCCGCCCGGCTCACACAAGCTACGATACCCGCCCCATTATCCGGAGGTGCAGCCTCGGAACAAGCCACCTGAAGCCGGGGCAGTCCCGCATGACCTTCGGCACGATCGGTTCCAACAGGAGGCACAGCTTCCATGGCCAAGACGAACAGCACGGCGACGATCACCACATCGGGCATCGAGATCGGTGACACGCCGGCGATCCCACTCTACGCCGCCGAGTTCCACTACTGGCGCAACGAGCAGAGATACTGGCGGACAATCCTGCAGCGGATCAAGCGGGCGGGCTTTACAGTCGTCACATCGTTCGTTCAGCTCAACTGGCACGAGGTCGCACCGGGCAGATTCGACTTTCGCGGCCGGACCTCGCCCCAGCGGGACATCCCGAAACTGCTCGAGCTCGCCAAACAGGTCGGCCTCCACGCGCACCTGCGCATCGCGCCGGCCTGTTGCGAGTGGCGCCAGAGCGGCGCCAGCAGCTTCAAAACGGACTGGAAGAAGTGCTTCGATGCGTTCTGGCGAGCGGTCCGGCCGCACGAGCTCCGGCGCGGCGGATCCCTGCTGCTGCTGCAAATCCACAACGAATGGTTCGACCTGATGGGCAACTACTACGGGATGAGACCCTATAAAGCAAACTTCGACGGGTTCAGTTGCCCGCCCGTGCCCTACTGGCTCGAGCTGTTCGGTCCGGCCGCCCACTACGCCGGCGCCGGCTACACGTTCGATCTGGCCTTCCTGAGCCGCCACCTCCGCGAGACCTACCGGACCGTCAGCAGGCTCAATTCAGCCTGGCACGCGAAGTACCGATCGTTCGCAGACGTAGTGGATGAGCTGCGCGCCGCCGGCGTCGAGAACTTCGACCAGTACGTCACGTGGCTCGACCAGACCTTCGAACAGATGAGCTTTCCTCCCACACCGGTGGTCCGGCTTCAGGACCACGTCGCGTTCCTGCGCAACTACATGGCCTACCCGCTTCGCACCGACGTGGATCACGCCCGCAAGCAGGCCTCCACGCTCATGACCCACAACTGGGCCATGGAGGACGAAGCCGAGTTTAACCGCAAAGCCCACCTGGACCTCAGCGGGTACGACCTGTACCAGACCGTTACCGCCCCCCCATGGCGATGGACCTTCCTGAGCGCGGACTACAACGGCAACAAGCTACCCTTCGCCGGTGAGTTCATGTGCGGGACGATCGAGCGTTATCTCTGGGGCGGCCAGGGGGTGTATCGGCCGAACTTCGCGCGCTTGTCGGTCCTCTCGCACTTTGCATGTGGCCTGCGGGCGATCAACCTGTACATGTTCGTGGAACGCGACAACTGGCTGCAGTGCCCGCTGGACGAACGCGGCGGGCGCAGGCCTGCGTACGAAACCTTCTCGAAGGTCTTCAACACGCTTCGCGACGAGCGATGGCACGAACGACACATCAGACGAGACGTCCTCGTGCTGAAACACATCCCCTACACCAACCTGCAGGGCGACGCGTTCGAGCTTTTCACGGATCGGGCCCTGGACTTCAACTGGCTCCGCGACAAGCTCTACCGCGGCTTCGATCCGAAGAAGGATTTCGAGCAGACGTTCAACGTACTCCACGAACGGAGCATCGATTTCGTCGTGGCTCGGTCCGTCAGGAACCCGCATCTACGACTGTCCGACTTCCCCGTCGTCGTCACGCAGGGCATGTGGTTCATGGATCGCGACTTCGCCGAGCGCCTGGCGCGGTACGTCAGGGCCGGCGGACATCTGCTGATCTCACCGGCGATCCCGACAGTGGACCTGCTCGGCCGGCCGCTGCGAGCGTTCCGCGAGTTGGCCCTAGCGTCCGAGGAGAAAACCCGCGCCGAGAGCATCCGCAGCCCGCAGGGCCCCCTTGAGACGTTCACCTTCCCCGCCGGCAAACGATACCTGAACACGCTCAAGTCCGACGGGAAGATCTGCGGCTACCTGGCGAGTTTCGGGAAGGGCAAGGTCGCCGTGTTCGGCTTTCCGATCAATCGCAACCCCGACCTGTTTGAAACGGTCCTGCTCGAATGGCTCGGCGCCAAGAAGTACGTCGATACCGGCCACGC
This sequence comes from uncultured Planctomycetales bacterium, assembly GCA_964347585.1. GTDB lineage: Bacteria > Planctomycetota > Phycisphaerae > UBA1845 > CAYGAN01 > CAYGAN01. The sequence continues at coordinate 1,225 of CAYGAN010000333.1, read as the reverse complement.
ACTTTCCGACGGCGCGATCGCCACCCTCGACGGCGAGGACCCGGTGGCGATCGTTTTCAACGGCGATCCACGAAAGCCCGTGCGATCGCTTGATGTTGATGCGTCGGTTCTAAGCCCGGCCGGCCGGTACCACGCCGTCGATCTGCTCACCGGCAAGCTCGCCGACACGTTCACGGTCCGACGGCAAGACCGCAACGTCAAGCTCCGAGTCAACGTGCCCGCACGCGACGCCACCGTGATCAAGCTCTGCCGGTCGCGGCCCCGAATCACGCCCGGCCACAAGCCGAAGACGATCGCGACCATCGACCGCTGGCAGATGCGCTGCGAGCGAATCGATGACTACCTCGACGACTATGCCTCGGCGGCGCGCGGGCGAGGCTGGGTGCGCGTACCCGTCAAGGACTGGACGTTACCGGCGATCGCGCACGGATCAGTGCTCGGCGTGCAGGGATGGTTCTGGCTGAAAAACACCATACGAATCCCGAAGGGCAAGATGCCGGTCTATCTGCGTGTCCGGCCGCACGGCTGGCACAACATCCTCGTCTTCTACGTCAACGGCCAAGACGTCGGGCGAGTCTATGTGGAGCGGCCGGGCGCTGAGTCGCAGTTCGAGATCACCCGGGCGGTCCGACGGGGCACCCTGAACTCGCTGGCGGTCAGGCTCTACCGCCAGAGCCTCGACTGCCACGATCGCGGCGAGTCCGGATTCGAGCTGCTTACGATCGAGAGCGGCCCGTGGCAGCACCAGATCGAGGAGCTTTGGCTCAAACAGGAACGACTCGACCACGGCGAATCGCAAGGCTGGCACAAGCCCGGTCGGCAGCAGCCCGGCTGGTCGCGCGTCTCGCTGCCCATCGAGCAGCCGCTGGCACTGAACCAGGAGATCGCCTGGCTACGCGCGACGGTGACAGGCGACCTGGCGCATGCATCCCACGTCGCTCTGGCCGGTCGGAACCTGACCGCGCAGGTGTTCGTCAACGGCCAATACCTGGCCAAGACGCCGCACCTGCCCGTCGAGCTGCCATTGGATCGAAAGCTCCCGCCCGGCCGCAACACCATCGCGCTGCGCCTCGCGCCTGACAACCAAACCTGGTACACGCTCCCACGAGATCACCGGTTCAACTCGTGGATCCGCCGGGGGCTGCTGCCGCTGGAGACCGAACTCTCAGCGGTGAACCTGCTCGGCTAGGTCGGCGGACGCAACTGGCGCAGCAGCACACTCACA
>CAYGAN010000332.1:0-3559 GCA_964347585.1 uncultured Planctomycetales bacterium | reverse complement strand
TGTGGCGGGCGTGGAGAAGCTTAAGGAGCTGCCGAATCGCGATCAGGCCTACGTGATCACGCCGGTGGCGGAGAACAGGCTGATCCTCGGCGCGCTCGCGGACCAGGGGTTGTTCTATGCCGCCTTGACGCTGCAGCAGCTAATAGCGGCCAGGATCGCAGGTAAGGGCGGGGCCGCCAGCGTCGACGTTCCGCTCGCGCGCGTAGCGGATTGGCCGGCGCTGCCGGAGCGGGGACTCTGGGGCGGCAACGCAAATGCGGACATTCCGTGGATGGCCGATCGCAAACTCAACCTCGTCGAATCGCATATCAGTTTGAGCATCTCAGACGAAGGGCGTGGCGTGGCAAAGGTCAGTCCCGAGCTGCTGGAGACCGGCCGTAAGCGCTCGGTCAAGATCGTCGCGATCATCACACACCTCGATCAATTGAGGCGCACGGGGATCTTCGAGAGATTCCCAGAGACGCGCGGCAAGCCAAGCTCCGATCAGACGGCGCCGGCATCGGTGGCGGTGGCGTGCTTTTCGCAGCCAAAGACGCGCGAGATCCTGGTTGACTGGCTGGTCTCGCTCGCGCGCGATCCGGCTGTGAGTGATGTCAATGTATGGCTGTCGGAGCATTACGTGTGCTGCGAATGCGAAAGATGTCGAGCGAAAGACCAATTCGTCCTCGAGACGCAGGCGGCCCTTGAGGCGTTCCATCGCGCGCGCCAGATCAGGCCGAATCTCGGGTGCCGGATACTGCTGACCCAGGGTAGCTACGCGAGCAACGACAAGATCCTGGCGCTGGTGCCGCGCGACGTGGGCATCACGTACTACCACGGCGGCAAGACGTACGAGTCGTCGCGCGATCCGATGATCTATGAGGAGCTGGCCAAGTACGCTCGAGACGGAAAATGGTTGGGGTGCTATCCGCAACTCACGGCATCGTGGCGGATCGTATGTCCGTGGAGCGGGCCGCAGTTCATCAGGACGCGAATGAAGGAGTTCGCGCAGAAGGGACTACAGTGTTTGTGCGGGTACGCCACGCCGTCGAATCGGTACTACGAGTTCAACATTACAGCGGCAGCCGAATGGTCCTGGAACCCCGACGGCCGCGATGAGCGAGAGTTCGCCCGGGCGTGGGCGACGCGCGCGGGCCTGCGTGACATCGAAAAAGCTGCAGACTGGGCAGTGACGCTTGGATCGGTCGGTTGGGACGTGTACGGCGGCGGAACGCCGTATCCCTGGTTCTTTCGGGACATTGGTACACTACTCAAGGAGTCCAAGCTGCCGCCATTGGGCGACGGACCGTTTCGTTACTTGGGCTCGTCGGCGCGGCTCGCCCAGAACTTGGCCGCCTGCCGGAGGGCGCTGAAGCTTGCCGAGGAGTTGGGCTCGCCGGCCGTGCTTGAGGAGACTCGCGTCATCCAGGGGTTCACGCGGATGCTGGCAGCCGTGCAAGAGATCCGAGAGGCTTGGCCAAAGAGCGAGCCGCCGGACGGCAAGCTGCGCGAGCGTTTGGGCGAACTGATGGCGGAGCTGGATGCTGCCGCTGAGCAGACGGCCGAAGGCCTGAGGGCATGGGCCGCTGTGGTGGCGCCGGAATTGGTCCCATCGCTGCCTTCGCGGTTTGTGGACACGGTGGGAGTGGTAGAAAAGGCGGCGGACCGGGTCCGGAGTGTCTTGAAGGATCTGGGAGTTAAGGTCCGGGCTGGGCCATGATCGTGCGTGCGTTCGTCGCAGGGGTAGCTGCAGCCGCTGGTTTGTCGGCCCCGGGACCGGCTACAGCGACTGGGAAGGTGCGCACCGCTACAACGAGGCAAGAGACGGTGAGCGACATCCATGGTCCTCGATTAGACCGGGTGGAGCGGATCGTGGCGGTTCGGGGGGGCGGGTACTTCCCGGTGCTGATCAAGCTGCGGGACGGGCGCCTGGGCGCGGTCGTCCGCGGGGGTGCGCCACACATCGGGATCAAAGGGCGTTTGGATTGGATCGACTCAGGTGACGGGGGCCGGACTTGGTCGAAACCTAAAGTCATCGTCGATAGCAAATGGGACGATCGGAACCCGGCGGTCGGCCAGATGGCCGACGGGACGGTCGTGGTGGCCTACGCCGAGGCAAGGACCTACGACGCGTCGGGCAAATGGGACACAAGCGCGGGCCAGTATGAGCTCTTCTACGTGCTGTCACATGACGGGGGAGCGAACTGGACCCGCAAGCGCAAGCTGTTCACTGGACCGATCCGGGGCGGGTCGCCCTTCGGGCGGGTCGTAGTGCTCAGCGACGGGACGGCGTTAATGTCGCTCTACGGTGGACTCGATCGGACGTGGAAAGGGCAGCCCCGAATACCACCCGATGCACGAGACCTAACAGGGATCGTGCGCAGCCGCGATAACGGCCGGACGTGGCAGGATTTCAGCCTTGTTTCGGCTCGTGACCATAACGAGATGTCGCTCCTAGCGATCACGAACAAGAGTCTGCTGGCGGTGGTCCGCACAAAGGCAGGCAGTGTCGATGCCTTCTTCTCCCAGGACGGGGGATACAACTGGCGGGGACCGGCACCGATCACGCAGGCCGGTCAGCATCCGGCGGATCTGTGTCGCTTGCAGTCCGGTCGGCTGCTAATGGTATATGGCAATCGGCGTGAGCCCTTCGGCGTGGGAGCGGTCATGAGCTGCGACGGAGGGAAGAGCTGGGACTATGCGCATCGCGTGCTGCTGGCATGGGACTCGCTCCGCACGGATTGCGGGTATCCGAGTGTGGTTCAGCTTGACGAAGGAACAATCGTGGTGATGTACTACTCTGTAGGGGCCGGCGCCTTGGGATCGGATGAGTTCGCGCTGGTGCTCCGATGCAGCGAGCGCGACATTGTCGCCCGGGCCGGGCCGACCGGACCTAGCCCATCCAGAAGCCCTTGCGGTGGGTGATGCCAAGGACCTTCCTGCACTCGGGACAGAAGTAGATGTAGCGCTTACCCAGGAATGCGCCCAGCGTACGGCACAGGACCGCACGCAGCTCGCGCGAGCAGTGTGGACAGATGGGGCTGATCTCGTTCGTCTCTTCAACGGGGATCATAAACCGTCCTCCTTGGCAAGCTGACCAGGCCTGTCATCAGGACTGTATGTTAGCAACGGCGTTGCAGGGATTGTAGCGTAGGCGTGACTGCGGCGGCATCTTCGGTTACCCTTTCAGGTTGGTGGGGCCGGGGATGACCGACGGATGTCGGGGCAGAAGCGATCATCCAGGAGGACGAATCGATGAGCGAGAGCAACGTCAGTCGTAGGGACTTCCTGGCGGCATCGGCGGCGGGAGCGGCCGGCGCGGCGCTCGGGCCGAAAGTGCGGGCAGCCGCGACCCGGCCCGCCGGAGCGAACGACCAGCTGTCCGTAGGGATCGTGGGGATCGGGCACCGCGGACTCGCCCTGATGGACGAGTTCCACAAGTTCGAACAGGAGACGAACGCCCGACTGACGGCCGTCTGCGACATCTGGACGCAACATCTGGCGCACGGGGCTGGGATCGTCAAGCAGTGGTACGGCCAGGAGCCCAAGAAGTTCCGGTATCTCGAGGAGATGCTGGCGT
>CAYGAN010000331.1:2849-3574 GCA_964347585.1 uncultured Planctomycetales bacterium | reverse complement strand
GCTATTCTCGTTGACCACGCTGACGGGGATCGCCACTGCGCATGGCACCACGCTCATGGAGATGGTACCTGCCCAGAAAGATGGTTTGAGCCAGCGATGGCGAGATGTGCTGGCCTTCGATGCGGGTGAACGACTGGAGCTGCGTTCATCCACGACTCACCAGGTTAAAGGCCCCGATTGGGGACAAGAACCGGCGGCTCCCTTCAATCTGACTGAGCATACGCTTTGGCGATGCATGCAGCACGGCCAGAACCTCGACTCACTGTCGTTCAGCGGGCGACTTATCGGCGGGTGTCTGGAGATGCTTTCGGCACTTGTCGGTACGCCATACGGCGATCTGCCCGGATACAGGAAGCGGTTCAATCACGAGGGAGTAATCCTTTACTTGGAGAATGCGAACTCAGGCCCCGCCCACGTCTGCCGCATGCTCTGGAACATGCGGCTGGCTGGCTGGTTCGACGGCCTTGCGGGTATGGTGCTTGGCCGTTCCTCCGGACCAGACAGCGAATCCTTCAGCTACGCCGACGCATTGCATGATGTCTTCGATGACTTGCCACTCCCGATCATCTACGACGCGGATATCGGACACCGCCCCCCACAGATGACGATCATCAACGGGGCCAGCGCAATCGTCGAGGCCTCGGATGGACGTGGAACCATGACCATGACGCTCGTTTAGCCCAGCATGCGTTATTGAGTTCGGTTTCGCTGCTGGTCCCGGAAGC
>CAYGAN010000331.1:0-2651 GCA_964347585.1 uncultured Planctomycetales bacterium | reverse complement strand
GGCGGAAGTGGCGTAAGCCTTTGCGGGCAAAGGGATATGGCGGAAGTGGGCCGGGACTGGCGGCGCGGCGTGGCTGTTAACGAAAACGGGCCTTCTCGTTCGAGAAGGCCCGTAAAGCTCCCCGAGCAGGACTCGAACCTGCAACAAACCGGTTAACAGCCGGTTGCTCTACCAATTGAGCTATCGGGGAATAACCACCGCAGCGACTCCTCCGCCGCAATAGCTCTAACAACAATCTAGCCAATCCGTTGGCGATGTCAACGCCGGCGGGGCCGGCGCACGTGCTGCTCAGGCGGCGAATGCTTCGCGAGACCGTCCAGGCGGCGCCGGATGGCCCGCCAATCGGATCGGAACGACCGCGCCGGCTCCGGGAAGCGCATGGCCGCAGCCGGATGATGGGTCACACAGCACAGCATGTCCCGCCAGCGCCACGTCTTGGCGGTCGCGACGCGCAGGTCTTCGATCCCGAGCACCGCGCGGCACGCGATGCGCCCCATCAACACGACTATTGCCGGCTTGACCAGATCGGCCTGCTGATGCAGGTACCCGATGCACGCGTCTATCGAGTCCTCTCGAGGCGGGCCCGGGTGATCAGGCAGACACTTCACGGTTGACGTGATGAACAGCCGGCCACGATCGATCCCTACCTGACGCAGGACTTGATCGAAGAATCGCCCGCTCCGCCCGACGAACGGACGGCCCTGCTCATCCTCTGTGCGCCCGGGCGCTTCGCCGACTACCATCGCGTCCGCCCGCACGGGCCCCTCGCCCGGCACCGCGTAGATGCGACAGCGATGGTAGTCGCATCGAAGGCATGAGCTTATCCGCGCGTGGAGACGTTCCAGGGTCATGGCCTGCGGTCTCGTTCGTCGCGGACGTGGCGAGAGTCGCGACCGGCCAGATTCACGCTCCTTGCTCGCGTTATCCAAGAACCGCTGCGGGACCGGTAGAATGGTATCATGACCGGTCGCGGGAGAAAGCAGCCAGAGAGTCGCGTTGGTACCAGCGGATGGAATTACAACCACTGGCGCGGACACCTGTATGAGCCCAAGCTGCCCACCCGCTGCTGGCCAGCGCCGTGAGGAAGTATGTCAAGCAGCTCGCGGGACAGTTTCTTCGAATTGATATGACCACGCCGCAGCGAACCCGATACTACTTCTTCCTCAATCCGTACGCGGACGTGGCGTTCACGCGCTGCCCAAAGTGCGCGGGGAAGACGAAGCAGAGGAAATTGCCGCTCGTCATTCACATTGAGCCACATACGATTTGCGTGCTTAACAAGACGTGCCGCTTCTGCCCTGCGTGCCAGCTGGTCATCGGGCGGCAGTCGGAGATCGAGTCGATGCTGCAGGCGATGGACGACGACAGGCGCGCCGCGATCGAGAAAGGGAAGTACCTGGCAGTCGGCACGCTCGATCGCGCGCACTGGCGGGCCGGGCAGAAGGGGCGTTGGTCACCTGCTGACACCCTCGATCGCACATACGTGTTCACGGATCATCGGGACTTCGTCGTGCGCGGTGGCTGGGGGCCGGCAGACGATTCGTCTGCCCCGTAAGCGCGCGACATCCGTTCCTGCACCGATTACGCGTACAGAAGGTAGGACGACGCTGGCGGCCACCGCTACATACCCGGCTCGAGAACGCGCTTAGCCCCCCATCCAGTTCTCAACGCGCAAACCAGGGACGCGGCGGAACTCACGCTCGTTGTTCGTGACAACCGCGACGCTAAGCGCCAGAGCGTGTGCGGCGATGAGCGTGTCCAGGGGGCCGATCAGGGTGCCCGCGCCCTCCAAGTGAGCGCGAAGCTGCCCGTAGCTCGACGCAGCCCCGTGATCGAAGGGACAGACCTCCAGCGGCGCACAGAAGTGCGCGAGCGCGACCAGGTTGCGCTCGGGGTCGCTGCTCTTGGCTACACCGTATTGAAGCTCGGCCAGGGTGATCGCCGAGATGCCAATCGTTCCAATCTTCCTTCGTCGGAGACGCGCGACGACTTCGGGCGAGCGGCCGCGGATCATCTCGATGCAGATGTTGGTGTCGAGCAGGTACCGGATCACAGGCTTTCGCGCTCGCCTGCTTCGGCGGGCTGATCACGTTCGGCCATAAAGTCTTGCGTGAAGCGCTCGATGCCCCTGGCGAGCAAGTCCCACCCTTTGCGACGAGGGTACAGGATCACCATGTCATCGACCTTGGTGATGAAGACCTCGTCGTCGTCGAAGCGGTACTCCTTGGGTAGGCGCACCGCTTGGCTGCGTCCGTTCATGAATAACCTTGCCGTGTTCATGGTGACCTCCGGTGGTATATACTACGGTATATTTCACCCTTGGTCAAGAGTTCGTCGCGACGGCGGAGAACGACGATAACGTCAATTCTGTCAGATACTTGCGCTGGCTCCCGGGTGCGTGACGGGCAGCGCGCTCGCGCGTTTGTTCCTCGTTCGCAACAAGCGGCTGGATCCCTCGCAAGTCCTTCCGCGCCGGCAACGTAGCACCTCAGTATCGAGCGAATCGGGGCCGGTGTGCGCTGCGAACGCGTGAGTTAACCAAGAGAGCTTGGGCGGGGTAAGAGTTCGAGAGTCCTGGCTGGCCAGATTCACGCTCGTTGCTCGCGTTATCCAAGAACCATTACGGGACCGGTAGAATGGTACCATGACCG
>CAYGAN010000330.1:1321-3582 GCA_964347585.1 uncultured Planctomycetales bacterium | reverse complement strand
CGTCACCCCTGCTCCTGACCGGGTTAGTGGCCTCGTTGGCGAACGCAGCCAGCCTACCCGCCTCAACGACGCAGCCCACCGGTACCGGTGCGCCTCTGCCGAGCGGCGTGGAGTTGCTCGCCAAGCTCCGATCAATGGATGCAGTTTATCGCAAGGGCTTCACGGCCTCCGGCACGGCTGTCTTCGGATTGCCGAGCACGAAGTACGAATGGCAGCTGACAATGGCGGATCGGCGCCTGGCGCTCGTGCACCGGGCGCTCGAGATACTCGATCAGGCTGAGAACAAGGCTGTGGATGAGAACCTGTTGCAGACAGATGACCCTGTCATCCTCCCGTTGGTAGAGGTCGAGACTGCAGTCTTCTTAACACCTGAGTTCAGCGCGCTCTACATGCTTACGAAGCCCACCCCGGCTGAACTTGACGGCAAGGGCGGAACGCGCAGCGTCTATTTCTACGGGCCGGGCATGTTGACGCACCACGTGGCGCCCGTGCTCTGGGTCCTGGGACGTGGACTATCCGAAGAGATCGACCACATAACGAAGGTCCGACGCGACCCTAATGGGATGCTGACGGCGACGGCCACGGGCCTGCTCGGGGACTGGACGTGGGAGCTCCGCGTGGATCCAAGGGCGGGCTATCTGGCCCGTTCTGGCAAGAGCTTCTACTTTCGGTTCAGCAACAGCGGCCTCCAACAGCTCGGCCGGCTTTGGCTTCCCGTTGAAGGAGAGTGGGCGAGCGGCTCGATCACACGGCGTCTCACACTACGTTCAGCATTGCCCAAGGCCGATCGGCAGCTGCTTAAAGCGGTGGAAGCCATGATGCACCCGCCCTATCCGGCGGGGACCCGCATAGATGACGAAAGAGTCTGGCCCGATCTGGTCGCGGAGTACAAGGACAACCAAGTAGTGGCCCCGATCAGCTTCGTAAGACCGGGCCACCCTGATCGCGAGAAAAAGCTGCGGGAGCAGCAGGCCGTACCGCGCCGGGTGGCGGAAGCATTCCTTGCTGCGGCGCTAGCCGGTAAGGATAAAAAAGCTGCCACGCTGACTGCCCCTGGATCAGCGGCCGCTAGCCAACTCGGCGCACTCCGAGAACTGGCTCGCGGAGCCAGTGTCAACGTTCAGAAGAACAACATCTTTTTTGCCGGCTCGATCGTCCTGGTCATGACGTCCGACATCAGCCCGGGGCCCGACGCAACCAACAAAGGCCCGCTGCTCATGCGTCTGGTCAAGCAGGAGGACGCATGGCTAGTCGATCGGATTGACCTGCGCGTGACGGCCCCGATCACGCGGCGCGTGACGGATGCGCTCGGGACGGAGACTGGATTCCCGGGAATGATCTGAAGAGCATGTCGTCAGCCCCTGGCGAACGGCAACCCCCTGGTGTGACTTGTCCCTGTGGCTGCCAACTCGGTCGGAACCTGGGTCGCGCAATCACGTCAAAAAGCCTGGCGAAGCAGAGAGCTCGCCAGCGGGGCCGGCGACACTCTGACGCCGGCAAGCGACGAACATATCCGGAGTAATGAGGATGACGAGTAGATCGAACGTCCGTCCATTCTGCTCTGGGTTCAGCGTGATGGTCGCTTTCCTCTTGGGGGGACGTGCCGGCTTCTCAGTCGCGGCGTCGCGAGCCGAGCGGCCTTGCGCAACCACGGCAGCGGCCACTCCCGATATGCCTGTCCCGAGCGGCGAGGAGCTTCTCTGCAAGCTGCGCGCTATAGACGCCGTCTATCGCGCCGGGTTCACCGCCACCGGCACGGATGTCAGGGGGCCTTCAAGGTTTCTTCGCCAAATCCTGCCGTTGCACGGCATGGCCGCCCCGCGGCCGGTGCGGGTAAAGGGGCGGTGGCAGCTCACTATGGCCGACGGCTGCCTGGCGCTCGTGCACCAGCCAACCGAGGTCATCGACCCGGACAAGCCTGGCCTCGTGATTCGGCCCGGACCCGAGTGGCCCGGGGACATCTGGCTCGGACGCACGATCTTCATGGGGCGTGGCTTCGATGCGTTCAAACGTGTACTTGCTCACGAACGCTTCATTGACGTCGAGGAACCAGGCAACCTCTGCGTTTTGGCGGGGAAAGTGTTGTGGGTATTGGGCCGAGGTGTATCGCAGCACATTCAGGAGATCACGAGTGTGTCACGCCGAGCGGACGGCACACTGGCTGCAACTGCTACCGGCCGGGGAAGCGTGCCGATGGACCGCTGGGAGCTGGTCATCGATCCCAAGGCACTCGCAGGCGAGGCAGCGTTCGCGTGCGCCCC
>CAYGAN010000330.1:0-1265 GCA_964347585.1 uncultured Planctomycetales bacterium | reverse complement strand
AATAGCGGGGTGCTATCGTCCGGGGGACGCTGCATTCCGGAAAAAGGGGTTCTGTCTTACTTCGGTGAGGACGTCTCCCTAACGTTCCAGTCGCTCGTGGACAAAGTCCAACCTAAGGTGCTCAAGAGGGTCAAGGAGATGATGCACGCGCCCTTTGCGGAATCAACCAGGCTATCTGACAACCGGGTCTGCCCCGACCTCACCATGCGGTACGAGGGTAACCAAGTAGTGGCACCGATTAAGGCAAGCCAGAGCGGGAACTGGAACCCCAATGACCAGCCGGAGTGGCAAGCGGCGCGGCGGACGGCGGAGGACTTCCTCGCCGCCGCGTCGGCAGGAAAAGGTGGCCAGTTGGCCGCTGCATTGCCCGAAGGAGCCGAGCTTCGCATCAAGAGCGTGCACCTCAATCATGCCAGGAACATCGCGGTGGCCATCACGTCGGAAGTTAGCGTTGCGCCTGAGTCCGGCGACAAGGGGCCGTTGCTGATCCGTTTGATCAGGAAAGGGAATGCCTGGCTGGTCGATTGGATCGACACGCGCGTCACGGCGCCGATCACGCAACGCATGACGGACGCGCTCAAAGGAGAACCCGAATTCCCCGGAATGATCTGAGGAGGGTCCGGGGCGGCCGCCGTGGGCTCCCTCTTGTCAGCTTCTGCTGGTCCGGATGACAGTCCGATTGGAACCTTGGGCGGGCGATCGTGTCCAAGACGCTTACTGAGCCGAAACATTGTGAATAGCTCAGGCAGAGCTCGGCAACGTCCTGCGGGACGCGGACATCTTCAGATGATGGTCGCCAATCTGTCGATCGGTCAACTTAGACTCACCGTTAGGCTAGCCAGCACGTTCCTACTGGTGGGACTTGGCAGTTATTCGGCCGCGCTGTCGCCAATCACGCCGGCTCCAACGACGGCACCCAGCGCTCGCAGCGTGCGCGTACCAAGCGGCGCGGAGTTGCTCGCCAAGCTTCGATCAGTGGATGCGGCCTATCGCAAGGGCTTCACGGCTGCTGGTACGGATGTCTCGGGGTGGCCTCGCACGAACCACGAATGGCAGCTGACAATGGGCGGCGGGCGCACTGCGCTTGTGTGCCGCGCCCTTGAGATTCTCGACCAAGCTGAGAACAAGCCCATTCCAGAGGAAATGGAATTCGCGCCCGGGGGATTCGTCTTGCCTACGGTGGCAATCGAGACGGCCGTCTTCATGACCCCCCAGTTCTGCATGCACAGCTTCCTTCAGAAGCGCCCACCCGTCACGCTCAACGG
>CAYGAN010000329.1:2495-3663 GCA_964347585.1 uncultured Planctomycetales bacterium | reverse complement strand
GCCGAGAGCGGCCACGGCGCACAGGGCGCCGACACACCAACGACGAGTGCGCTCTCGTGGGACGCCGAGGCGTGCTCAGCGAACAGGACGCTCGCGTACGCCAACGATTTCGAGAAGTCGATTGGCCATGAGTGGCTGAACGCTGGACGCGCCAAGACTCCCGATGGAAAGCAGCAGTTTCTCGGCGAGTTCGGCAACACCAGCGTGTACCTGCACTTGGATGAGGTGCCGGCCCATGAGTACCTCCGCATCGCGTTCGATTTGTACCTCATCCGCTCGTGGGACGGCAATGATACACGGGATCCCGGTGGCGCCACGATCGGCCCGAACGTCTGGGAGCTGCATTTGCTGGGCGGCCCGACGCTTGTGCATGCAACCTTCGCGCTGTTCCCGCACTACGGTGCTCATCAGAGCTACCCCGATCGTCATCCCGGCCCCGACCATCCGATTCGCACGGGCGCCGCAGAGAACAATACTCTGGGCTATTCGCACGGTAACGACGCAATGGACGCTGTTTATCACTTCGACATGGTAGTTCCTCACACGGCCCGGTGTCAGATTCTCAGGTTTTCTGCCTCCGGGCTGCAGGCGGTGTCCGACGAGAGCTGGGGCATCGACAACGTTACGATCGAGGCGTTGCACGGATCGCCCGTGGCCGAACTGGACGCCGACGCCTTGCAAAGGCTTTGGGCCGACTTGAGCTCGGATGAGCCGATGAAAGCGCACGCCGCCGTCTGGACGCTGATTGCTGCGGGCGACCGGGTCGTGCCCTTCCTGCAAGACCGCCTGAAGCCCGCGAATGTGGGTGAGAAGCGCGTTAAGACTCTGATCGCTGAGCTCAACCACCCGCAATGGCAGACCCGTGAAAAGGCGACGCAGTCGCTGATGAAGCTTGGCCTGGCGGGCGAGCCGTACCTGCGGCAGGAGATCGAGCGGTCGCCGCCTCTGGAAGCCCGCGCGCGGATCGAGGAGATCCTCAAGGCGATCGAGCAAGGCACGCTGCCGGACCTCGATGCGCTTCGATTCAGCAGAGCAATCCACGTACTTGAAGTGATTCGGTCGGACCGAGCCGCCAAGGTTCTCCAGACCTTGGCCGGCGGCGCACCGACCAACCAGATCCGAGAGCAGGCACAGGCTGCTCTGGAGCGCGTGGCCGAAATGAAGAAAT
>CAYGAN010000329.1:2060-2485 GCA_964347585.1 uncultured Planctomycetales bacterium | reverse complement strand
CCGCGTCAACAAGGGCTTGCCTGCCTGCGCGCCATGGCCAAGCTCGGCCGGCCCTCTTGGAGCCGCGATGGGGCGAGCGCGGTAGGAGGACCTGACTGATGCACTGGTTCTGGCGAGCGGCGATTGCGATCTTGATTCCCGTAGTTGGCTTGGCATGTCTGGAGGAAGTACTCTGGGAGTTGCCCGCTCTAATGGCAGACTATTTCGGGGCTCCCACGGAGTTCGGCTGGATCGGAACGGTAGTTTTGATCGCCTCGTTAGCAGCAGTCGTCGCATTACTCCTATTTCATCTGCCGATTGGGCCTCGACCATACGACCCCGAAACCCGCTGCCGTAAATGCGGGTACATTCTAAGGGGCATCACGGAGCCCCGATGCCCGGAATGCGGAGAACGGATCTGATGCATTGGTTCTGGCGAGCGACGA
>CAYGAN010000329.1:0-1961 GCA_964347585.1 uncultured Planctomycetales bacterium | reverse complement strand
CTCTGCTTGGCAACTCTTTTTGCCGCTGTCAGCATCGCGACAATTGTATGCAACTCCATCAGACCTCCGCGTTACCGCGCCGCTCAGTAGCGCAGCAATCGGTGGTATGATTGCACTGACGATTACGGAGATCGCAGGGCTGATCGGAAGAGGACGAGTCAGTGCGGTCGGGACTTTAGAGACCGGCTGTCGCACGCTGGTTGGGATGTGCCTTGGCTTAAAGGGAGCTATCCCTCCCGGGCTACTTCACCTTCACAACGGATACCATGCCTCGCGCAGGGCTTCCGTAGGAACCGTGACCACGGACGCGATCATGGGAGCATTGCCAGCGGTTCTTATCAGCCTGGCATAAGCTTGGCGAGTCAGTCGCGAGGCCGGAGCCACGCGCGAATCGAAGGGCGGCCGTCAGTAACATCAAGCAAGGAGCCAGTGCCTTCAGCCGTGCCAAGAGAAAGCGGAACGCTAACGGATCCGACCATGTACTGTCGGCGGTGCGGGTATGTGCTCGACGGGCTTCCCGAGAATCGATGCCCGGAATGCGGTACTGGGTTCGACCCCACCGACCCTGGAACATACCGTTCTGCGCACAAAAGGCGTAAGAGGCGGCCCAACTTCCTGCAGATCGCGATCAGTGCCTGCATTCTGATTGTATGGAGTTTCGTGGTGAGGCTATGTCCGGAGTCAGCCGCCTGGATCGTGATGTGGGTGTCACTTGTCGTCATCGGGATCGTTGCCGGAGCGCGGGCAGGGCACCCGATCATGCAGGCTGTGTGCGCAGGGGCGCTCGGCTACCTAGTGCTGCTGGTCCACTCGTTGTACCAAGTAGGTTGGAACCCGCCTGCGGATGCCGACACGCCCTGTATTCCACTGGGCGGCCTCATACTCGTTTGTATGCTTTGCGCTCTTGGCGGCGCTGTTGCGTCAGTGCTGCTGCCGAAGCGCCCTGAGAAATCCAACAGGCAGTCTCCGAGCACTGAATCGTGAAACGATGGTCACAAACCCCGCTCAACTCCGGTAGCTCGGACGGGCAGGTCGGCGGCGTGCTTGGTTCCCGCCCTTCAGGTGTGTCTGCAATGTAGATGGGTGGCCCGGCTCCTTCGGAGCTGGGAGACCCGATTGAACAGCGGATCGCGTAGCCGAGCGCGTCTGCGCGAAGGGTGCCCCGTCCTTCGCACCTCTGCGAAGCGCGGGGGACGGACTGCGGCGCCACCTGTCTGTCCCCCACGCTCGCTACGCGAGGATGGGGCACCCGCGCGAGCCCTCGCATCCGCGCGGGCGCGATGAACGCGGGCGAGCCTTCGCCTCGTCGTTGTCGGCGGCGGCAGTGTGAGCGGCATGCGCCAAACCTAGATGGCGATCAGGAGCCGGAGGCCGACGGGACCCACCGGGGCGACGAATGCCTAGGCGGACGTGAACCTGTTTGCAGCGTAATGGTACGGCCCGCCTGCTGCGAGGATCGCTCGAACGGACAAGGCGACCGCGCGTGCGCATGAGGCGAGCCCGACGGCTGCAGTAAGGAGCGTGAACGTCGAAGAGAGACAGGCCGCCCACGCCGTTTACCGACCCTGGCGGCCGCTTGGCGTCTTCCCATGCCCGCCGCAGGCCGATCCACAAGTCGCGCGGGGCGAGCTGCCGTCGTCAGGGTCCTCTCCGCCCGGATCGCCCTCAGATGGCGCATGCTCGCCACATTGCGCCGGGCGTGCGGATCAAACCTGGCTACACCGATTTCCTACCAGCACCCACAACCCGTGCACCGCTGGCTGCCACACTCGGTCTCGATGTACGGGCACACGGTCGCGTCGTCCGCCGGGCATTCCGTCGCAACCATGGGGCAGCGAGTCTCATCCTGGGGGCACTGAGTCTCCGCCGCCGGACACTGCGTCTCCGCGACCGGGCACGCCGTACACTGGACGGGGCACTCGGTCTCAAGTGCCGGACACTCGGTC
Source organism: uncultured Planctomycetales bacterium (assembly GCA_964347585.1). GTDB lineage: Bacteria > Planctomycetota > Phycisphaerae > UBA1845 > CAYGAN01 > CAYGAN01. The sequence goes on along the minus strand of CAYGAN010000329.1, from coordinate 15 downwards.
GCGATGACCGGGCAG
>CAYGAN010000328.1:0-3701 GCA_964347585.1 uncultured Planctomycetales bacterium | reverse complement strand
GGGTCCTTGAACGCGGGGCGCGGTGTAACACCGCGCGTTTTCGCGTCTCAGGCCGCGCTGCCGACCGTCGGCAGGTCGCCCGAACTATCGGGGGCGGCGTGGTTTACGAGTATAGCGGGCGATGGGATTCGAACCCACGACGTCCAGCTTGGGAAGCTGGCATTCTACCACTGAATTACGCCCGCATCGCCGAAAATCGGCTATCCTGCTCTATTATCGAGGGTTAGCGCCCCTCGTCAAGACCTTTCCCCGCCCAACTGGCCCCCTGGTTTGGCGGTTAAAGACGGTTCTGGGCGGTTAGATACAGACGAACCGCCAGAAAACCGCCAGATTCCGAAAGGTCGGTCGCGGGCCGTTCGGGCTGCCCAACAACGGTTCGGCTGGTGATCCAGTTAACGCGAACGCTCGACCAGACAACTGGCCGGGCGTTTTCATATCACGTTGGTATCAAAGGGTTACGGCGTTTCCGCCACCCGCCCTCGCGCTCTCTACTCCGCAGGTGAGACTTTGGGGTCCGAAAGCAACCATGACGGTTGCTCCCGTTGACTGAAAAACCGGCCGCGAACTCTCGGATTCTCTCTTGAACAGGTTGAGACGGGTTAACAGGACCGTTCGCTTTGGGGCCAGTAGTAGCTTCGAATTCGCGGCTTGGACGAACTTCACTACCCAAGGAATGGCCTTTCGAACCGAGAGCGCATGTCGAGCATCTTGTTGCGCGGCCTAGCTGGAAGTGGTAGTATGAGCGTCGGCTGGTGGCAAGTCACCAGCAGTGGATGAAGGAAGGACCGACGGTATAGCTAGTCTGAACTGATAGAAAGGGCCCGACATGGACCTGGGCATGGACATGTGGAAGTACTACGGCATCACCCACACTGACCACACGGTCATGAACCCCTTGAGCCTGGAGAAGACCCGGGAGCTCGTGGGTCTCCTGCGGCTGCCGGAGGGCGGCCGTGTCTTGGACGTGGCCTGCGGCAAAGCAGAGTTCCTCTGCCTCGTAGCCGAGGCGTACAACGTGAAGGCTACGGGCATCGACCTTTCACCCTACACCATCAAGGCGGCCCGCAAGAACGTGGAAGCCCGGGGCCTGGCCGACCGCATCGAGCTGCTCCACACGGACGGCGGCAAGTACGAGCCGAAAGCGCCAGAGAGTCTGGACCTGGCCTCCTGCATCGGTGCCTCCTGGGTGTACCAGAATCACAGGGGCACGTTGGAGGCCCTGATGAAGATGACCCGGCCCGGCGGCCTGGTGCTCGTAGGCGAGCCCTTCTGGATGACCGACCCGGATCCGGAATACCTGAAGCTCACGGGCAATGATCCCAACCTGTGCGGTTCCCACGCCGGGAACGTGACCATTGGTGAGGACGTGGGCCTCGCTCTCCTCTATACGCTGGTGGCCAACCCGGACGATTGGGACCGTTACGAGGGGCTCCAATGGCAGGCTGCGGAGCGATATGCAACCGACCATCCAGACGATCCCGACGTGGAGGCTCTGCTCCGCAGCACCCACAGGAGTCGCAACGCCTATCTCCGCTGGGGCCGCAACTGCCTGGGCTGGGCTATGTACCTCTTTCGAAAGCCCTGAAACCGGGACTCAGAAGGGAGCGTGTCCGAGCTAGGATCACCAGCCGCAATTGTGCAAGATCGGTGCCTTGCCCAGAATGAGGAAAGATGCTAACCAGTCTGCCGCCGAGTGGTCTTCTCCTGTTCTCGCTCGGATGCGAACCGCCAGAAAACCGCCAGGTGCCGTTTCGTAAGTTTTTGTCTGAAAAGGGTTAGGGAGTGCAGCGTGGGTCGCTGGCATTCTACCACTGAATTACGCCCGCATACCTTATAACGAGCCATTATAACGGGTTAGGGAACTCGGTCAATACGTTTCGTTACGTCTCGATACGCTGTAAGTCCTTTTCGCTCCGTTTCGCTACATCCAAACCGCGGGAAAACCGCGGGATTTTGTGAGGTCGGTCGGAAGACGCTGGGGGATGGCGGGAAAGGGTGTTAGGAGGAGCCGAGCGAGGGGGCTGATGGCGAGTAGGCAAGGGTGGCGGGTTCAGGGATGAGTTCGAGGCACATTCATGGCTGCGAAGGGAGCTGCTTTGAGTTCACCAATCCTGCTCGACGGGCAAGGCTTTCCATTTCTCATACAGGTCGGTCACTTGGTCGGCGTGGATGTGGCCGTCCCATAGGGCGACGCCAAAGCGGAATAGGAGCGAATCGCCCTTCACGAGTATCAACTCTTCGTGATGCAAATCGGGCGTCAGTGACAGATACGCAAAGGGATCGTCCATCGAGAACCAGCGGGCGGGTGAACGCGGGTTGCCCGGATGGTTGAACATGGCAACCGTCACAGGGTGTCCGTCAGCCGTGGCTGAGTAGGCGCACCAGTCCGATTTCACGTCGTTGGTCGCCTCGGTACCGACAGCACCATCTGCATTAAAGAACCGACCGTTTTTGTCCATCGACTCAATGAACCGTATGCCTAGGCCGTAGTAGCGCTCGCCGTGAAGTCGAACCAGTTCTCGATCCTCGTGAACCGCGAGCAATGTTTGCCAGGTTAACAGCGATGCGTCGAGATCGTCGCCGACGTAGACATCGAGCGTTCGTTTCTCCATAAGCAGATACTGATCCGAACGCGTCGTCCAGTGGACTGCGTTGCGGAGGCGGGCACGCTGCCACGCCCCACATGAAGCTGGGGCGGTGGCGAATAAACTGCCCACGCGCTGTTGGCCTGATTCCTCTGTCTCGGCCCAGAAGTTGATCCCGTCTACGCCGACCGCGTACATCAGCCCGTGGTGGTGCAGATGATCATGCGGGGCATCGCGAAGAACATTTGTACCCGCAGGCGTCGGGAAGCACTCGATGTAGGGCTTGAAGGATGATGGTATGTGCCGGTAGGACAGCAACTCACGGCCATCCAGACTCAACCAGGTACGTCCTTCGACGCTATCCGAATCCCACTTCCAGTGCGCTCCTCGCGACGCCGAAGAGCAACTCGCCGCCGTAGAAATGAGCAGGACGCCGACTATGGCGAGAAACCGCCTGCGATGTTTGAGTGTCATCAGAAGCACTCCTGTTACGGATACCTATATCTTGTGATATGAGGACTTACGACACAACGTCAAGTCCCGTTCCGTCCAGTTAGATCGCCGTAAGTCCCTTTTGTTGGTGTTCGCTACGCCCAAACTGCCAGATTACCGCCAGATTTCGGGGAGGCTGGCAGGGGTCCGGTTTGGGGCGGGACATGAGCCCCAGAAGCGCGCCCAAATCTGTCGCAGATCTTGTCGATGGCGCTGTCCAGTTGCCTGCGGCGCTCAGCTGCCGCCTGCCCATCAGCACAAGCTGCCTCTGAGCATCGCGTGCCCGCCGCTCGGAGACGCCCAACTTCTCGCACGAACGTTTGACCGCTTCGCGTCGTCTCGGCGGGCTCAGGAGTTTGGGTACGCCGCCTCTCTCAGGATCGCGTTGTCCAGCGCCTGGTCCGCCACCAGCTTCTTCAGCCGGGCGTTGTCCTTCTCCAGCTCCTTGAGACGACGGGCTTGGTCCATCTTCAGCCCGCCATACTCCTTCCGCCAGCGGTGGTACGTCTGCTCCGCGATCCCCAGCTTCCTGGCCACCTCAGCCACCGGCAGGCCCTTGGCCAGTTCTGCGTCCGCCTCCCGGAGCTTCGGAATGATCTGCTCTGGCTTGTTCCGTCTGCCCTT
>CAYGAN010000327.1:2838-3799 GCA_964347585.1 uncultured Planctomycetales bacterium | reverse complement strand
CCCGCAAGGGTTGGGGTAGGTCCGTCGCTCGGAGCGGATTGCGGAGGGTTGACTCGGGTCGTCGTCGGGACGCGAGACGTGAAGGACAGACCCGTCGCGCGGAGCGATCAAGGGTGAGGCGCACTGATCTGTCGTTCGGGGCGAGAAGGGCGAACTCGGGTTGTCACACGGACAGGGACAGGATGACCGGCAACGGGTTGTCGCGTGGCTTGATAGGACGCGGATGGTCGTCCGGGCAGACCAGACTCGGGGTGTCGAGCGACATGAATGGGATGGTCGCCCGGCATGAGGCGGGAGGATGCGGGTTGTCGCGAGGCGCGAGAAGGAAAAGCGTGACGCGGACCGTCCAGAGACAAGAAATGGTTGGGTTTGGCGAGTCCCTGGCTTCCCGAGTGATCGTGACGAACGGCTACTTCTTCTTCGCCTTCCCCTTCTTCTCGTCCTTGGCCTTCGGCTTTCCGTTCTTCTTCTTCGCCGCAGCCTCGTGGCGCACGAACTCGATCACCTTGAAGCGCCCGAAGCTCTGACTCCGGTCCGCTCCGAGGCCACCCATCTGCATGTTCGCCAGGACGCTCGCCATGTACTCGTCGTCGATGTCCCGCTTCTCGCGTGGCAGATCGAGCACCCAGATGCGGAACCGAATGCGACGGCCTTCATTGACGTAGTCGTTCAGCTTGATGCTGGTGCGTGGCCCCTGCGGCGTCCAGACGTGCACCACCGCCTCCAGCGTCCCATCGGGCTCGGTGACAGGATTGCCGTTCTCGTCCTCGAACCGGATCTTCCCGTCGCTGTGGAAGTCGTCGCGGCCCGGCTCCGTCACGATCACGCCGGTCTGCCACACCTGCCTGCTGCCCCGGTTGCCGGGGTCGCGCTGCTGGCCGGTCGTGACAGCCGCCTCCTTGAGCCCTGCCTTCACCTGGCGCGTCTCGATGTAGACGCCCTTGTCGTCCCGGCGGAAGCT
>CAYGAN010000327.1:1225-2828 GCA_964347585.1 uncultured Planctomycetales bacterium | reverse complement strand
TCAAGTCCTTGGTTGTAAAGCTGGACGGCCGATGGAGCGGCTTCGGTCCCTTGGTCCTGGCGTCGATCCACTTCTCGATGTTGTCCTCGGACTGCGGGATTCCCCCGTGCAGCGGGGCCAGCAGCTCGATGGTCACATCGTAGTAGCGGTAGTCGGTCTTCTCGACACGGCGAATGATCTCGATCAGGTTCGTTGCCATTTTGTTCTCCTTGGTTGGCTGTGAGTGATCGATTGGGGTTAGTTGCTGGTCTTGGTCTTGGATTCTCCTTCCTCCAGTCCGGCGAGGAATGCGTCGAAGTTGCGCCAGTCGTCCTCCGGGTACGGGCTCGGTTTCACCTTCGGCGGTGGCGGCGGCTTCCAGGCGTCGCATTCTTGACCCTGAGCGCAGCGGGGACACATCGGCCGTGGCCCGATCGCCTCGACCGCGAGCGGGATCGCGTCGTCCTTGATCATCCATGCCTTCAGCTCGGCGTTCCATTTCCGCTCGCTGGGGAAGATGGCGTTCTTCAGCCGGGCGATCACGTTCGGGTCGTAGGCGAACTTGACGTGTGGCTTGCCGTCGATGCGACGCCAATGGACGTGGTAGCGGCTCACGGCTCTGGCTCCAGGTCAATTCGGTGATGGCAGCGCCAGCAGGTCTCATGGCCGCCCTTCATCCGCAGCCACATCGCCTTCAGCGCGGCCGAGAGGATCGTCCTTCCTCCGGGCGAGAGCCATTTCTCGGCCGCCGTGCGCGAGGCTGTTCGGGCAACACACACAAGATCGTTGTGCGGGCCGGTCCAGAAGCCAACGTGCCAACGGCCACTCGACAGAAGCCAACGACTCAGCTTGCCGGGGTTGGCGTACCAGACGGCGTCCCAACCGTTGAGGTGAATGATCAGCTCGGCGATCACGGGGTGGGGTCCTCGGGCGTCGGTCGCGGAACGGGAACAGCCTCCTTGGCCAAGTCGAGGATCTTGCAGCGACACATGCAGAGGTCTCCGCATACCCCGGCGGCTCTGTCGAACGCGCGTCCCCGCTCCTCGTCGATCACGGCGTCCACATGCTCCCAGAGGTCCTCGACGATCTCTCGGGGAACTTCCAGTCGCAACGCCGCGAACCGCCGGCAGAGTGCCTCGTACTTCTTGGACATGGCGATCCTCGCTCCGTCCTTCTCGGCTTGAGTCGTCATGGTAGCTCCTTTCAGGCGTCGCGAACCATCTCCAGCGCTTCCCGGAGCAGCGGCAAGTGCGGTTCCAGAAGGGCGCGTCCCTTCGCCCGTTCCAGGATCTCGGCGTAGACCCGCTGGCGAATGCGGCAGCACGCCTCACAGATGTACTCGCCGTTGGCGCCAGTGCGATGCACACTCCCGACTTCGCGGCAATAGCGACAGGCGCTACCGACGATGCCGGGTTTGTGCCCGCAGTCCAACTTACCCATCCAGCCCATCGTCTGCCCCTTTCAGCTCCGGTAGTTTCTGGATCGCCGCCCAATGCTCCTCGATGCTGTGCGGTCCTTCCAGGATGTCCATGATCAGCGGCGTGTCCGCCTCGACGTCCTCCAGCTCTGGCGTTCGTGAGCCCTTTCGGCACCAGCGGCCGCCGCACCCGTGACCGTAGAACTC
>CAYGAN010000327.1:655-1215 GCA_964347585.1 uncultured Planctomycetales bacterium | reverse complement strand
TGACGGGCTTGTCGCAGCCGAGACAGGGACCGATGTAGCCTTTCCGATCGGCAATCGCCCGTGCGTGTTTCTCCCACGGCCTGGGCTCACGATCGGCGAGCTTTCGCACGTAGGCCGCAGCGTAGCGGTAGATCTTCGCTGCGTGACGACTAGTGCTCTCCTTGGAGCATTCGAGAAGCCCGTCGGCTGCCTCGTTGAAGCCCTCTCGGCGCAAGACGGCTTGCCCTTCGTCCTCGTCGGCGTAGCATCCGTCGCCGTGACCTTCGGCGTAGCCTTCGTCGCGCGCTTCGTCCAACGCTGCTTCCAGGAGCTTCACGAGACTCTCCGAGCGCAAAGCCAGAAGCTCTCGCAGCTTCGCGATGGCACTCTCCTCGTCCCACGGACCGCAGTCCTTGCAGCGGTAGACGCCGTGGCGGGTGCAGGCTTGGTTGCGAAGCTCAGTCATCAATGACCTCCTTGACCACTGCGGCGAGCGTCTCCAACTCACCATCCGGGAAACATGGGTGGTGCCACTGATTGAGAAACGGCATGCTCGCGTTGTACTCCAACCGCTTGCGCTC
>CAYGAN010000327.1:0-553 GCA_964347585.1 uncultured Planctomycetales bacterium | reverse complement strand
TTCGTCCGTGTGTACCGGCTCATCATCCGGGAGTGTGTCTAGCCACGCGCGTACATTGCCGCCCGCGTCGCCTCGTCCATCTTAGTCATTCTTGTACTCCTCCTTGATCTCGTAGCCGTACGTCGAGTGCTTCTTCTGCCCGTGCGACCGCGCCGAGATGACCGCGAATCCCTTGTCCGGTCGCCGCGCCTGATCGGACCTGCCGCAGGTGCAGCGCCACCACCAGCCACGAGAGTCGGACACGAGCGTGATCGTCTCGGAGTCGCGATGCTCGTTACGGGGCATCGCCGGTCCCCTTGTAGGCCGCATCGAGTGCTCGTAACGCTTCGTCCTGCTCTGGTTCGAGTTCCCGCCCGAAGAACCAGCTCATCACTCGCTGGGCTGCCACTCGTAGCTGTTCGAGCTGCTCCCTCAGCCGCACGAGATCTCTCTCGGCGTCGTACAGCACCCGTCGCAACCCGTCGCGTTGTGCGATGAGCGTTCCAGACCCACCACAGACGCACGGGAGATCCGAGAGCGGCTTGCCGGTACCGCCGCAAACGTCGCATAGCCC
>CAYGAN010000326.1:0-3829 GCA_964347585.1 uncultured Planctomycetales bacterium | reverse complement strand
GCCACCGCGCAAACGTCCATCTTGGCTCTGGGCAACCCTCCAACGGTCAGTGTCAAGGTACCTCTGAGCTTCGACCAAATCACTGTTGCCATGACCGGCTGCGCGATCGAGTACGACGGTGGAGCCCAGAGCGTGGCGATCAGCGGCACTGCGACCAACATCCTGCCAGGGGGCGACCCGGGAGAGACGGCCGACCTGCTCATCCTGGCCACCTGGCCAGGTGGATCCCCCACAGTATCGCTCGGCGGTCACATTGACGGCGATTTCGACCTCGGCCGCATCCACTCGGCCTTCCAGGCGCCGCAGGGGCTGAAGCCGGAATTCTCCGAGGTATGGTTCACGCAGTCCAACGGGGAGCAGCAGGACCCCAATAGCTACGTCGGGGTCGATACCTTCTACCCAGCAGGGCACGTAATCCCCGTCGGCGTGGCCTTCCGGGGCGAGCTGGATCTCGCTTCGGTCATCGGCGAAGTCCTGGCCGGCAACCTCGGCGACGTGCCTGTGTCCATCCAGGGCGGGGTACCCGTCGAGAACGCCGTAACCATCTACAACGACGTCCTGGTCGTGCAGAACGAGTTCACCCTTGAGGGGCAAATCGACGTGTCGGGAGTCAACGGCCTGCCGCCGGGAATCAGTTTCCCCGACGACCCGCAGAAGCCGTGGAAGCTCACCCTCAACTTCAAGACCACGGCGACGAACTCCCACGGCAACATCACCACCTACGGCATTCAGGTCGGTGTCGAAGGCTGGGTGGAGATCGACAAGTCGTTGCTCAACACCCAGAGCAACCTTCTCCTGCAAATGACGGCCCTGTTTCAGTACGACTGGGCGTCCGAATCTGCGGTCGTCGACTTGGCGGTCACGGCCCAGGGTCCGTGGTCCGACCTGTTCGGGATGAACGGCTTCAGTGCCGATTCTGTCAAGGTAGCCCTGAGGGCCTCCACGAAGCCCCAAGCCCAGGCCGCAAAGATCGCGGTGACCGGAACATTCACGGCCAACGGCTTCCAGTTCGCCCTCACGTTCGAAGTCATCGAAAAGAACAACCAGTTCAGTGCGAAGGTCATCGCTGAAGCGCTCTCCGACATCACCGTCGCTGACCTGCTCACCGCGTTCGCGGCACTCGACAATATGCATCTAGTGGAGATGGACCCTGAGGCCTCGCCGGTGCTCGACAACATCGCGCTCACCGGGCTCCGGGCCGCCGTGAAGTTTGACACGGCAGGAGCCTCGGTGTTTGTGACCGCTGACGCCCAGGTCTACAGCCTCTCGACTAGCGTCGCGTTCTATCTGGGGCCCGAAAAGCCGGCGGACCCAAATTCGAAATACGGCTTCCTGTTCGGTGCCTATGTTGATTCCGTCGCGCTGAAACAGCTCATACCGGTCCTGCCCGACAGCTTGGACGTCACGCTTCCCGAGACGATCTTCTACGTCAGCAGCCTGAAATTCGACGCCGACAAGTTCGGCTATCCAGACCCGGCCCTGTTCGACTTCTTCAACAGGATCTATGGAACGTCCGGCGCCCCGGGCGAAAAGATCACCGTGGAGGCAGGCGCCGGGCTGCTCGCCAAGATCCAGACGCCTCCCATCCCGAACGAGCTCAAGACCATGCTTGAGCAAAGCCTCTGGATGGACTTCAACCAAGGCATGCTCCTGGCGGGCAACGTCCCGCTGTTCGGCAAGGATGGCTTCTCCCTGACCCTCTACCTGCCCGAGGTCGTCCCGCAGGAGTCAGACCATGCTCCGGAGTGGTTCGAGCGCGCCGGTTTGTTCATGCAAATGGCAGTGGACGGGCCGAACGTCACCTTCAGAGCCCAGGGTGACCTGACCATCAGGATCCGCAAGGACGGCGCTCCCGAGCCGGCTGGCCACGCAGCAATCCAGTACGACGACTACGACCATCTGACGTTTTCCGTGGCAGGCGACGTCTCCATCGCGCCACCGACTGTCGATGTCAACCTCACGGGACAGATCCAGGCGCCGGGCGGATGGCACCCGCTGGGACAGCAGTGGCTGACCATCGAGCAACTGGCCATCGTTCTGAACCTCGGCACAACACCGGAGGGCAACGCCAAGATCGGGTTGGGCCTCGGGGGCGCCATCGTCCTCGGCACCCCGCCCAATCAACTCGACCTGGAGGCGTCCTTCCTGATCGGTGTCAAGACGCTCAAGGTCTTCCCCTGGGCCACTGCGAACATCGACGGCTTCCGCTTCCAGACCGATCGCGGTCTGCAGACGGACGACCTGATTATGCTGGCGGAACTGTTCATTGAGCAGGGCCTGAATGTAGACCCCCAAGCGCTCGCCGGGCTCCCGAATATCGCGATCAACGACTTCGAGATCAGCTTCTCGAAGGTGGATAACGTCCCGCTCTGCCTCCGGAAGGGATTCACCGTCAGGGGCGACCTGTACGTGAACCCCGACACCCCGCCGCAGTACGAGGCGCGGCCGCCCTGCAACTACGACCGTCCCGATGGCACTCCCGACGATCGAGACGAACCGGGTGTCTGTGACGGATGCCTCGCCGGCATCGATATCGAGGTGGTCTTGCCTGGGGCTAATCCGCCAAAGATCAAGGGACAGTTCCAGCTCGACGATTTCGATATCGGGAGCGCCATCCACATAGGGCCCGCCATCATCGACCTGGAGATCAGCCGGGCGGCCGTGCACCTGAAAGTCAACGGTCAGATGACGATCGATAACGTCGGTTCCGGCATGATCGACCTAACGTTCACTCCGAACAGCTATGTGCTCGCAGCAGAGGCCAAGCTGTTCGACGCGTTCTGGGCGTACCTCGACGCGGACATGACGATCGTGCCGCCTTCGTTCCAGGCCCATGGCGAACTCAAGGCTGAGTTTGGCACCCAGATCGCAACCGCCATGGAAAGCGAGACGAGGAACGTGCGCGCCCTGCTGGCGACGCTGGACCAGCTCTACGCCGACTTCCAGGACCCGAACAAGGACCTGGACGACCTCACCGACTCGCTCCTCAACCTGGCATCCACGCTGCAGGCGAACGGCGGCAGTGGGCCCCTGATCAACCTTATGGCGACCTTCGCGGCCGAACTCCAGAGTGCGAAGGCTAGCGCCGAGGCGGCCGGCATGTACCCGAGCCTCGACCAGATCGTGAACGTAATCCTGGGGGGAGCCACTATCACAGTCACCCCAGGGATCCCGGGCTCGTGGGTTGATGGCTATTGCATAGGGTACGTCAACAGAAAGGGCAGGTGCATCGGCGTTTGGGTCCCCGGCCATTGCCGATTGATGGAAGTGAACGGCCAGTGCTGGATCACTCCGCCGATCACCTTCACGATTCCAGGAATTTGTCCTTCCATCGTCAATCTCCCGGCGCACGGCCAGCAGTGCAGCTCCCAGGGCCTAAAGAACCTGGCCGCTCAGGCCGTCGACGACACGTTTTACAATCTCTTCGGGGCGCACATAGGCGACGTGCTGCACGAACTGGCGAGTGCGGAGTTACCTGTTCTCTTTGACGTCAACTGCGCGGCGTTTGATATGGATCTCAGCGCGCAACCGCAAGGGAACAGAGAGATCGGCCTCTTCCTAGGGATTACGCTGCTGGGCAAGCCTGTCGTCTGGCAGGGCCAATGGGACTTCGATGCGACGCTTGCTCAGAACATTGGAGACAACCGGCAGTTCCTCATGGACTCCATCCGGAGCATCCTTGGTGGTGCATCTCCGGACCCGTACGCGGAGTGTACCCACACGGCTCCTGCCCCGCCGCCCGGCGGCGGCTCTGGCACACCGACGGACCTCACCGTCACCGCCCCCTCCGAAGTCTCTGAGGGCGTCGAGTTCACCCTGCACGGAGAGT
>CAYGAN010000325.1:2615-3849 GCA_964347585.1 uncultured Planctomycetales bacterium | reverse complement strand
CTGACGCCGGTGACCGATGAGGGCAGCAGCCCGCCGGCGGATACGTTCGAGGTGTGGAACTCCGGTGCCGGCACGCTGAACTACTCGATCACCGACAACGTGAACTGGCTGAGCGTCAACCCGGACAGCGGCAGCAGCACGGGCGAGCACGACACGATCACGGTGAACTACGCGACCGCCTCGCTCGATCCGGGCAACTACAACGCGACGATCACGGTGTCTGATCCGAATGCGACGAACAATCCGCAGACGGTCAGTGTCAGTCTGACGGTGAACGAGGTCGGTGGATGCGAGAACGGCGATCTGGTCAACGGTGGCTTCGAGGACGGCCTCTCCCCGTGGGTCACCTTCGGAACGACCGACGGCGTGGTCAACAGCGGCACCCACGGCGTCAATGCTCACAGCGGCAGCAAGATGTTCGGGGCCGCCTGCCAATGGTCCACGAAGAACGGCGGAGCGTACCAGCAGATCAGCGTCTGCGACGGCGCCGACATCGAGGTCACCACCTGGATCTACACCAAGCAGAGCGGCGGGGCGAACTGGGACGTCAACTGCCGGATAGGCATTGATCCGACGGGCGGGACGGATTCCGGCTCCCAGAATATCGTCTGGACGGATTGGTACAACTCGGCCAACCACTGGTCCCAGATCGGGCTGACCGGGGCCAGCAGCGTCACCGCACAAGGCGACACCGTCACGGTGTTCATCGAGCACTGGCACAAGTGGGCGCTGACGCTGAACTTGACGATGTTCGACGACGTGGAGTTCACCGCGACAGGCGGCACTGGCGGGGGCTCGCCCACGATCGAGTTGGTTCCCACGTCTCTGACTCCGGAAACGGACGAGGGCAGCAGTCCGCCTTCGGACAGCTTCACCGTCCAGAACGTGGGTGCCGGCACGCTGAATTATTCGATCACCGACGACGTGAACTGGCTGAGCGTCGATCCGGACAACGGGACGAGCACGGGCGAAGCGGACACCATCACGGTGAACTACGCGACCGCCTCGCTCGATCCAGGCAACTACAACGCCACGATCACGGTGTCCGATCCGAACGCGACGAACAATCCACAGACAGTCAGTGTCAGTCTGACGGTGAACGAGGTCGGCGGATGCGAGAACGGCGATCTCGTCAACGGCGGATTCGAGAGCGGGCTGTCGCCGTGGGTGACCTTCGGGACGACCGACGGTGTGGTGGACAGCGGCGTGTATGGCGTGAGCGCTCACAGCGGCA
>CAYGAN010000325.1:410-2605 GCA_964347585.1 uncultured Planctomycetales bacterium | reverse complement strand
AACGCCACGATCACGGTGTCCGATCCGAACGCGACGAACGACCCGCAGACGGTCAGCGTCAGCTTGACGGTAAATGCCGTGGAGAAGACGACGGTCGCGGAAGACTTCGAGACGATGCCGAGCTGGTCGTCGAGCTACGACGCCGGCTGGGGCAGCGCCGCCACCTGGTCGATCGTCGGCGGCGGGCAGTCCGGCAACGCCCTGCAGGCGTCTCGCAGCAGCGCCGGAAGCTCGGCCAAGGTCAAGGTGTACGACATCGACGCCAGCACGGACTACACGATCTCGATCTACATGCGATGTCCGAGCTTCGGGGGCACCTACTGGGCTGAGTGCGCCTACAAGCTGGGCAGTCACACGGCCGAGAACTTCGATCAGGACTCCGGTTCCTGGACGATGATCAAGAAGTTCTCGAACGACGGGACGAATGGCAACGGCGACCAGTGGGTTCAGTACTCGAAGAACTTCAACAGCGGGAGCAACACGCAGATCAGCGTGGGCTACAAGCTCGGTTCGTGGGGCGGCGGAGGTCCCACGGTCCGATGGGACACGTTGAGGATCGAGTGATCAGCGAGGATTGAACGAGCCGGCTGAAGGGGTGGCAAACCACCCCTTCGCCGGCGTCAACGGAGCAGAACGTTACCTGCGGCAGAACAGGAGGGGCGTTGGCTCCCGACTGCCGCAGGCCGGGCATCCCGAAACCTTTGCTATGGAGGTAAAGACGATGACACGCGCTCGTAGGTCCAGTTGGATTCTCGGTTTGGCGGCCCTGCTTGCGGTCCTGACCGTGCCGGCGCCGCTCATCGGCGACACCTTCAACTTTACGGTTACCGCCGACCCGCGCAGCAGCGTGAGCCGTTGGGACGCGGTTCTGGCCGCCATGAATGACAAGATCGGTGGGCAAGGCGCCTTTCAGGTGTCTTGCGGTGACATCGACCCCCCGCAGCCCCTGCGGGACAAGATCGACGCCCGCTTCGGGGCATCGGCCCTGTGGTATCCGGGCATCGGCAACCACGAGAGAGAGACCCCCGAAGACATGAACTGGCTTCGCAACGAGTACAACAACGGCAACGGCGTCAGGACCCCATTGAAGGAATACACCAACCAGGACGGTCCGGCCAGTTGTGTCGAGACGACATACTCATGGGATTACGGCAACGCCCACTTCATCATGCTGAACGAGTACTGGGACGGCAGCAGCGATACCGGTACCGACGGCGACATCGTGCCCGCGCTGTACAATTGGCTGGCTGACGACCTGGCCGCCAACACCCAACCGGTCGTCTTCGTTTTCGGCCACGAGCCGGCCTACCCGTTCCACCGTCACGTCGGAGACAGCCTGGACAAGTACCCGGCCCATCGTGACGCCTTTTGGGATCTGCTGGAGACCGAGGACGTGCAGGCCTATTTCACCGGGCACACGCACTACTACTCCAGCTACCAGAAGACCCCCGCAAGCACCTGGCAGATCGACGTGGGCAATGCCGGCAACGAGCCCTCCTCTTCCGAAGGGCAGACATTCGCCAACGTCACCGTCACCGACACGTCGGTGCGGTACGACATCTGGAGGAACGGCAGCGGCAGTTGGGTCATGGAGCACACGTGGACGGTGCAGGTCGGTCTGAAGATCAAGCTTAACAAGACAGAGATCTACCGCACGGTCAACGTGGGCGAGAACCTGTCCGACGACACCTTCACGGTGGCTGCCAGGGGCCCAGGCACGCTCAACTACTCCATCTCCGACGACGCGAACTGGCTGAGCGAGTTCCCGACCAGCGGCACGAGCACCGGAGAAGAGGACACCATCACGATTACGTACGATGTTGACGGCCTCGGCGTCGGCCAATATCAGGCTCAGATAACCGTCTCGTCTGGCGACGCCGTCAACAGCCCGCAGACGATCGACGTGACTGTCTCGGTCATTGATCCTGAAGCCAATCTCATCGCGAACGGTGACTTCTCCAACGGTTTGACCGGCTGGATAAAGTGGACGGAGCGAGGCTCGTTCACACCGACCGTCAACAACGGCCAGCTGCACATTCAGAGTACAGAGCATAATGGCGGGATGTACCAGCAATTTAACACGGGTGGCAGCGGCAGGCAGATCGACATCGATGGCTTCTGGGCCAGCGACCCGACCGTCGCAAACTACCAGTGGGCCGAGGTGCTAATCATTAACAGCACGAGACTGCCCGTGG
>CAYGAN010000325.1:0-400 GCA_964347585.1 uncultured Planctomycetales bacterium | reverse complement strand
CCCGTGGACGGTCAGGACATCGTTGATGGCCAGAGCGATGTCGTACTGATTTATAAGAACGACACGTGGGCCTCCCCCAGCGGCTGGTCCGGGCAGATGGACCAGACGGCTCCGGTAAGGAATGTGGGAACGTTCACCTCTGCCGGTGACGTGGCGACGATCATCCTTAAGAGCGGCAATCTCGGCGGCCCGACGTCGGGAACGCGTTTCGACGACGTCGTCGTGAAGCCACAGGGCGCGCCGACACCGACGATCACGCTCGATCCCACTTCGCTCTCACCGAGCACGGACGAAGGTTCCAGCCCTGCAGCCGACTCGTTCACCGTTCAGAACACCGGCGGCGGGACGCTGAACTACACGATCACCGACGACGTGAACTGGCTGAGCGTCGATCCGGACA
>CAYGAN010000324.1:354-3868 GCA_964347585.1 uncultured Planctomycetales bacterium | reverse complement strand
AAGTAAGCGTTGCCATCCCGTTGCCACGCGCCACGGAAGCTTGCCAAGGCCCGACCGAGCGCAGGCCGTGCTCGAGAGGCAATACTGGTCCAGCTCGAGGTCGCGCGGCGCCGCGTGTTCGAAGAAGTGCTCGACAGAGCCGAGCAGTTCAAACAGATCTGGCAGTCGAATCTCGCGCGTGCCGTCGAGGCTTACGTCGCACGTCAGAATGAGCCGTCCGCCGTCGCGCAAGACCCGAGCCAGCTCTCGCAGGATATGTGAATGGTCGGGTGTGTGCTCCATGACGCTGATGCAGTAAACTTGGTCGAATGCGTTGTCGCGGAAAGGTATGGCCTTCAGGTCGGCCAGTACAAGCGGGACGTGTTGGCACAGCCCGCTATTGGCGCTGTCGAAGTCAGCCGCGAGGCGCCGATCAAGGTCCACACAGGTGACCTCGTAGCCGGCCTCGGCGAGAAAGAACGGGAAGAACGTAAAACCCGCCCCTGCGTCAAGGATGCGCTTGCCATCGGTCTGACCGAGCGCCCGCGCCACGTAAGGGTATTCCCATTGCCGGTTGAACTGATGCAAAGCGTCAGCGGGCCAGCCGAGATGCCAATCGTCCGTGCGCAGGCCGGTGGCCTGCAAAAACCGGCGCTGCGAGTGGCTGAGGCGTCCGAGCCAATCCGCCCACTCGGCAGTGTCCAGGTCGGTCAGTCGCGCGTATCCGTTGCGAATACGCCATTGGGGTCCGCTAGGTGCCATAGCTTCGCCTTCCGATGGCGCCCTCGTCGCCGCGGGCATCATGCATCAGGAAACTCCCTGGCCTGATTCTCTGTGCGCTTGCCAGATCCGCAAGCAAGGCGATTCACGTCGTGTTCGTCGGCGAGATGGCACGCCAGGCCGACGAACAACATCGGTAAGAAGCAGTTGTATGGATTCAGGGCCGCTTCGTTAACAACAATGAAGACCTGACAGACAGCCAGGGCCGCGCCGATGATGACCCACGCGCGCACTCCGGCGCCGTTAGGGACGCCCGACAAGCGTTGATAGGAGCGAGCCAACCGCCACCCTAGGCTGAAGAAGAAAACTACGAATGCCACCAACCCCGGAACTCCCAGTTGGTAGGCGATGACACCCAGGCCGCTCTCGCTGACGGGATGCGCTCTTAACCAGCTCGCCTCCGGCGACTGTGCTTGCACCGGCGAATCGAACGTCCGCGCCATAATGCCAGCCGAGCCGACACCGTGCCCAAGAGGCGCTCGTGCGAGCGACTCCAAGCCGTGAACGGTGGCCGTCAGGCGCACCTTGACCGTCGTCCTCAACCGCAAGCCCAGGACAAACCCGCCAGCGAAGGCCGCCAGCAGTGCCGTCAGGGTAATCCATCGGCTGACTAGTTGCCAGCGTAGGGCGCGGGCGGCCAGTATCCCCAGGGCAAAGAGCATCAGCCCGCTCTTGCTGAACGTGGCCACCAGCAAAGCCAAGCCGGCGCCGAGCGGTAGGTTCAGCCGCCAGCGCGGGCCGGGCTGGTGCGCCCGCAGCTGCCAGAGTGCCAGACACGCCGCCGCGAGAAAGAACCCAAGCGGTATCGGGTTGCCGAAGGTCCCGACGGGACGGTGATATCGCCTGCCGAGTACGTTCGTGCCCCAGACGCTCGGCACGCCGTTTGAGAGCCCCGACAGGGTTCCCTTCTCCGGCCAAGTCTCGTCGATGTGCCAGAGGTCCCGCCAAAGCCATCTCTGGAGCCCGGCCATCTCGAGCGCGACGACGCACAGCTCAATGCCGAGGAAGATCACCAGCACGCCGCAAAGTCGGCTTAGGTGCTCCCGCCGCCACGGCAGCAACATGGCCAGCAGCAGGAACATGAACTGAGCCATGAACGATTGCGCGTACGCCAGCGCCGCCATACTGGCGCCGGCACGGAGAGCCAGCGCCGTGATGACCGCCATGCAAGCCAAGCCGAGCCAGAAATGATCGAATCGCCACGTCCGCCGGGCCACGCTCACGGCCAGCGCGAGGCTGAGCAGTGCCAGCGGAACATATCCCTTCGAGGCCATGATGACCTTGACCGCCATCGCGTCCGCCTCCGGCTGGGCCAACATTCCGGTCAAGGGGTAATGCAGAGCATACCAGGCAATGAGAAAGGCGATCAGATGAACCGGGCGACTCAAGAGGATCATGGCGGCTGCTGGCAACGACAGCGCCAACGCGGCCACGCCAAGCTCAAGATGGCCGAGCTTTACTGGAAGGGCCAGCGATGCGAAGCACGCCAGGCACAGGGCGCAGGACTCGGCAACGATGACGCCGGCCGTGGGCTCACGCCTTTGTCCGAGGGGTATGGCGAAGGAACTCAAGCAGGTCATCGGCTATCCAGCATTGGGGCGGCACGTACCGCCTGGGCCGACCGGTGCGGGCGATGGCAACGTATTCGGCCAGGGCTGCCGGATCGCGGCACCACCAAACGTATCCGTCTCGTTCCAGCGAGCCGATAAGATCCCGCTGGTGCCGGTCCGTTACGGCGCGGTTTTCGACCGCTACCACCCGACATCCCGCCGCCAAGAGCGTAAAGAGGCTGCCGGCCCCACCGTGGCTGACCACGACATCGACACGCGGGTCCTCGTAATACTTGGACAGATCCGGATCGAAGCGGAACCACGCCAGATGTTTGGGCTCGTACCGGCAAAGGCCGATCTGGGCAATGCCCGTCCCGGCGATCCGACCCTCGCCGAGCTGTCTATCGATAGTCTCAACGACCGGCTCCATTTGGTGGCCGCTGGTCCCCAGCGTCAGGAAGAGTCTCATCCCAATCGCCCGCAGAACTGGGCGCGAGGGTAAATGCGCAATTGCTCGCGCCACTGGACATAGAAACGATCTACGAAGCGGTAGAAGAACTTACCCGATAGCGACTTGGTGCGAACGCGAGACCACGTTTCCACGTATATCGTTGGCACGCCGGCCAGACGAGCAACCAGCAACAAGGGCAGGGCGAAGTTCGGCCCGGCGGTGACGACGGCGGCCGGACGGCTGCGCGCGACGATCCGCAGCGCTCGTGCGACGTTCCGGAACCAGCGAGCGGTGATAACGTTAGCAACGACGTAGGCGATGGTCGCGCGTCCGACCAGTTGCTTCGACAACCGCAGCATCTGCTCCGTGTGTCCTCCACCGCCGAGGGTAATGAGGATCGGCTTGTCGGGGCTCATTCTTGCTTGCTCGACGGGGCAGGCGCCCCCGTCAGTCGGGTCCGCGGACGCGAGAGACGCACGGAGGCCTGGAGCATGAGTACGGCCAAGGTCCCGAACAGCGCGCAGGCGCCCGCCACAACGCCGAAGAATCGGCGGTCGGGACCAACGGCACTTGCAGGCTCGGCGACGTCCCCGGCAGCCTGCACGGAAGTGTCAAGGCTGGCCAGTCGCAACCGAGCCAGTGACAGTCGCGTGCTCAGCGCGATGTAAATCAGCTCCTGCGCCGCTCGTACCACGTTGCCAGCTTGAGCCGCCAACGCCCGGTGGGCCAGTGATGATTGGTCCGTGGTCGGACC
>CAYGAN010000324.1:0-344 GCA_964347585.1 uncultured Planctomycetales bacterium | reverse complement strand
CGACGCTGGGGCTTTCGGTACCGTGGCCGCTGCCTGCTGCCGGCGTGGATCCCGCAGCTGCAAGTTCATCTGCCAGTTGCGCTATGTGGCGTTCGAGACTGCTGATGATCGAGCGGAGCGCCTCGGCTTGGAGGCGGTGGACTTCGCCCGCGCTGGCCTCGGCCCAGGCTTCGGCAAGGCGAACGGCTAGCTCGGCGCGGTTGGCCTGGGCCATAAGCTTGACCCCGCCCGGCGAACCCCTGGCTGTCAGCCGCGACTCCAGCTTCGCGACGGACCAGGCGCCCTTGCCATCCGGCCAGACCCGATGCTGTACGAGCACCAGCGTGCTGGGAAGTTCCGCGAGG
>CAYGAN010000323.1:3589-3879 GCA_964347585.1 uncultured Planctomycetales bacterium | reverse complement strand
ACGCCTTGCTACGTGCTGTAGCCGCAAATCAACTTCAGCGCTCAGCGCGACTGGGGCGTGAAGCCGGCCGCGGTGGCGACAAGTGCCTGATGGGCCGCGGCGAGCTTCCGATCACAGGCGAGGGCGATCTGCCGCAAGTCTGAGCAAACCTATCTAGCCTTACCGAAACCGGTTCTCGGCGGAGGCGCGCGGTTGCGCGGTTCTGGAAGAACATGAGTTGTCGCAGCGCGCGGCGCCATCCTCTCGATCGGCGATCAACCCGGGGAGCTCCGCGGCAAGGTCGCTCGGTG
>CAYGAN010000323.1:1464-3579 GCA_964347585.1 uncultured Planctomycetales bacterium | reverse complement strand
ACGCCCGCGCCGACACTTGGGTATGCCACAGGCCGCTTTGAGGGGGCCAGGCCAAGCACACTGGCAGGCAAGCTGCCAGTGCCCCCGCCACGCCACCTCCTGGCCGCGTGAGGAACCACCTACAATCCTGACGCTCATTCCCGCCCGGCGGTGACGGCAATAGATGCTGGCATGGCCGGCGGGTTGGTGGTAGATTGCCTGATCGGCGAATTCAGCAGATACCGTCTGATCCGTGATCAGGACGGGCAGCTCTGTCTGGTCTCTGAACAGAGGGAGGGTCAGCGCCATGAAGCAGTCGCGCCTGCTGGTCGTGCTCGCCGGGGGTTTGTTCATGGGCTGTGAAGCGTTAGAGGATCTTACGCGACACAGGCTTGCTGGCGCGCCTTCCGCGAAGAAGGAGTTTGAGACGGGACAAGCTCCCGGCGCTGCGCCCGCCACACAAGCCAAGCCAAGGACAGACGTGGCGCCGGCCATCAGTGAGGCGGAGAGTGCCGAATTGCCCGTCCCGACAGCCGGGGCTGAATCGCCTGCCGGAGGTCGGCGAATCGTGTTGCAAGGTCACAACATCGATCAGCGGGCACGTACGGAAGCTTGGATTCGCCTGCCGCCTGACCACGTGATCACCGGAATAGGCGCAACGGCGGATCTGGATAACATCACCACACTGCGGATTCGGATGAATGAACTGCGGCCGGACGGAACGCTCGGGCCGCCAGCGGAGAAGCGCGTCGGGTGGTACCCGGATCGAAAGGTGAAGGCAAACGTTGACCTTCCCGAAGGCTATGTGGCCGTCGGCCTGGGCGCCGGGGTCGATGCGGAGTGGAACATGACGACGCTCATCGTGTGGGCGCGTCCGCTGGGCCGGGATGGGCAGCTTGGTGAGTTAAAGGAGTTCCGAGCCGGGACGCAACCGAGGGCTCAGCCCCAGAGAAAGTTCATCTGTCAACACAATCGCGTGCTCACCTCTGTCGGTCTCTGGTGCCTGGACAACACAATAATGGGTGTGTGGGCGGAGTCCGACGAAGTGGCGGTTGAGTGATCCGCCAAGAGTCTTGACGTCGGCACTCGGACAACGATGAGCTGCGAGGATTGCTCGGAGGGGCCCACGAACGGGCTTGGCGTAGCCAGCGAGAGCGAGGTCTTGTTGGAAAGGCAAGTGTGACGGCACATCCGATGTGCGTACGCCGGTCCATAGTCATGGGTTCCTGTTGCGTGCGATTGCATTGGGTGCGCCCGAGGCGATAATGGAGCCGTTCGGTTCACATTAGGAGGCGGCGCGCCGAAGGTCAACTGTTACACGAGCGGCGGCGGGCAACCTATGCATATCGGATTGCGCAGCAAGCTTCTCCTTGGCATGTGGGCGATCATCGCGGTGTCGGCCGCGCTATTGTCGCTCGTTTGGCCCGAGGCAATCTGGGCCATACTCAGCGTGTCCGGCGCGGCCGCCCTGGCCGGGTGGATCGTTACGTTCCTTGGCAACCGTCGGCTCCAAGCTTCGCTTGGGCGGGTGAGGCGAGCGGCTGATGCGATCGGCAACGGGGACTTTTCCAAGCGCGTCCAGGCGCGCCCCGGTGATGAGATCGTCAAGCTGGCCCGGTCGTTCAACCAGATGGCCGAGCGGCTGGACAGAACCGTCCAGGAAGAACGGCACTTGAGGCAACAATTGACCCGAAGCGAAAAGCTCGCGTTGATCGGCGAGCTGGCTGCAACCGTCGCCCACGAGGTCTATAATCCCCTCGACGGCATTCAGAACTGCTCGAGGATCATCCGCCGGAACATCCACGACGAACAACAGGTGCGCCGGCTGCTTGACCTGATGGACGCCGGGCTGTATCGAATCGAAATGGTGGTGCGACGGTTCCTGACGCTGGCTCGGGATGAGGCCACTCGACCGACGCCAACCCGGCTTGACGAGGTGGTCAATGACGCCGTCCTGTTCGTCGGTCCGCGGATCGCCAAGCGCCGGATCGAACTGGTCACCGAGCAACCCGACTCGGCCGTGGTCGCTCAGGCCGACCGCCAGCAACTTGGCCAGGCACTTATCAACCTGATGTTGAACGCCACGGATGCGATGCCCGAGGGAGGTCGCCTGACCGTTCGGATCCACGAACCGGA
>CAYGAN010000323.1:0-1454 GCA_964347585.1 uncultured Planctomycetales bacterium | reverse complement strand
TCTACAGCACCCAGGGGCGCGGCAACGGAACCGGGCTGGGGCTGGCGGTCGTCTCCAAGATCGTCAAGGCTCATCGCGGGCAGGTTCGCGTGGAGACCGAGCTGGCCAAGGGGACGACGTTCACCATCGAACTGCCGGCGGCAACGGAGAGCGTAGGTGCTGTCCCGAGGGGCGAGCCAATCGCTGCTGGAGCGACCGGGAAATGAGCATGCGCAACGAGTCAAAAGGATGCGTCCTCGTCGTTGATGACGAGCCTCTTAAACGCGTCACGCTGCATCTGGACTTGACCGAAGCGGGTTACACCGTCTTCGACGCGGCTGAGGCCCAGACTGCGATGCGCCTGGTGGAATCCCACCCGGTGGACGTCGTGGTAACTGATCTGAAGCTGCCTGGAACGGACGGACTTGCCCTCCTGGAGCATGTCAAGCAGCGCCGGCCTGGTGCTTACGTTATCCTCATGACGGCGTACGCTACCATAGATACGGCTGTCACGGCCATGAAGCGTGGCGCGTATGACTACATCACGAAGCCGTTCGGGACGGACGTGCTCCTGGCCAAGCTCGAGCGCATCCGGGCTTATCAGTCGGATGGGCACAGCCGAGACGGCTCGCCGCGGGACTCGATAGGACGGCTGATCGGACGCAGTCACGCCATGCGACATCTATCCGATCAGATCCGCGCGATCGCCGACAGCGATCGGACGATCCTGATCTGCGGTGAGAGCGGAACGGGCAAGGAACTGGCCGCCGAAGCCATCCACCAACACAGTCGCCGGCGCGACCAGCCCCTGATCAAGCTGAGCTGCGCCGCCCTGCAGCCGACCGTGCTGGAAAGCGAGCTGTTCGGACACGAAAAGGGTGCCTTCACCGGCGCGATCCGCCAAAAGGCCGGGAGGTTCGAGCTGGCCGACGGCGGTGCGATGTTCCTGGATGAAGTGGATGACATTCCCGGCGAGCTGCAGGTAAAGCTCCTTCGGGCGATCGAACAGCAGGAGTTCGAGCGCGTAGGCGGGGAAGAACCGATCCGCGTCGATGTCCGCCTCATCTGCGCCACAAAGCGAGATCTGTGCAGCCTGGTGGAGGCGGGCAAGTTCAGAGAGGATCTTTACTACCGGCTCAACGTGATCTGTCTGACAATCCCGCCGTTGCGGGATCGACGGGAAGATATCCCCTTGCTGGTGCACCATTTCGTTGACAAGCATCTCAGTGCGAGGGGGCCCGGCGCGCAAACGGCGCCGAAGGTGGTTCCGCACGCCCTCGACGCGCTGCTGGCGTATCATTGGCCGGGGAATGTTCGCGAGCTCGAGCACGTCATTGAGCGTGCGCTTGCGTTCTGCGACGGCGACGAGATCCGCCCGGAGCACATCCCGATTCTCAGCCAGTCGGAGCCCGAAGCAAACGGCGCGGCCTCAGGGCAGATTCCTATGAGCCTGCCGCAGACCGTCGCCGATGTCG
>CAYGAN010000322.1:0-3881 GCA_964347585.1 uncultured Planctomycetales bacterium | reverse complement strand
CTGTCCAGGGATATGCCGACGTAGGCGAATTGAAGCTGCCTGATCCGGGCGGCAAGCTCGTCCGTGATCAGCGTGCCATTGGTGCTCAGCACCACGTGCAACTTTCTGTTTAGAGCGTATTCGGCCAGTTGGAAGATGTCGTCTCTGGCGAGCGGCTCGCCGCCTGAGAAGAGGATGGCCGGCACGCGGAAGTCAGCCAAATCGTCGATGACCGCATGCGCCTCGTCGGTGGTCAGCTCCGCGGGATACTTCTGTGGTTCGCTGTCGCTGTAGCAATGCACGCACCGCAGGTTGCAGGTCCGCGTGATGTTCCAAACCAAAACGGGCCGACGGCTCTTAGCCGACTGGGCCGTCGCCATCCGCTGATGTTCGGGCACCGCCTGCCCGATCCGCCGCCCGTAGCGATGCGGCGTGCTCGGCGACTCGTATCCGCAATACAAAGCACTGACGTCAATCATCCCGCGTGGTACCCACGTTGGCAGCTGCTATTATTATCATAGTGCGGCCCCGCTGCGCTGCACAGAGAACGCAGGATCAATGTGGGGAAATGCACCGCAACCCAGGGCGTCTTGCGGCGCACTAGCTTGAGGAGCTCACTCCCGTGAGTGTTCCGGAGCTTCGTCTGGTCTTTTGGGAGACCACTGCCGGGTGCAATCTCGAATGCGTTCATTGCCGGCGCCTTGAGGTCTCGCGCGAGCTATCGAAGAGCGACCTGACCACCGAGCAGGCTCGTGCGATGATCGAGGAAATCGCTTCGTTCGCACGCGCGATCCTGGTCTTCTCCGGCGGCGAGCCGCTGATGCGCCCGGACATCTTCGAGCTAGCCGCCTTCGCCAGGGATCGCCGCCTGCGAACGGCGTTGGCCAGCAACGGCACGCTCATCGACGGCCCGCTCGCCGAGTCGATCAAGCGAGCAGGCTTTGAGCGGGTCAGCGTATCGCTGGACGGGGCCGACTCGACCACGCACGACGCGATGCGTCAGCTTCCGGGCTCGTTCGAGCGTGCGATGGACGGGCTGAGGAATCTCCGCGGGGTCGGCGTCAGCACCCAGATCAACTGCACGATCGCCAGGCACAACGCCGCACAGCTCGGCGCGGTCCTACGTCTGGCTGAACATCTAGGAGCCGAGGCGGTGCATTACTTTTTGCTCGTCCCCGTAGGCTGCGGGGAGCAGATCGCCGACGAACAGTTGCTCGACGCGGATGCGATCGAGACGCTCCTGCACGAGGTGTTTGAGCTCAGTTTGAGGACCGAGCTTCACGTCAAGGCCACCTGCGCGCCGCATTACTACCGCATCGTCCGGCAGGAATCGCGTAAGCGTGGCTTGCACCCGCCGGCGCGGAATCGTCGTGCCCCCGGCGCGCAGTCCGACGGCCTGACGGCAATCACGAAAGGCTGCCTGGCGGGCACGGCCGTCTGTTTCGTCTCCCACAAGGGCGACGTCTTCCCGTGCGGGTACTTGCCGGTCTCTGCAGGTAACGTTGTCCACACCGGACTCGGGCGGATCTGGAAAGACAGCGAGCTCTTTGCGCGACTGCGCGATCCGTCCTGTCTGTCCGGTAAATGCGGGCAGTGCGAATTCGTCAACGTCTGTGGGGGTTGCCGCGCGCGGGCGTTCTATCAATACGGCGACTTCCTGGCCGAAGAACCCTGCTGCGGCTACGTGCCTGTCCGACGCTCCTCAGGACACGCCCCGAGCGCCCGGCCGTGAGCCCCCGCCGGCGCGCCAAGCCGAACTTTTCGCATTCACCGGGCCTATAATTCTTATGGATCGTGAGGGCGGAACCTGTGATGGGAGCGGAGACTGCAGAGCAGGCTGGGATGATTCATCCGCATGGCCGGACTTCGGGTCGCAGCGATGCTCCCTGCTCCGGCCACGTGCGCCGCGCAACCTCGACTTGACCGGTCGCGCGGGCTGCTTCGATCCGTTGGCTATGCCCAGACTCTTGGGGACACGGGTCTCCTTCGACCGGCACACGGGCAACCGCGGTAAGTAACGCCCGACGACCGGTTGAAGGACCCCAATACGAGCGCCGGCGTTATCGAGTTGGCCGGGGGCCCCAAGCATCGCCAGCTCGTATCGATTCGGCGCTCGTCTCTTGCGCGGCCGGAGCAACGTTCCCGCCACGCCGCACAACCGTTCGCGTCTCGCGCCCCGGCCGACCCGCTATACTGTACCAGCGGCGTGGGTCGGCGCCAAAGGCAAATTCGGTTGAACGGTCCCGCAGGTCGATCTATAAACACCTGGCCATGGCCGAGATTGTCACTGTCAAGGATTTGCACGCCCACGTGGACCGCGAGGTGACCCTGCAGGGCTGGCTCTATAACTCGCGCGCCAGTGGCAAGATCGCCTTCCTGATCGTCCGTGACGGAACCGGCCTGTGTCAGTGTGTCTTGCAGGCCGGCGAGCAAACCGCGGCTCGCTTCGACGAGGCGAGGCATCTGCCGCAGGAATCTTCGTTACGCGTTACCGGAACGGTTCGCCCCGAACCGCGCGCCGTCGGCGGATTCGAACTGCAACTGTCCGGCTTTCAGGTCATCCAAAGGAGCCGGCAATACCCCATCACGCCGAAGGCGCACGGCATCGACTTCCTGATGCAGCACCGCCACCTGTGGCTGCGGTCCAGGCGGCAGCACGCCGTCATGCGAGTGCGACACACCCTGATCGATGCGATTCGGCGGTTCTTCAATGACCGTGGCTTCACCCTGATCGACACGCCGATCTTGTCCCCGTCCGCCGGCGAAGGCGCGGCCACGCTCTTCGAGGTTGACTACTTCGGCGAGCCGGTCTATCTGGCCCAGACCGGCCAGCTCTACCTTGAAGCCGCGTGCATGTCGCACGGGAAGGTCTATTGTTTCGGCCCGACGTTTCGGGCGGAACGGTCCAAAACGCGTCGCCACCTGACTGAATTCTGGATGGTCGAGCCCGAAATCGCCTACGCCGAGTTGGATGATCTCGTCGCTCTGGGAGAGGACCTCGTTTGCGCGATTGTCCACCGCGTCTTGACGGATCACCGACCGGAGCTGGAGCTGCTCGAGCGAGATGTTCGCCCCCTCGAAGGCGTGGCCAAGCCGTTCGTTAGACTCTCCTACGCCGAAGCGGTGCAGCTGCTCAAGGGCGAGAAGACACGCGCGCTGTTGGACGGCGATTTGAAGGCTGATCGGGAACGAGTGCGCCGGATCGACAGGCAAATCGAGGATCTCCAGAACCAGCACGCCGCGGCGCGCAAAGAACGTGCCAAGGACAAGCTGGCGCAAGACCTCCAGGCCGTGCGGGAAGAACGGTCCGAGCTCATCGAGCAACTCGACAACATCCCGCACCACTTGGAGCTGGCCCAGAACTTTGAGTGGGGCAAGGACTTGGGCGGTTCCGACGAAACGATCGTCTCCCGCTTGCACGACGGGCCGGTGGTTGTTCATCGCTATCCGAAACAGGCCAAGGCCTTCTACATGAAAGCGGATCCGCACGATCCCCGCGTCGTTCTGAACTTCGATCTGCTCGCCCCGGAAGGATACGGCGAGATCATCGGCGGGTCACAGCGAGAGGACCACTACGAGGCCCTGCTGGCTCGGATCGATGAGGAAAACCTGCCTCGAAGCAAGTATGAGTGGTACCTCGATCTGCGGCGACTCGGCAGCGTTCCACACGGGGGGTTCGGATTGGGTGTGGAACGCACGCTGGCTTGGTTGTGTGGGCTCAAGCATATTCGCGAGAGCATCCCCTTCCCGCGCCTCATGGGAAAGGTCTATCCTTAGTCGCGTCCGTCCGCACGACGCGATTACGCCAGTGAACTGGGATCCCCATCGGCGGCTGCACCGAGATTGCCGTCTCGGTACCTTGCTTCGGCCGGGTGCCCCATCCTCGCGGAGCGAGGGTGGGG
>CAYGAN010000321.1:0-3904 GCA_964347585.1 uncultured Planctomycetales bacterium | reverse complement strand
TCCTGCTCGTTTCAAGATTCAGTTTACGGCAAGCGCCGAGTTTCGCGACAAGCTGGAACGTCTCCAGGCCCTCATGCGTTCGTCGATCCCAGATGGAGATCTGGCGGTTATGCCGAAGTCGGCATAACCGCCATAATGCCGAATCCCGGATTATGCCGAGTCGAGGTTCGGACCTGGCGGGCTGCGGGCGGTTCGGGGAATGGAATTCGGCATAATCAGAGGCTCTTAAGAAAGGCCAAAAGGCGGTCGTCCGGACGATAGCGTGACAAGCGCAAGTCGAAAGGAGCCGCCTTGGCAAGCGCCTTTCGTTTCAACTCGAGATTGGCGTGGAGATAGATTTGAGTACTGTCCACGGACTCGTGACCAAGCCACATGGCGATGACGGTGCGATCCGCACCGTGCAGGAGAAGATCCATGGCCGCGGAGTGCCGGAGGACATGCGTGGAGACGTGCTTGTTTCTTAGGGACGGACATTCTTGTCGCGCTGTCGCAACGTGTTTCGCGAGCAGATACTCGACTGCGTCGCGACTGAGTGGGCCACCTCGGGAGTTCGGGAAGAGCGGATCTGTTGGGCTACCGTTGCGTTCGCGGAGCCATTCACGAAGGGCGGCCGCCGCTTCATCGCTCAATGGTGTGCACCGGTCCTTGCGACCCTTGCCATGGCATCGGATATGAGCACCAGTCCCGAGGACAGCGTCTTGACACTGAAGGCCGATCAACTCCGAAACACGCAGACCGGTCTGCGCATCGATGAGCAATAGAGTTCGATCTCGACGACCAAACCAGGTTGCTAGATCGGGAGCGGCCACGACGGCGTCGATCTCCACTCGGGTCAGAAACTCGAGGGGTTTACAGTCGTAGCGCTTGCTCGGCATCGCTAAGACGCGCTGGATCATTGCGCTGCGAGTTGGCTCTTGCAGGGCGACGTAGCGAAAGAACGAGTGAATGGCCGCCAAGCGCACATTGCGTGTGCGAGCGGAGTTCCTGCGGTCTTTTTCAAGGTGGTCAAGAAACGCACCAATGAAGGGAGCATCGAGATTCTCAAGGGCGAGTTCTGACGGGGCTTTTTCCAGACGTTGCTGCGCGAACTGCAACAGCAAACGAAAGGTATCCCGGTAACTCGCGATAGTGTGAGGGCTCGCCTGTCGTTGATTCATGAGGCGGTCGGTGAAAAACGCTTCGAGTAATCCGGGGAAATCAGCGCATGTCTTCATCACAGCGAACCTCCTTGGATGCGCTGCTGGCGCTTGGCCGCCAACTGCAGCAGCTCGGGTGTTGCCGACAGGTACCAGTAGGTGTCGGCCACGTGCACATGACCCAGATAGGTGGACAGTTCGGGCAGATGCTGCTCGACGTCGAGCCCTGCCTGGTACCAACGCAGTAAGGTCCGCACAGCGAATGCGTGTCGAAAATCCTGAAGGCGTGGACCATCCCGGTCGGAGGGGCGTCTCAAGCCGATCTGGTGAGAGAGTTTGACGAACGTCCAACGCACCATCCCGTCAGTCGGCCTGGTCCCTCGTTCGGAGAGGAAGAAGCTTGGGGTTTCTGGACGCGGATAAATCGCCTCTCTTCGGTCCGCGTATTCTTGCAGTATTTTCTGCGTGGATGGGTGAACTGGGACCACTCTAGATTTGCCGAACTTCGTCCGGTGGATGAAGAGCTCACCTCGAGATAGATCCACATGTTCACGGTTCAAGGCGATGGGCTCGCCGATTCGCATCCCAGTCACGGCGGTCAGTCCAAACAATGTCGAGAAGGTCCAGGGTCGTAGACCTGAGCGCGACGGCAGCTCTTTAGCGGCATCGATGAGGTTCTCGATCTCTTCGTCGCTATAGATGTAGGGCGCGTTGCGGGGATACCGGTAGGGAAGCAGCCCCTGCGGGGGAATTTCGGTTCGCGGGTCCGTGGCACTGCGGTACTGGGCAAAGAGTCGAACCATCCCGAGGCGGTTGGCCCATTGGGCCGGTTGAGCGTTAGAGGACTGCTGGGCCCAGCGCAAAGCCAGATCCGTCGTGATGAAGGAAGAGCCCTCCTGCTCAGCGAAACACACGAAGTCTTGAAGCAACGATCCGGGGCCAAGCAACTTAAAACCGAGGCTTCGTCGGAGGGCAAGGTATTCGTCGAGAGCTGTTCGTAGCTCGCTCATGACCTACCTCCCGGCCAAGGCTGTGCGAGGCCGCGCAATGCCTCAAGGTCCACTTTGGCGTAGATTTCCGTGCTGCTCGGGCGACGATGGCGGAGGACCTCACCGATCTCTGCCAGAGATGCCCCTGCGCGAAGCATGCGAGTGGCCAGGCTATGACGCAGAACATGTGCACCTTTGCGAGGGGGATTGAGTCCCGCACGCTCAAGGGCCCGTCGCACGACTTCGCCAACAGCCGTCGATGTCGCAAAACCTCGATGCGGCGCTTGCATACAGATGAAGACCCGGCGCGTCGCACAGCGCGGCCGCCCATGGCACAGATAAGTGCTTAGAGCCTCTCCGACGTCCTGAGGGAGCGGAAGTCGCTCCTGCCGACCGCCCTTGCCTCGGACGGTGAGCTCGCCAGCTTCCCAGTTGATATCATCGAGCACCATGACAACCACCTCCCCAGCACGCAGACCGAGGCGAGCCAGGAGGAGTAGGATCGCGTAATCCCGCTGGCCAATGGGTTGACTGCGATTGCAGCTCTTCAGAAGAAGCTCAACCTCCTCCGGCTCCAGGTACCTCACCACTTCCGATAATCGCCATTCCGCCACCGAGGGAACGCACACGGCCAGGTCAGTGGCAATGTCTCCACGCAGATAGAGAAAGCGAAAGAACGAGCGCAACGCGCTGGCCATATGCTTGGATCGGGCGTGGCTCAAGGTGTGTGCGTAACGCAAAACGAACGAGGTCACATCAGATGGACTTAAGCGGTCTAACTGGACGGCATCGGTGGTTCCAAAGCGCTCGCGAAGAAAGCGTAGGACGAAGGAGCGGCGGTTGATCACCGTTCCTTCGCAGAGTCCTCGTTCCTGCACAAGGTGCCGCTCAAACTCATTCTCCAGGTGCTGGATTGCGTTGTCTTCCACCTCGGGAACAGAGCGAGCAATGATGCCTGATTCACACAAGTAATCTAGCAGTTGGCCAACGGTTGACCGGACACCGTGAAAAGAACTTAAGTGGTTTTGCCGCTCGTTAAGGAATACAGTGACCGTCTGCTCGTTTAAGCCATCTAATGCGCCTCGTCGCCGTTTAAGCCACTCACCCAGATGGGAAATTTGGAGGATCTTCTTTCTACTGGTCGAATTCGCAAAACCACACTTGGACAGTAGGGCCGCAAAGGCGTCGATCTGGGACCCGAGCACTCCATCCCGTAATCGCCGCAATGCCGCAGGGCATGAGTAAAACTTCTCCAACATGTCTCCTCCTTTCCTTGGCGGGAAACACCAAAAGGAGAAGACAGCCCAATTATGCCGAATTTGTCAATCACTAAGCCGACGTAAACGCCCGCGGACAGGCTCCAGAACCGTATCAATTGCAGGGCTTTTCCCGGCAGAAGGATCGCCAACCAACATCGCCCAAAGGACTGGCGGTTCGGCCCAGCCATCCCAAGAGCTTGCCCAGCGCGAGTTGCCCAGCGCCGCACTTGCCGTGCCCAGGAGCGAGACCGGAACCGATCAGGAACGTTCCCACTCGGCATAATCCGGGATTCGGCATAATAGCGGCCGTTATCGAGGACGCCGTGACCGAGAAGCTCGAGCGCCTCGAAGCCAGGCGCTACGGCGAGACAAAGGCCCCGCGGAAGAGCCTCGAGGAGACCGACGCGTCGGCGAAATCGCGGCACGTCCCGGCAGCGGTCAAGCGCGCCGTTCGCGCGCGCGATGGGAATCGCTGTAGCTATGTTGATAAGAACGGCCGGCGCTGCACGGAGCGCAAGAA
>CAYGAN010000320.1:0-3911 GCA_964347585.1 uncultured Planctomycetales bacterium | reverse complement strand
AACGAACTCTGCAAATTCTTCTACTTCACCCTTGACTGCCTATAGCTGGTCTTTTCGTGTGCTATGAGAGGTACTGTCGACTCGTGCCCATTGACTTGGCGGGCGGACACAAATCAAGCTACGCAGATAACAACCTCGAGCGCACAGGCGTCGGCTGCCGCGGCAAACCCGCCCGCGGTCCCAGCTCCAGCGCGCTCCCATGGGGATAATACCACAACGTTGCTGACGCCGCAAGCCATTGGCCACCAAAATACTACGGATCACTGCTTTCCGCGCGCCCTCCAGTACGCCGCATGACTGTTCACGCGGCTTCCTTCCATGTTCGCACGATTGGCAGGGCCTGCCCGAGCTTTGCATCAGCTGCGGCAAGACGAGCGGATCAGCGGCGAAATCGTCTGTTGGGCCCTGTGCGTCAGTATTATCCGCAGGCAACCACCCGGGAGCGACAGCACCGGACGTTGCTGACGGCTCCGCCAACCCGGTCATGACTGCCTCGCCCCCGCGCCCGCGGGGAGTCCGGGGGCGAAACTACGTGACACGTCCTCGTTCATGTCGGTTACGTCAACGCGGGTCATTCTCCCCGGGGCGTCCCACACGGTGAAGTAATACTTTCGCCCCTTAGCCACCTTCACCTCGACCTGAACGTGATCGCTCGAGACCTAGTACGATAGCGGGTGTTTCGGGAGGAACGGTTGATCTTTGTACGGCTCATACGCAACAATGAAAGCGCTCTCCAGATCATCTTCTCGACTCGTACGACTAAGAAAGATGTACGGCAAGCGTTCCGGCCGGTCGTCGCCGAGTCGTGGTTTGCCAAGCGCTAGCATGACGCTGGCCTCGGAGACCCCCCGTGTGTGCGCAGGTGCGCCGTGGGTTCGCCCCGCCACTTATCGTGGATCGTCGTATCGACCATCCAGGGCCGGTGCGCCAGGCCGGCACGAACCCGTTCCACGTAACTGCCGTACACCTGCCCCCGTGGCTTCAGCTCCGGTCCTTGGCAGTTCGGCTCACGATAGACGACCGGGACGGTATAGCAGTGCTGACGTCCGCCTTTGACACGAAAGACGTCCAGAGCAAATGCTCGCCCCATCGCAATCCCGAGCAGCTCATACCTGCCCGGGCCAGGACCGCTATGGCGGCAGGAATCGAACGGTGTACTGTGGTAACCGCGTATGCCTCGCCCCTGCAAAAACGCATGCTCGCAACCGAGTGAGCAACGATCTCCGATGCGACGGTGTCACTGTCGGCGGCCGTGGTGTCCTCCACGACACGGGTTGCAGCACGCTACCCGGATGTGCGTGAGCCAAGGGGCCTACGTTTCGACATAAGCTATATTCGTAGCGCCTCACTTGGCTTGCATCACTTAGCCGACACCTCGAGCCCCTCGGCATCGAAGATCACGTTGACGCTGGCACGGAAATTGGCGGGATCGCGCACGAACTCAAGATATTCGTCCAGCTGCCCTGCCGCGTTGACACTGTTGTGGGCCAGCACGATACTGCGTGGCGGCATCTTCCCGTAGCTGCCGTCAAGGATGTCCAGGTAGATCTTTTTGCCGCGGCCCCCAGCGCCATGGTGGTTGCGACGCTGACGTGATCCGGCTGCATCCGCGTCCAGGTACAGCAGATCGATCTGCTCGGCGAAATCTCGAACGAACTGTACCGCATCCGCCGCCGCGACACGCGCAACGCCGGTGGGATCAATCTTCCTGACGTTCCGGTCGGCTCTTTCAGCTTCCTGGCAATTGATCTCCAGCCCGATAAGGTTTCGCGCCGCGTAGCACGCGCCACGGCCAACCGCAGCTCCGGCGTTGGAGATGAAGGTGTTGCCGCAGAACACGCCGGCAGCGATCATATTCGGCGGCTGCACGATGGCGTTGACGGCGTAGAGCAGGCGCTGCATTCGGGGGGTGATCGCCGTCCACGGAATATCGAAAGACTCCGCCACAGCCCGGCGGTGCGCGAGCATCTTGTTGTGGTCATAGCTCGTGTGAGGCAGGATTCCCGCTTCGTGAAGCACATCCAGCGCCTGCCCGACGACCGCGATTTCATCTTCCAGCGGTTCGAGCTCGCGAAACGGGTCGTGGTAGTCCATCTTGTATCGGTTCCAGTCGTCGCTGCGGTACGTTCGAGCCACGTTGGTACTTCCTTCGCTACTCGGCGACAGTTTACATGGGCGACGTGTTACTTGCTACTAGGAAGCGAAGGTTGAGTGGTCACACGGTCTGGCTCAGCTCGTTCAGTGATCGTTACGCTTCTTGCGTCCAGCTGGAAGGCTGGATGAGATGGCCAAGCCGTCGGCTCGGACGCAGCCGGTGAAGGTAACGGGGACTACCGCTGCTCTGGTGCCGTGCGTGGTCTTCAAGTTGTCGTGCCCTATTTTGTCGGTTCTGGCAATTGTCCGCGCAAGGACTTTAACCATGACCATGAAGTGACTAGGCCTGCAGCGGTATGTTGTTGAGAAGCGACGCCGCCGTGGGAGGCACACACTGGCACCAGGATGTGGGCCTGCTGCGGGCCGGCCGCTTCTGGCTGACCGGTCCTGCTGGGGATAATTCGAGTCACCCGCCCTGTATGAACGAGGGTCGTTGACAAGACGAGAGGGGCGGACCTATTCTGCCTTGACGAGCAACACCCCGTGGGCTGGGAAAGCATGTCTGCATCGAGAGCAGTTCGAGGACCTTGATGGGACGGGATAAACAGGCGTCGGCCGTAAAGCGGTTGAGCCAGGTGCGCGGCCCGTTGCGTCGTTCCCTACTCGCGTGGTATCGACGCAGCGCGAGAGACTTCCCGTGGCGCCGGACGCGCGATCCTTATCGCATCTGGCTTGCCGAGGTGTTGTTACAGCAGACGCGCGCCGAGACCGCAGTGCCGTATTCCGAGCGGCTGGTGAGGGCGTTTCCGACCGTAGAACGTCTGGCCAAGGCGGATGAGGACCGCGTGCTGAAGCTCTGGGAAGGGCTCGGTTACTACACACGGGCGCGGAACCTGCTCAAGGCTGCTCGAATCATCGTCCACGAGAACGACGGGCGCTTCCCGAGGACGGCGCAGGCGTGGCAGCGGCTTCCGGGCGTGGGCCGCTACACGGCCGGTGCCGTCGCCAGCATCGCTTTCGACCAGCGCGTACCGGTTCTGGATGGCAACGTGAAAAGGGTGCTGACTCGCGTCCTCAACATCGGGGAATGCATTGACGATGCACGCGTGGTGTCTCTGCTGTGGTCGGTCTCGGAAACGCTCGTACCGGCGAGATCACCGGGCCAGTTCAACCAGGCGTTAATGGAACTTGGCGCGCGCGTATGCACGCCGAAGGGGCCTCGTTGCGGGCAGTGCCCTCTGGGCAGGTATTGTCGGGCCCGCGTGGATGGCCGGCAGGAGTCGCTGCCGGTGCGTCGGGCAAGAAGGCCGGTGCCGCACTACCAGATCGTCGCTGCAGCGATTCAAAGAAACGGACGCTATCTTCTGGGCAAACGACCTTCCGGGAGCCTCCTGGGCGGGTTGTGGGAACTGCCTGGAGGGAAGGTCCGTGCCGGTGAGACGCACCAGCAGGCTCTGGCGCGCGAGCTCGCAGAAGAACTCGGAATCGAGGCTGCAATCGGCTCGCGCATCGCTTCCATCAATCACGCGTATTCGCACTTCAGGATCACGCTGAACGTGTATCGCTGCACGAACATCGTAGGCCGGCCAAAGACGCGACACTATGGCGAGATCAGGTGGATTCTCCCCACGCGCCTCGCTCGCTATGCGCTTCCTGCAGCCACGCGCAAGGTTCTGGACCTGTTATGAGGCTGACCGAGAGGACCGATCGGGGCGTACCGCGAGTTGGCTGGCGTACACTGCGAGAACACCCTCGCAACGCTGAACTTGTCGCAATATGTGGATCATTCGGCAGGCTGTAACTCGGTCAGTGCTTCG
>CAYGAN010000319.1:0-3918 GCA_964347585.1 uncultured Planctomycetales bacterium | reverse complement strand
GGCAGGTCGCGCTACTGCCGGGTCATAGACTCGTCCGGTCCCATCATTCCCTGCAGGAAAAGACAAGTGTTCCGTCGGCTCAAGTGCCTGACTGCCACTCCATCCTCCGGATCATCATCGCACTCATTGGCTTCATGCCGAAACGTGCATAGAACGGCTGCAGTTCCGGATCGCAAAGCACGTGAACCGCGTACAGGTCGCCAAGCTTGGCCAGCATGCGTCGGGTCAGCTCGGTGCCAATGCCCTGACTTCGGTAGGGCTTGAGAACCTCCAGGAGTGGTATGTAGGCGTTCAGGGCGCCGTCCGTGATGGCGGTGATGAAGCCGACGACATTGCCGCTCCCATCGTCCACGGCCAGAAGGACCTCGTCGCTGTTCTTGAGGATCTCCAGGTGTGTCTGCGGCGTAGGTGGATTCGGCCAACCTTCGAAGAAGCCGTTCAGGTGCGTGGCGGCGATGCCCTCAACTGAATCGACATAACGGATCACTGGTACGTTCCTCAGCAGGCCGCCGAGTCGCGCAACGATGCGTTCTTTCAACTGAATGACAATGCCGGCCCTGGTCGCAGCACTGCAACGGTGTTGGCTGTCCGCGTCACCGTCCGATGCGCCACTCGAGAATCCCCCCGGAGAACCCCGGTTGTAGCTGGACCTCGATCCTCAGTGACGTTGTCTCGACCGCCTCGAACGTCACCTTGTTGAACGTGTCGGCGCGCGTGCCATACCCCGAAGCGCCCGCGACAGGCCGCCACTTCTTGCCGTCCTTCCAGAACAGCTTCCACGAGGCCGGCACGCGACACCGGCCGATGCCCGTGTCGTCAAACCAGTACACCTCCGAGAACCGCACCTTCCGAGGAGCCTTGAAGTTGTACGTGACCCATTCCTTCGTGCCCAGATGGTTCCACCACGTAAACCGAGGAACCGTCTGGTCACCTGAACCTTTGGGCACGTTCCCGTCGCTGAGTGCTCGGATATCGTCGTGCTGGAAGGAGGCCGTGTGGCGCGGCGGCGGCGGGAGAGTCCATTCGTGCGCGTCCGGCCCCCGGCCGATCGTGGGAAACGCGCTGATGCGCAGCCGCGCGCAGCCCATGGGTATCAGAGTAACAGTCCCGGTCGGCTGATCCGATCGGACCGGGCTCTGCTGAAGCAGGCCCACCAGTCCGCCCGCCATTTCCCAGTTCGGGATCCGCTTGGCCTTGGCCACCAGTTCGATCGGAGCGTGCTCCGGCTGGAAGGGCTGATCCGCCAGCGGGCCCTTCTTCTTGACCACCTGAAACGAAGAGGCCGGGTCCTTCATGTCAATCAATAACCCGTAGTTCCAGGGCGTTGTGGGATAGACCTCCCAGGCCGGCCACTTGTCCGTCCCGCCGTACCGGACCCACTTCTCGCCGATCTTTAGAGAGAAGGTCAGCGGCCCGCGGCTGACCGAGACTGAGTCCTTATTCTTCTTCCAGACCGCCACACGGATCTTCATAGGCAGCTCGAGCTGCACGACGTCGCCCGTGTTCCACGTCCGATCGATCGCGAAGTAGCAGGGCGCTTTGCCGCGAAGTGCAAGTCGCTCACCGTTCAGCGAGATTCCTGCCGCTTCGCACCAGCCCGGAATCCGCAGCAAGAGCGGGAAACGCACCGGCCGCGGACTCGATAGCCGAAACGTAACCTTCTCGTCGAACGGATAGTCTGTTTCTTCCTGAATCGCGATCTCCACGCCGTCGCCGACCTTCGCCTTGACCTGGCAGGCTGCGTACAGCACAGCCACCAGACCGTTGCCGCGCGTAGCCAGCCAGAGATGCTCGGCATAGTAGGGCCATCCGTGCGAGACGTTGTGCTGACAGCACCGATACGCCCAAGGGTTGTAGGCGAGCATGCAGCCTCCGTTTTGCAGCCCCGGTGCTTTGTTTTGACGGTCGAGTTGGACCATGTTCGGGGCTGTCAGGTAGTGCAGGGCCTTCAGGTCCGGCGTCTGCGAAGCCGGGAATGAATTGAACGCAATCTCCTCGCACCGGTCGGCGTAAAGGACCTTGCCCGTGATCTTCAGCAGCATCTCGTTGCTGAGCATGAACTCGACAATGGAGCACGTCTCTGCCGCCTGTCTCGGATCGCCGAAGCCCGGCCGGCAGTTCTCATCCGCTCCGAACATCCCGCCGGGAACTTGCCCGTAAAGATCCATGACCGTCCTGTAATTCCGCTCTGCCGCCTCTAGGTATCTGACGTCCCTGGTCTGTTGGTAGTACTGCCCCGGCCCGCGAAAGCTCTGGCAGATGTTCACGCCATGCCAATTGGGCACGCCTTCCGTCCAGTTGGCAGTACGTTCGTGTATCACCTTGGCCACGTCGAGGAGCCACGGCTCGCCCGTGCGGTTGTAGAGCCAGTAGATGCTCTGGAGGTTGTCCCCGCCGCGGATCTTCTGCCAACTGCCGGGCAGCAGGTGCTCGCGCGGCAGCTCCATCTGCCAACGGAAGTACTTGCTCATGAACGGGAGCACTCGCTTGTCGCCGGTGGCCTCGTGGAACGATTGCAGCACGTTGAGCATGATCATGTTCGGCCAGCAATCGTGTTGCTGCTTGTTTCGGCGTGGGCCGAAGTACCCGTCCGGCTCTTGGCTGGCCAGGGCCGCCTCGATCCAGTCGCGGGCTTCCTTGATGATCCGCTCGTCACCGAGCACATAGCCCAGGTCGCCAAAGCCCTTCAGCCAATACGGCAGCTCCTCCCATCCGTGTTCGCCCTGGCCCTTTGGGCTCATCCACGCGCTGTTCTCGCGCTTGCACCACTGGCTGAGCTCGGGCAGATGGCCGGTCATGCCCCGGCTCATGAGCAAGAGCTGGTGCCTGAGCCATCCCTCCGGCCGGATGCTGCCGATCGGCAACTTGATCAAGGGATCCGCCAGGAGCGGAGCCCGGTTCGATACGTAGAAGCGATTCGCACCTTCCGTGGGAGGCGTGGCGACGGCGTCCAGGTTCTGTGCAGACTCGCCGGCCGTGGCAGTGCCGGTATTCGGCAGGCTTGCTGTCAGTCCCACGAACGTCAGCAGACACGGGAGTTCGATATGCTTCTTCACGTCAGCACTCCTGAGAGAGGACCATCACCTGCGCCGAACGCTATCGGCGCGACCTCCGTCCGGCAGCGGGCACAGGATATTCCCACCGCACCTTGGCGACAACCTCCCGCTCGCAACGCCGCGGGATGGGACCTCGCAAAGCACCACGACGAGTTGTTAACGGCAATCGTGCGGCGTATGATCGGCCCGCCGGCGCAGTCGGAACGCCAGCCAAGCAAACGAACAGCGCGCGTGGCTCGGCGGCCCGCAGATCTGCAGGAGTCTCGTGTGGCTCTGGAAGGCACGTTTCTCGCTGAAGTTCAGGGGTGCCTCTCCGCGCTGGCTGAACGCCGCGACGTTCTCATCCTGGATGCTGCGACGGGCGCCGGCGAAGCGACCTTGCA
Source organism: uncultured Planctomycetales bacterium (assembly GCA_964347585.1). Taxonomy (GTDB): domain Bacteria; phylum Planctomycetota; class Phycisphaerae; order UBA1845; family CAYGAN01; genus CAYGAN01. The sequence continues at coordinate 479 of CAYGAN010000319.1, read as the reverse complement.
GGTAGCTGACGCGATGACGGCAGGGAAACTGATCACGGTGGACTGTGATCCGGCGTCCTGGCGCGAGTGGGCCTTGCCGGCCCTGCGAAGTGCCGGCGTTCAGCAACGAGTCGAGTTTGTCCAGGCGACTATTCGCCACCTGCCGGTGGCGTCGACTAGCGTCGATCTTGTGGTCAGTGACGCCACACTCAGTGCGCTCGGCATCTATGCGATCGACGCGATCAGCGAGTTTCACCGAGTGCTCAAGCCATCAGGCCGACTTGCGTTGAGAGACCTGCTGCCCGAGAGCCAGACGCAAGCGGACCCGAGAAACATCTCAGCCTTGAGCTGGCGGCTGGCGAAGGCGGCTGCTCATTTGGCCGGCTTCACAATTACGTCCTTTCAGGTCGAGCGCTCACGACGCCCAGCCTCGCAGGCAAGCTATGAGGAATGGAGCAGGACGGACCTGGCTGCGAACGTGCCCGACGAGAACCTAAGCA
>CAYGAN010000318.1:0-3922 GCA_964347585.1 uncultured Planctomycetales bacterium | reverse complement strand
CGAGCGCTTCAGCTCGACCTGCCGCTGATTCCGCGCCCGTACGACGCGCTGGCCAAAGCGGCGGGGTGCTCTACCGAGGCATTGCTGGAGGCGGCCCGACTGTTCCTGGATCGCGGCCAGATGCGGCGGTTCAGTGCTGTATTGCATCACCGCGAGGCCGGCTTTCGGGCGAACGTCATGGCCGTTTGGCAAGTGCCAGCCGACCGCGCCGACGAAGTCGCGCAAGTCATGGCCAGCTTTCGGGCCGTCAGTCATTGCTACCTGCGCAAGTCAAGGACCGACTGGCCGTACAACGTCTATACGATGGTGCATGGCCGCACCCGTGAGCAATGCGTCGAGGTGCTTGAAGCGATCCGCCGCGCCACCGGAGTGCACGACCGCCGAGATCTGTGGAGCACAAGGGAGTACAAGAAGGAGCGTATCCAGTACTTCACCCCGGAGGCCGAAGCGTGGGAAGCCAGATATGCGCGGTAAGAACGGCCCCTCCCCAAGCGACCGTATTCCGCAGCGCCGGGCCGTGTTCGACTGGGGGCGCCTTGCCGTGCGGTGTTTAGGATGTCCCTAACGAATGGGCACGGGTGAGAATGATCGCGACGTTGATACTGGTCTCGCACGCGGCCTGGGCGGCCACGCCCGCAGCCACAATGAGAATGCTGCACGACTATCGCCACGGGTTCCTGCCGTACGCGTTTCCCCGGGAGACGAGTTTCGCCGAGCTCGAGATCGTCGCAACGCAAGGCTTCGACGTCATCGGGATGTGGTTCTGCGGTCCGTACAACGGCGGGAAGATCGACTTTACGAAGCTGGACGAGGCCGTCGCCCGGCTCGACAAGCTGGGCATCAAGACGCTGATCCATCTGAACCCGAGGTTCCTGGAATCCGAAGGCGTCGGCGACGTGCTGAACACGGGCCGGCGAATCGCGAACCTTTGGGACAAGAACCCGAACTACTCCATGATCGACGTCTTCGATGACGGCCAGGTCGCGAAGTTCAACGACTACTGTGTTCGGGCGGCGGGGCGATACGGCCAGGACGAACGGGTCGTCGGTTTCTGCATTGGCTGGGGTTATCAGGGCGAGACCGGATTCTACACGGGCGACTTCATCACGGAATGGAAACAGATGGGCAGTGTCTCGGCCGGCTACTCGTCCAACGCGCTCGGGAAGTTCAACGAATGGCGCGGCAAGCGAGGTCTTGAGCCTTTGACCGAACTCCCGCAGCCGAGCACCCAGCGGCAGTTGCAGGAGTTCATCGACTTCATGCGCTTCCGGTACGAGTACGTCGGCAAGGTGTTCCAGGCCGGCGCGGTCGCGGCCATGCAAAAGGCCACGCGAAAACCGATCGGCCTGTACGCCTACCTTCCGGCTGGCAAGGAAAGCTACGCCCGTGCGTGGTGTGCGACGCCGAATGCGGACTTCTATCGCAGCGCCGGCTCCGCCGCCACATACGACGTGGCGCGGACGCTGATCGACTCGGGGATAGGCTGGGAGGACTCGTGGCTGCACGCGGGCAAATGGGACTTCACCGCAGCCTGCATGCGTCGCGACGAGGTCCGCATGATGGCCCACGGGGGCGCGTATCACGGAATGTACTGTCGCGTCTATGCCACCGAGCCGCAGTGGGAAAAGGACATCTACGCGAAGGTCTCGAAGTTCCTGATTCGGTGCGACGAAACCAAGCGCGTACGACGCTATGCGCCAACCGTGGCCCTGTTCCTGCCCACGTGGTCGTGCGCCGGCTTCCCAGCCCGGTCGAACGAGCAGCCCTTCCTGCCGCCTGAGCCGCTGCTGGAGTTCATCCGCAAGCACGTGGGGATCGTCGAGAGCTTTGGCTTGCGGTACAAGCTGGTCACGGAAGCGGATCTGACCGACCCGACCTCGCTCAACCAGTATGAGTTGGTCATTGTCGTGGCCGACAATCACCTCGACCGAGTCGTGCCCGCACGCACGCTGGCTGCTCTGCGCTCGCTTCCCGGCTGGCTTTCTCTGCCGTTCACCGGCCAGAAGCCCTCACGGACGGCGCTCCGTAAACAGCTCCAGGGCCGAGGCGTGCGTTTCTATCTGGATTATGATGCGGACTTACCGATCGCCGGTATGGTCAACAATCTGGTGTTCAACTGGTCGCCTGACCCCGTCGGGGTTGTGATCGCTGGCCCCGACGGCAAGCGGCAGGAGTTGAAGCTCGCCGCCCACGAATACCGCTTCCTGGCCGATCCGAAACCGCTGGGTGGGCCCTGACGAGCGGACAGGTGCTCCGCAGCAAGGTCCCTATGCCTGTGATCGCAGCAGCGGCCTGGCGGGTTGGACGTTCCGGGCGCTTTCCGCGAAACGGGGCGCTGGCGAGTGCGTCTATACGGGGGAGCAGCATGGCTAGTGGGGGCCGCGCCGAAGGCTGCTTGTCTCGGCTTGTCGGTGCCGGCGGTTCCGAGCACGATAGGTGAGGAGGCCCGGGATGAACATACGATGGAGCAAGGGCGCCGCGTTCGTGGGCTTGGTGGGGTGTCTGTACGGTAGCGCTGCTGCGTCGAAACCGACGGTGACGGAGTCCGCGCGTTTGCTGGGGCGAATGCATCCCTCGCAGGACGAGCGCAAGGCGCAGGAGAGGGTCTTGGCTTGCTTCGAACGTGACCCCGCTTTTCGTACCGAGCTCGTGGCGCTGCTGGTGAATCGGTTGAAATCGTACCAGGAGCCCCACAAGGGCGCCGGCGAGATCCGGGCGATTGCTCGGCTCGAGGCGACGGAAGCCCTGCCTGCGCTGCTCGAGCGGTGGCGCGCGACACCCAAGAAGACTCACTATCTGGAATGGGCCGATCCGCGCGTGCAGTTGCTCAAAACGGTCGCGGCGCTGCAACCAACGCCCCAGGCGATACAGTTCCTTATCAACGCCATGGATGACGAAGATGAAGCGCCTCTGGTCAGGTTCCGCGCCCACATCCTGCTCTGCGCGAGCGGCGAGCCGGCAGCCATCGAACACGTCACCGCGGCATACCGCGATGCCCAAGCGAAGTATCCGAGAACGATGCACGATGCACGCAGCGGGTCCGCCTCGGTGTCGAAACCGCGGGCATGGGACCACGACGGCGACGGATTATCAGACTATGCGGAGCGAGGTCTGCTGCTTGATCCGACAAAGGTCGATACGGACGGCGACGGGCTTTGCGACGGAAACGACCGTAACCCGCTGATGGGTCCTAAGCGCAAACTGTCAGACGATCAGCAGATCGCTCAGTACGTTTTCTATGTCTATGCAACATATCTCTCGTCTTCACTGGATTCTGACCACGCCCGTACCGGGCCGATCTCATCCAACGCCCGGATCGTCTGGACCACGAACCGCCTTTGGGACAGCACCGACACTCCAAGTGTGTTCGACGGCATCGAGCTGACCGGCGTGGACGGGGTGGTGCTCGCGATGAATCAGAAACAGATTGAACGATACAACGCCGCGCATGGGCCCAATAGCACGCCGAATGTCTTTCTGAACCGCAAGGATGAGACTGGAGACGGCCTGAAGGTGTTCATGCTCAACGAGGGCGTACCGAACGCCGGGGTGGGCGAAGACGGCAAGCTGATGAACACCGGGCGGGGATGGGAGATCCGCGTGAAGAAGGTCGCTCACGTATGGCTTCCGGTGTACTGGGAGATGACCGTGATCAACTAACGGCGGGTCGAGCTGGCCGACTGGCCGTCCCTGTGTCCGCGAGCCTCGCGACGGCGGGAGAGTAACAAGTAATAATGGTTCGAGCATTTTGGTGCTTAGCCATGTTGCTCGCAGACGTGCCTTGCGGGTCGCGATGCGCCACGAGATAGCGCTCGAAGGCAAGCAACGAAGTCGTGGCGATCGACCTGAGAACCCAGCGGTGCCTGTGGCACCTTTATGCCGACACGTTTCCCGCACGTCCCCTTCCCGATGATCCACGACG